>JAMOQL010000088.1 GCA_027064025.1 Bacteroidales bacterium
TGATTGCGCTGATACTGACGTTTCACATCGCGTAATGCATCTAAAGCTCCTCGCTTGTCAAATTTATTTAGAGTAATAATATCAGCAAAATCTAACATATCAATCTTTTCCAACTGTGTTGCCGCACCATATTCTGGTGTCATTACATACATAGATACATTAGAATGGTCTACAATTTCAGTATCAGATTGTCCTATTCCTGAGGTTTCTAAAATAACTAAATCGTAACCAGCAACCTTAACTACATCAACCGCATCTTTTACATAATGAGAAAGTGCCAAGTTAGACTGACGGGTAGCTAAAGAGCGCATGTAAACCCGCTCGTTGTTAATTGAATTCATACGAATTCTATCTCCAAGTAAAGCACCACCTGTTTTACGTTTCGATGGATCAACAGAAATAATTGCTATTGTTTTATCTGAAAAATCGGACAAAAAACGGCGAACCAATTCATCTACTAAAGAAGATTTTCCAGCTCCTCCAGTTCCGGTAATTCCTAAAACAGGAATATTAGTTTTAGCTGCTTCTTGTCGTAATATCTCTAATTCTTTTTCTATTTTTTCAGGCTGATTTTCGGCTGCCGAAATCATTCTTGCAACAGCATTGATATCTTTTTTCTGAATATCAGCAATAGCTTGTAATTTTGTCCCTGTAGGATAATCCGATTTTTTTACTAAATCGTTAATCATTCCTTGTAAACCTAATTCACGACCATCGTCTGGCGAATATATTTTTACAATTCCATACTGATGCAATTCTTCTATTTCTTCTGGCAAAATAACACCACCGCCACCACCAAATAATTTGATGTGTCCACAGCCTTTTTCTTGCAAAAGATCGTACATATATTTAAAAAATTCTACGTGTCCTCCTTGATACGATGTAATAGCTATAGATTGTACATCTTCCTGTATGGCACAGTCAACAATTTCTTGTACCGAGCGATTATGCCCCAAATGGATAACCTCTACACCAGTCGATTGTATAATGCGACGCATTACGTTAATAGCAGCATCGTGCCCGTCAAAAAGTGCGGCTGCAGTTACAATTCTAACATTGTTCTTAGGGATGTATCGTTCAATTTTATTCATATTTCTAAATAATTATCGGTATATCTATATAATAAGTTGTAAAGATACTTAAAATTTGATTTTTAAGAAACTGTTTTTTTAACCAAAAAAGACTTTCAAAAGTGTATCTACAAGTACAAAATAATAATTGTAATTTTTGACTCAATAATATGCTTTGAAAGCTGTAAATTTGTAATTCAAAAATTTAAAAATATGTCAGAAGATAAGCAGATTATTTTTTCTATGGCTGGGATAAACAAAACCTATGCTAATGGGAACAAACAAGTTCTAAAAAATATTTACCTGAGTTTCTACTATGGAGCTAAAATTGGTATCCTCGGTTTAAACGGCTCAGGAAAATCTACTTTAATGAAAATTATTGCAGGAATTGAACAAGAATATCAAGGCGAAGTGGTTTTTGCACCTAATTATACCGTCGGTTATCTAGAACAAGAACCTCATTTAGATAACGATAAAACGGTAATGGATATTGTAAAAGAGGGTGCTGCAGAAACAGTTGCTATTCTTGAAGAATACAATAAAATAAACGATATGTTTGGCTTGCCCGAAGTTTATGAGAACCCAGATAAGATGGAAGAGCTCATGAAAAAACAAGAAAAACTGCAAGACCAAATTGATGCAACCAATGCTTGGGAATTAGAAACTAAACTTGAAATCGCAATGGACGCGTTGCGTACACCTTCTGGAGATACTCCTGTAAAAAACCTTTCGGGTGGAGAACGTAGACGTGTTGCTCTATGTCGGTTATTATTGCAAGAGCCCGATGTATTACTTTTAGACGAACCAACTAACCACCTCGATGCAGAATCTGTTCTTTGGTTAGAACAACATCTACAACAGTATGCAGGAACGGTTATCGCTGTTACTCACGATCGTTATTTTTTAGACAATGTAGCTGGATGGATTCTGGAACTAGATCGTGGACAAGGCATCCCCTGGAAAGGAAATTATTCTTCTTGGTTAGAACAAAAAACTGACCGTTTGGCCAAAGAAGAAAAAACAGCTTCGAAACGTAGAAAAACACTAGAACGAGAATTAGATTGGGTAAAAATGAACCCAAAAGGAAGACACTCTAAATCGAAAGCTCGTTTGAATAATTACGACAAATTATTAAACGAAGAGCAACAAGCTAAAGATGATAGATTAGAAATCTTTATTCCTAATGGTCCCCGACTAGGAAATATAGTTATTGAGGCTGAAAAAGTATCTAAAGCTTTTGATGATAAATTACTTTATGATGATTTAAACTTTAACCTTCCTCCAAATGGAATTGTTGGGATTATTGGTCCAAACGGTGCTGGGAAAACAACTCTCTTTAAATTAATAATGAAAGAATTAGAGGCTGACAGCGGAACATTTAATATTGGAGAAACTGTTAAAATTGCATATGTAGATCAATCGCACTCTAAAATAAATAGCGAAAAGACAATTTGGGAAAACTTTGCCAACGGACAGGAACAAATCATGATGGGTGAGAAAATGGTAAATTCAAGAGCCTATCTATCTCGTTTCAATTTTGGAGGGTCTGAACAAAACAAACGAGTAAAAGAACTCTCTGGTGGAGAACGAAATCGTTTACACTTAGCAATGACATTGAAAGAAGAAGGCAATGTATTATTACTCGATGAACCTACCAACGATTTAGATATCAACACCCTTAGAGCTTTAGAAGACGGGCTCGAAAGTTTTGCTGGTTGCGCAGTTGTTATTTCTCACGACAGATGGTTTTTAGATAGAATCTGTACTCATATTCTAGCCTTCGAAGGCGATAGTCAAGTTTACTATTTTGAAGGTGGATTTTCTGACTATGAAGCTAATAGGAAGAAACGATTGGGTGATGTTCAACCTAAAAGAATTAAATATAAAAAACTTGTTAGATAATTTGTAATACTAAAAAAGTAATATTTTGAATAAAAATTTTGTG
>JAMOQL010000089.1 GCA_027064025.1 Bacteroidales bacterium
TATGGGCGAGGATGTTTTACAGACCGATCCAAATACTTGCCAGGTGGAAAAGGCTTTAGGAAAATTAGATTTTTTAGTAGTGCAAGAACTTTTTATGACAGAAACAGCTGCACAAGCCGATGTTGTATTACCGGCATCGTCATTTTTAGAAAAAGAAGGTACTTTTACTAATGGTGAACGGAGGGTACAGCGGGTTAACAAGGTTGTAGAGCCTATCGGAAATACCAAGCCTGATGGACAAATTGTTGCAGAAGTAATGAATGCAATGGGTTATAATCAACCTCAATATTCTGCACCTAAAGTTTTAGATGAGATAGCAGGTGTTGTTCCTTTCTTTAAAGGAATTACTTGGGAACGTTTGGGGAAATATGGTTTGCAGTGGCCTGTTTTAGAGAATGGTACGGATACGAAAATTCTTCATAAGAAAGAATTTAAATTGGGTAGGGGGCAAATTCATTTTTTTAATTTTACCGATAGTCCAGAGTTAGAAACTAATGCAAAGAATTATCCTTTTATTCTTACCACAGGTCGAATATTGCAACACTATAATTGTGGAACAATGACTCGCCGAACACCAAATAAAGAATTGGTAAAGAAAGATATTCTATTAATTAATCCTGTGGATGCAAAACATAAAAAACTAAAAACGGGTGATAGAGTTAACTTAGCCTCAGAGAGGGGAAGTATTAATATAAGTATTGAACTTTCTGATAGAATAAAAGAAGGTGTTTTATTCACTACTTTTCATTTTCCTGAAGTTGGGATTAATTATATTACATCGAGTGTCGAGGATGTAGAAAGTATGACCCCAGAGTATAAGGTAGTAGCTGTAAATGTGACTAAGCTCAAGTCGTAATAATTTTCTTCTGTGTAAATAAAATTATTTCTTATCATATTTTTCAGGCTTTGGTTCTATGATATTAATTTTAATTCTACTGGAATATCAAATATATTTTTAAACGATCAATAAATAGAATTAGATAACCGTTCGGGTTGGTATTTGCTATAAAGGATGCTTTCTTGAAAGGCTTTCTTATTGTATGCTTCAAAGTATACAATATTTGTAAATTATTATAGTTTGATGATAAAATAAATTATATTTTTGAGAAAAAATAAACTCAATGTAACTTTTTTATATTTCAAGTTACTATATATACAAAACCACTAAATAAGTGAATCTAAAACAAAAACAGCAGGATTTTATGCATCGATATGAGAGAATTCATGTTGGGTTTGTGAAATATTGTAAGGCAAAATCTTATGGTATAATAGATTATGAAGACTTACATAGCGAAACGATTACAAGAGCATTTGACGGTTTTGATAAATTGAAAAATAAAACTGCATTTCCTGCGTATTTTTACGGAATAGCAAAGAATATTATTAAAAACGAACTTAGAAAAAGAACAACAATAAATAAATATGAAATCTACAAAATAGATGAAGACCAACTTGCACAAAATTATGCCGAAGAAAGATTTGAAATAGAAATATTGTATAAGGCTTTGTCTCAATTGCCAGAGAACCAAAAAGAAGCCATTATTTTATTTGAAATTACGGGTTACTCCATAAAAGAAATCGCAGTAATCCAGAATAGTGGAGAATCGGCTGTAAAGCAAAGATTAAAAAGAGGAAGAGAAAGATTATCAGAAATTTTAGTAGAGCCAAAGCTGAGAACTGAGCCGTTAACGAGAAATGCAAATGTTTTATTAACCTTATTTTTATAAAATGACAAACGAAAATGACATATTAGATGGCTATTTTAAGTCTGTTAAGCAAGAAAAGGTTGATATTTCTTTGACAGATGTTAATTCTATTATAGAAAAATCTTTTGCCGGTGGAGGATCTTTACCGACTACATCGGTAGTAGGGAAGACTATTATCAAACTTAAATATATTATTATTTCTAGTGCAACAATTATGAGTGTAGTGGCTTGGTTGTTTGTATTGTCATCAAATTCAGATTTGATTAGCGAACAAAAAAATGAAATATTAGATAGTGAAGAATTAATTGAGAATAACGATGTGCAAGACGCTGATAATATAAAAAATATTGAGCCAACTCAAGAACCTATAATTGTATCAAAAACAAATAATCGGGCTTTTAACCAAGAGTGTGCGCCAAGAAATAATGGAAGGGAGTTGTATCAATATGAAGATTCGAATAATAGCGATGAAATGCCAAAGCCTGAGCAATTGATATCAGCTACTTTGCTTAAAGAGGATAAGGAACATATTGTAACTTTCCCCGACGAGCATATCGATTTGCCACCAAATCATGACGATGTATTATTAATAGATGAGAAAAAGAAAAAGTCAAGAAAAGAGGTGTCAACATCCCATTTTAAAGAATGGAAATCGCATGGAAGAGCAAAGCCTTTATCGAGAGTTTATATGACTGGCATTCTTGGGATAAGGAGGTCTCGTGTCTATTTGCTAGACTCTAAGAATACAACTGTTTACAACGATATTTCTAGTTTGTCTTACAATAATAATAAGTGGGCAAAGGTATTGAAAAATAAGAAATATGGTTTTGTGGATGAGGAAGGTCATGAAGTTGTGAAATTGCAATACGATAGAATTTATATGTTCAAAAATTTTGATAAAACGTGGGCAAAAGTTATTAAGAAAGGTTTAGAAGGTTTTATTGATACATTAGGTCAAGAAATTGTTAAACCGAGTTACCAAAAGATAAATTATTTCGATGAATATAGAGAGGGTTGGGCCTTGGTTAAGAAAGATGGTGAATATGGGTTTATCAATAATAAGGGCAAGGAAGTCGTAAAGACAATTTACGAGAAAATTAGTTCGTTTTCAGAATTTAGAGATGATTGGGCTTTGGTGAGGAAAGATAATTTAGTGGGATTTATTAATGATAATGGAGAAGAAATTCTGAAGCCCTCATACGATAAAATTTTTCATTTTGGTGATTATCAAAAATCATGGGCTATGGTTAAGAAAGATGGAGAATGTGGTTTTATTAATGGTAGAGCTGAAGAAATAGTAAAACC
>JAMOQL010000090.1 GCA_027064025.1 Bacteroidales bacterium
CTTCCCTAATGCCTTCGACGTATCAACAACCTTAATATAGCATATATCATCATTAATTGTTTGTGGTAATTCTTGACAAACTATTGCAACAGCTCCACTTTCTATACAAGCGTCGATATACTGATGTCCATCGCTTTGCGTACCTTTTACTGCAAAAAACAAACTTCCTGAATTGACCTTTCTACTATCGAAAACCAAATCTGAAATTTCAACATTTTCATTTCCCAAAACTGCTAAATTATCAATTTCTGAGATTATTTCTGATATATGTATTTTATTCACAAACATCTGTATTTATATCGCTATTATTAACTCAATTCTATTACAATTCTCTCTCCTTTACTAAAACCTTGTCCTACTGGCAAAGATTGCTTTTTAACCTTGCCTGTTCCGTATACCTTCACCAATAGCCCCGCATTTTCTAAAATAAAAATAGCATCGCGTAAACCTAAACCTCTAACATCAGGGATCCTATTTGTTGCAATATATTTATCTTTAATATATAAAGTAGAATCGTCGGCTGAAGCCATTAACCAATTCGAATTTTCTATACTTTCCTTATAGTATAATCCTGTTCTATTTACAAGCTCGAGAATATCGGATTTATATCCTGCCATTTGATAAGGAACTTGCGATTTATTTAATTCATCATTAATAGGATTAATAATATCAATGCTCATAGCATAAACTTTATTTGCAATATGCTTAAAAATTGGTGCTGCTACACCACTCCCATAAAAGCCTCCTCTTTTAGGATTATTCACCACTACTATACAAGAATATTTGGGTTTATCCGATGGATAGAAACCTACAAAAGATGCACTATACGTTTTTCCTTTTTTTGACTTATAACCCTCATTATTATTAGCAATTTGAGCTGTACCTGTTTTTCCAGAGATCGCTAAATCTTTTGAATTAATATTTCTTGCGGTTCCATTTTTTACCACTCCACGCAATATTTCTTTAGCTTTTGTAATCGTAGATTTAGAACAAATAGATGGATTGATAACTTCAGTAGAAAATTTAGAAATCGTTTTTCCATGTTTCTGAACCTCAGTAACAAAATAAGGTTTAACCATTTTCCCATTATTTGCTACAGCATTATAAAAAGTCAATATTTGTAAAGGCGTTAATTGTAAGCCGTAACCTGTCGACATCCATGGCAACGAAACGCCTGACCAAGATTCATCATCAGGATATTTAATAAGTGGTGTGCCTTCGCCTTTAATTTTGAGTCCTAATTTTTGATTAAGATTCATGTTATATAAACGCTCAATAAATCGACGTGGATCTTTCTCGTAATTATTAACTATTACTTTTGATATTCCAACATTTGAGGAATGCTCAAACGCCTCTTTAACAGTAATTTTATTATCTCCTTTATGATCGTCTTTCATCCAACGATCATAATATTTCTTTTTCCCTCCTTCTACATCTATGGTATCAGTTAATTTTACAACACCATCTTCGAGAGCCACTATTAGAGATGCTAATTTAAAAGTTGAACCTGGTTCTATCGAGGTTCCAATTGCATGATTGTAACTTTCAACATAATTCCCTTTTATACTTTTTTCGAGGTTTGCAATCGCTTTTATTTTCCCTGTTTTAACCTCCATTAACACAACAGTTCCATAATCGGCATCATGTTTTTCTAGAGCATGAAGCAATTCATTTTCAACAATATCTTGAAATTGAATATCGATAGTCGTAATCACATCTGCCCCATCTACTGGCGCAACCTGTTCATCGACAGGCATCACTCTATTATTCGATATTTTGCGAATAACAGCAATTCCTTTTTCTCCTTTCAAATCAGAATCAAAAGCCCTCTCCAGCCCCACAAAACCATATTTATCTTTATCATTTTTTTCTATCAAAAAGCCAATCGTTCTAGAAGCCAAAAAGTCAAAAGGTTTTTCTCTTTTAAATTTTTCAATAACAATTAATCCACCTTTATACTTCCCTCTTCTTAAAATAGAAAACTGTTTTACCTGTTTAAGTTGAGGAAAAGTAATGTCTCTTTTTAAAAGGAAATATCTGTTTCCTCTTTTTCTAGCAGTTTTTAAATCTCGTTTATAATCCGAAATACTTTTATCGCCAAACAATTGCGATAATTGAATAGCTAAAGAATCAATCCCTTTATCAAAAACATCTTGTGTTATAGACTCTGTTTTTAAATCCATACGGATTTCATATTTCGGCAATGTGGTAGCCAATAAACTTCCATCACTACTTTTAATATCACCCCTATTTGGAGTAATAATTACATCTTTATAAGAAAATTTTATTGATTTTTTGAGAA
This sequence comes from Bacteroidales bacterium, assembly GCA_027064025.1. Taxonomy (GTDB): domain Bacteria; phylum Bacteroidota; class Bacteroidia; order Bacteroidales; family JAFGXI01; genus JAFGXI01. The sequence continues at coordinate 2,303 of JAMOQL010000090.1, forward strand.
GCTCTTCTGATTTAATAACATCTAAATAGACAATTTTAAAAAGGACAGCAAAGCCAAAAAGAAGGAATAACAAAAACACAACTCCTACTCTCCATAAAATATCCGACTTTATATTTCCTTTTTCTTTTGCCACTACGTATCAACTATTCTTGGTCTATTATTATTTTCTTTGGTGGTGATGTTAAAGGCTTTAAAGCTAGCCCATCTTCTTTCAGTAATTCTATTACTTCTGATTGCCTGGTAATCTTCATTAAATCAGATGCCGCAGAAATATACTCTGCTCTTTTCTCTACTCTTTCTTTTTTTAATTTATTAACCTCATTCACCAATTTTTCTGCATGAAATTGATTAGAAATATAAATAATTGCCAAAAACGAAAGAAATAATAAAAAAGGTAATTGATCTATCAAATAATCTCTATTAAACTTCTGCCCATCAATATAATCTTTAACAGAAGTAAAGATTTTACCTGTTACATTTGGTTCTTTTTCTTGCGAAAATTCAACATTCGATTTTTTAAAAATTCTCATATTAACAAATCCAGACTAATCTTAAAACCTTAATCCTCAACCCTTTCAGCAATTCTTAATTTTGCAGAACGAGAACGCACATTTTCTTCTAACTCTTGTTCGGTAGGCACAATTACTTTTCTGTTTATCTCAATAAAAGGACGCTTAAAATTACCATAGAA
>JAMOQL010000091.1 GCA_027064025.1 Bacteroidales bacterium
TTTCTAAACTATCTAACTGGTAATCAATAGGCGGCTCAATTGCTAAAGTTCCATCTCTATCTATAAATAATACTTTCTTGGGGAGAGGCTCCTCAGCCCTGTTTTTCACTTCTTTCATTTTAAATTTTTTACATCTTTACGAACGTAGTGAAGTAATCTGTTCGTATTCAGCAGATTGCTTCTTCGTTCCTCATCGCAATGACGTGGTTATTACATTTGATATAATTTCTCAATCAATATTTTGGTTTCTCGCTCAGTTCCTATTGTTATTCGTAAACAATTATCGCAAAGAGGTTGAGTTGAACGGTCACGAACGACTACACCTTCTTTTGCCAAGAAATTATAAACTTTCTTAGCATTGTTAAATCGAATTAATAAAAAGTTAGCATCGGATTGATAAACCTTTTCTACGAATTTGTTTTCTTTTAAAGCGTTAATTAAGAGTGTTTTTTGCTGAAATATTCTTGCAAGTTTCTCTTGATAAAGTCCTTCCTGTAATAATGTATTTAACGCCTTTTCTTGCGAAAGAACATTAATATTATAAGGAGGTTTTACCTTGTTAAAGACATCTAAAATTTGTTTTTGTGCAAGAGCAATTCCTACTCTAATACCCGCCATTCCGTATGCTTTTGATAGTGTTTGGCTAACTATCAAATTAGGGTATTTATCAATTAATTTTACTGCACTCTCTTTGTCGGAGAAATCGACATAGGCTTCGTCAACTAAGATTATACAGTTTAATTTGTTTAGCAAGAGCTCTACCTCCGAACTCGGAATACTGTTGCCTGTTGGATTGTTTGGCGAACACAGAATTATAATTTTTGTGTTTTTGTCGGTAGAATTAATAATTGCATCGGTATTTAACGAGAAATCGGTATTTAATAGAACCTCTTTTGTTTCAATATTATTAATATCTGCCAAAACCTTATACATACCATAAGTTGGAGGACAAATAATAATATTATCTTGCTTGGGTTCGCAAAAAACACGTATTGCAATATCTAAAACCTCGTCGCTACCATTACCTAAAAATAATTGGCTGGGTTTAACTTTTTTAATTTCAAATATTTGTTGCTTTAAGTCTTTTTGGAATGGATCTGGATAACGATTTATTCCGTTGTTATACGGATTTTCGTTAGCGTCTAGAAAAACCTCGGCATTCTCTGTAAAATCTTCACGAGCAGAACTATAAGCTGTAAGTTGCTTTATATTTGCTCTTATAATATTATTTAGTTTAAAGTTCATTCTTTTATCGTGATAAGGTTTTATATTCAACGTCATTGCGAACATGGTGAAGCAATCTCAATAAATTAAATAGATTGCCACGTCGTTCCTCCTCGCAATGACGAAATCATTTATTAATTTCTTGAAGTCGAACTGTAACAGCATTCTTGTGAGCTTGCAATTGTTCAGCATCTGCCATTATTTCTATTGCATTCCCGATATTTAGCAAACCTTCTTTAGTGATTTTCTGAAAAGTGATTTTTTTGATAAAACTATCTAAATTCACACCACTATAAGCTTTTGCAAAACCATCGGTTGGCAAAGTATGATTTGTGCCTGATGCATAATCACCAGCACTTTCTGGTGTGTAATTCCCAATAAATACAGAACCTGCATTTACAATATTTTCAATATAAAAATCATTGTCTTTTGTTGCCAATATTAAGTGCTCGGGGGCGTATTTGTTTACCACATTAATGTTTTTTTGTTTATCAGCAATACAAACAAACTTTGAATTTTGTAATGTTTTTAATGCTATTTCTTTTCTTGGAAGTTGCTCTAACTGCTTATTCAACTCGTCCTCAATTTCAGCAAATAAATTTTTATTATTTACAATACAAACCACTTGGCTGTCAGTCCCGTGTTCGGCTTGCGAAAGTAAATCGGAAGCCACAAATTTCGGATTTGAGCTTTCGTCTGCAATGACTAATACCTCCGATGGTCCTGCAGGCATATCGATTGCAATACCTTTATTTTGTGCAATTTGCTTAGCAACAGTTACATATTGATTGCCAGGTCCAAAAATCTTATATACATTGGGAATTGTTTCTGTTCCGTATGTTAATGCTGCAATAGCCTGTATTCCACCAACTTTAAAAACTTGTTTAATTCCAATTAGTTTTGCTGTATAAAGAATTGCGGGATTAATATTTCCGTTTGTATCTGGAGGCGAGCATAGAATTATTTCTTTGCAATTAGCAATCTTTGCAGGAACGCCTAACATTAGGACTGTTGACAGAAGTGGAGCTGTTCCGCCTGGTATATAAATTCCTACTTTTTCAATTCCTCTGCTTTCTTGCCAGCATTCAACTCCAACTTGAGTTTTTATTATTTGTTTTTCTATTTTTTGCGAAAGGTGAAATTTTTCGATATTGCTTTTTGCTAATTTAATAGCTTGTTTTAATTCGGTAGAAACTAGTTCTTCTGCCTCAGATATTTCTTTTTCGGAAACAATAAAACTCGTCAACTCCACTTTGTCAAATTCTTTAGTATATGTTTTTAACGCATCGTCTCCATTCTCTTTTACGTCTTTAAAAACTCTGTTTACAATAGGTTCTAAATCGTCTAAGTTTTTAGTTGGGCGTTTAAAAATATTATTACTATCTGAAATTTCTATTTTATATACAGTATTCATCTTTTTTATATTTTTTTCGAACAGGAATATTCGTTTTACACAACCATTTTTTCTATTGGAATTACTAATATCCCTTCTGCACCGGCTTCTTTAAGCTCATCTATTACTTCCCAAAATTTACCTTTTTCGATTACAGAGTGGATGGAGCACCAGCCTTCTTCGGCTAAAGGTAAAATTGTTGGACTTTTTAGAACTGGTAGAATTTTACTGATTTGTTCAATTTTATCGTTTGGTGCATTTAATAGAATATATTTCTTGTTATTGGCTTCTTGAACAGCTTTAATTCTAAATAAAATTTTATCTAAAATAGCTTG
>JAMOQL010000092.1 GCA_027064025.1 Bacteroidales bacterium
TGTCTAATAATTCTTCTTTGTCCATTGTTCTGTGTTTGGTTATATAAATATAAAAAGTCTAACGGTAACTTGGAACCATTAGACTTTCACTTTACACAGTTTATGGGATACTACCATTTATTTAAATAGACCATTTATTTCAGCATCGATTTTACTAATGACGCTACTCAAATCTTCTTTATTTTCTATGAAATTGGTTTTGTCTACATCAATAATTAATAAATTTCCAAGACTGTAGTTTGCAATCCAAGCTTCATATCGTTCATTTAATCTTTTTAAGTAATCGAGACGAATGGAATCTTCGTACTTTCTGCCTCTGTTTTGAATCTGATTAACTAGAGTAGGAACAGTAGCTCTGAGATATATTAGCAAGTCTGGTGCTTGAATTAAAGAGCTTGTCATCTCGAAAAGATTGGAGTAATTTTCGAAATCTCTAGAAGACATTAAACCCATTGCATGTAGGTTTGGGGCAAAAATATATGCATCTTCGTATATGGTTCTATCTAGAATTACGGTTTTCCCCATCTTTCTAATTTCTATCATCTTCTTGAATCTTTCGCTCAAAAAAGAAACTTGGAGGCTGAAAGACCAACGTTGCATATCTTCATAAAAATCGTTGATATATGGGTTTTTGTCGGCATCTTCGAATTGAGGATCCCATTTATAATAATTCGATAATAGTTTAGTAAGTGTTGTTTTACCTGACCCGATATTCCCTGCAACTGCTATTAACATAAATATTTTTTTTAACTAAAGATAAAATCAAATTGACTTTTAAAAGTGAATTAAAATTAAATTTTATTAATCATAAATCCAAACAAATATAAAATAGATTAGTAGAATTAGTTTGTTTGTTGAAATAGATGATTCTAATGTATAGATAAATAGTGTTTTATGAGTATTTTTTGTTAAGGTAAATACTCTTTTTCTATATGAGTCATTGATATGTATATATTATTCTTTGATCTATCATAATTTTCATCCATTTGTTTTAATAATCCTCTGACAAACTCTCTGCTAGATTTTTTTTCGAATGGACAAGTTTTTATCATAGGTAAAAAGTTTTGGCTTGCAGCGTAATCAATAATTAGGCTTTCTTTAGTTTCAATTAATGGACGAATAATAGTGAGATTCCCATTAAACATACTAAGAGTAGGAGGTAGGGCCGAAATATTGGCTTGATACATCATATTCATTAATAAAGTTTCGACAGCATCGTCTAAATGATGTCCTAATGCTAGTTTTTGATATGATCCCTTTTTGGCGATGGAAAAAAGATGTTTACGTCTATCCCAGGAACATAGAAAGCAAGGGTTCTTGCTAGAGCTTTTTAAATCAACATCGTCTAAAACTTTTTCATGTATAAATTCTATTTCATTTTCATTGCAGAATGTGCTTAAGTACTGAATATTAGCATTGTATGGTATGTTGAGAATGTCGATGTAAATCGCTGTTACTGTAAAATTAATTTGGGAATGTTTCTTTTTCCATGCTAAACTTTTAAGTAGAACTAGTGAATCTTTGCCCCCTGATAAACCTACTAAAACTTTATCCCCATCTTCTAATAATTTATATTTTTGAATTGTTTTATTGATTTTAGTCATTAATTTTTTTTCTAAATTAATGACCTTTTTTTTCTTTGATAATTCTTTTTGGTTCATGGGTGATATTAGTGATAAAAAAAGAGCTTACATATTGTAAGCTCTTTATATTATAGAAAGATTAATTTTTTAGAATAATTTAAAATTGATAGGAACAATATAAGAAACTTTTACGGGCTTTCCTCTTTGTTTACCTGGTTTCCAAGAAGGCATTGCTTTTACTACTCGTAAAGCTTCTTTGTCTAGGTACGGATCTACACCTCTAACAACTTCAACATTAGTTACTTTCCCTTTTTTGTTAATTACAAATTGAATGAAAACCCTTCCTTGAATTCCGTTTTCTTTTGCTATTTGTGGAAATTTCGTATTTTTACCTAGATATTGCATTAACTTAGCCATTCCTCCTGGGAATTCTGGTTTGTCTTCAATTACGGCAAATTGAAATACTTCATCAGATTCTTCTTCTTCAACCTCAACGGCTTCGACAACGGTTTCCTCATCAGCTTCAGAATCGTCCATTTCTAATTCGTCTTCTATCTCAACATCGTCTTCTACAATATCAAGAACTTCAATAACTTTTGTCTTAGGTGGTGGTGGTGGCTTAACTTCTTCTTGTCGAGTAATTGGTATTATTTCTTCTTCAAGATTGGCATCACCTAGTTCTCCTAATGTAGCAATATTATCTTCCGATGCACGATATTCAAAAGCGATTAATAAAATTCCTAAAACAACAACTAGACCTATAAGTGTAAATAAACCTTTATTTCTGTCAAGGTCGGCTTGTGGTGATTTCTTTAATTCCATAGATGTAAAATTTAAAGCTATAAAATTAATTAAATTCCAACTCATAAAAAAATTCTTGGGAATTTATTTAATAATTAGTTTATATGGAAACGGATGATAATAAAAGTAATATTAAATTAGAATAACCTTTTTTATTTTAAAGCGTAAATATAACTAAGCTCTAAAATTAAGGAAATATAATGTATATAGATAAAGCTAATAATAACTCAAAGGTTCTAAATAATCAATATAAAATTGATGTTACAAGCGATGTATTACAAAATAAACAGGAAGGTTTTATTATTTCTTTGACCAAAAGAGAAATAGAAATATTAAAATTGATATTAAAAGAACTGACTAATTTTGAAATTGCGGAGAAATTGTTTGTAAGTCCTCGAACAGTAGATACTCATCGTCGAAATTTATTGAAAAAGACTATGTCTAGAAATACCGTAGGCCTTGTAAAATTTGCTTTTAGGAATGGTATTATTGTATGATGTAATTGAATTGTATTTTAAGAATAGTTTTGTTCCAATTATATAACGAATAGAGTGTTGTGTAATTAGTG
>JAMOQL010000093.1 GCA_027064025.1 Bacteroidales bacterium
CATTTATAGGAATGGATCCTATTCCTATTGTACATGGATTAACAGTTGCCGAATTGGCCACTATGATAAATGGTGAGGCGTGGTTGAAAGATGGTGTAAAGTGCGATTTGAAATATGTGCTTTGTGAGGATTATACACACAAAAAGATTTATAAATTACCCATAAAACCGTCTCCTAATTTACCTAATATGACGGCCGTATTATTTTATCCTACTGTAGGATTATTAGAAGGTACATCGCTGAGTGTTGGTCGAGGAACAGATAAGCCTTTTCAATATGTGGGACATCCTGATTTAGAAGATGGTTATATTGAATTTACTCCTAAAAGTATGCCTGGAGCAAGGCATCCGAAGTGGGAAGGGGAAATATGTAAAGGATACGATGTCAACGATAATGGTATCGATTATATTGTTGCTAAAAGAGGAATTGGTTTAGCCTGTATTCTAAAGGCTTATGCGAACGTCCCAAAAGAAGATTTCTTTAAAAGTTCATTTAATAAATTGGCGGGAAATAAAGAACTGAAATTACAAATTCAATTTTTAGAACATGAAGATGTTATTAGGAAGTCTTGGCAAAAAGATTTAAATAAGTATAAAATTATGCGTAAAAAATATCTTTTGTACGATGATTTTGAGTAAATAGATTAATTGGTAATGCGAACCTCATTATTACCATTGTAATAGGTCCGATAAGCTTTTAGAAATTTCCCTGTACCAGGAAATGTTGTGTCGTTTCGAGATTGACCAGTACCATCAATCATTAAATATGGAGTTTTACAGCAATTACAAGTATAAAATAAGTCGTCATCAGTAGCTTGAATTCTGCAATCTTCTTTTTGCTCGACAGGACATAAGCGGTCGTATGCAATAAACTCATCCTGAGTAAATCTATAAACCACAATACCAGCATGACCGCCAAGTACTGTAATTGAATTTCCGACAGTTCTTAGTTCTCTATAAATTGGGTCGTCTAAATAAATTGTAAAGTTAACGGGAATATCTGGAATGTCATTTTTAACATCTTCGCATGCCGAAACAAAGAAAATCAATAAAAAAATACTTAAATTTGAAACAAGACTTTTCAAAGCGAATTTATACATTACAATTATAACACCAAAATTAATGAAATATTATCTATTTAGCTTTCTATTACTTGCGTTTTTTATTTGGAGTCCTAATTTATATGCTCAAAAGTATTCAATAGATAAAGAGTCTAGAGCAAAAAAAACTAGGTTTCATATTAGTTTTCGGCATTTATTTAAAAAGGATGCAACAAAGGCTGCAGCCAAGCAGATTAAAAACGATGATAAACATAAGACAAAAGTCTTAAAGAATGAACAAAAAAACAATAAGATTTATCAAAAGAAAGCCAATAATAATAATGAAACAGGAAAGGATCAAAAGGTTTATGTGAGGATGCGTAAATATGAAAAACAGGCAACAAGAAGACGTGAAAATAAGCCGACAAAAAATAAGTTTCAACGTTTTTTTTCGAAAAGTAAATCTCATAAAAAGTCCTCAAAATAGCCACTTAATAAGCTAATCTGTTCACTCGGAAATAAAACTAAACCATTCGGAAATTTGTTATAAAACATCTTATTAAATCCTATATCTTTGATATTGATAAATTTATAAGTTAATTTTTTACTTAAAGCATTAAACAAAAAAAATATACCATTATTGGCGTGAAAATGTTTGGTAAATTGATGAATGTTTGATTATCTTTACGAATTGTTAAGAGATGTTAACATAACACTTATTTATATTATCGTAAACAATTGACTATGATACGGAAATTACTATTAATGATTTTTGCTGTTGTTGCAGTAAATGGGCTTTTTGCTCAATCAGGTACTATTAAAGGTAAGGTTTTAGATGGAGATACCGGAGAACCTATCCCGTTTGCTAATGTGTCTATCTTACAAGCAGGGAAAGTGATAACTGGAGGAATGACTGATTTCGATGGGAAATATACAATTAAACCTGTCCCTGTTGGTAAATTTACTGTTAACGCCTCGTATATGGGGTACAAAACGATTGCTCTAAATAATGTACAAATTAATAATTCGAAAATTACTTTTCAAGATTTTAAGCTCCCTTCTTCTGTAAGTAAATTAGCAGAAGTTGTGGTTAAGGAATATAAAGTGCCTTTAATTAGTAAAGATCAGGTAGAGTCTGGAGGTACTATTTCGCAAGAAGATATAGATAAAATGCCAGGACGATCCGCAACAGCTGTTGCGGCAACTGTTGGAGGGGTTAACTCCGATGGTAATGGGGGGTTGAATGTGCGTGGTGCTCGTTCCGAAGGTACTGTTTATTATGTAGATGGTGTGAAAGTTATGGGAAGTACGCTTCCTAAGAGTGCAATTGAACAGGTAAATGTAATTACTGGTGGATTAGGTGCTAAATATGGAGATGCAACTGGAGGTATCGTGAATATTACAACTAAAGGGGCTTCGAAAGATTTTCATGGTGGTGTAGAATTGGTTACCTCAGAATTGTTAGATGGTTATGGTTATTCTTTAGGAGGATTAACAGTAACGGGTCCTTTATATTCTAAAAAAACAGTTGATCCTTACGATTCAACTAAAATTAATAAAAAGCCAATTGTTGGATTTTTAGTCACTGGTGATATTACTTATAGAGAGGATGCTAGTCCAGATATTAATGGAGTATGGGTTGCTAACGATGGAATTAGGGAATCTTTATTAGAAACACCTTATGTATTGGAACAATCACAAAATAATGCAGTCATAACTAATACTTCAGATTATTTTAATGCTGATAAATTTCAAAATGTTAAAGCAAAACCTAATAACTCATCTCTTAATATTAATACAACAGGTAAAATTAATATTAACGCTACAGAGAATTTGTTAATTTCGATAGGAGGGCGTTATCGTTATGTCGACCGAGATTTATATAGTAGAGCTAATTCGTTATTTAATT
>JAMOQL010000094.1 GCA_027064025.1 Bacteroidales bacterium
CTTTCGGATGCTAATGAAGTTTTTATAAAGTTAATTAATTTGTAGAAATAAAAAAATCACTATCAAATTTGATAGTGATTTTTTTGTGTAATAATCCTATTTGGGTTATCTAATTTCTTGATATTTACATCAAGTTAATAAATTAAGTTCTTACCAAACCTCGTAGACTAAGCCTCTAGAATAATGATTGCAAACAATTATCGTATTTCTAATTGATGTAAGAATCTTAAAAATTGCGTTTATAAATCGATTTTATTTACATTCATTTGCTCTTTACGATATTCGTCGATAGGAGCGCAGGAACATTGCAAGTTTCTATCGCCAAAAGCATCGTCGATACGTGCTACAGTAGGGAAAAGTTTATTTTCTCTTACCCAAGCCATTGGGAATGCTGCTTTTTCTCTGTCGTAAGAATGGTTCCATTCGTTAGCAATTACCTCTTCTTGTGTGTGAGGTGCATTTTTCAATACATTATCTTCAGCATCAGCTTTTCCATCTTTAACTTCCATTATTTCTGCATGAATCAATTTCATGGTATCCACAAATTTATCAAGTTCTGCTAAAGATTCCGATTCTGTTGGCTCTACCATTAATGTTCCATGAACAGGGAATGATAATGTTGGAGCGTGGAAACCAAAGTCCATTAAACGTTTAGAAATATCTGTTTCAGAAATATGAGCTTCTTTATTGAAGTTTCTTGCTTCTAGAATCATTTCGTGAGCTACTCTGTTTTGAGTTCCTGTGTATAGAATATCGTAGTAAGAACTTAATTCAGATGCTAAATAATTAGCATTAAAAATAGCCATTTTGGTAACGTTGGTTAAGCCATTGCCGCCGAGCATCATTACATAAGCATGAGAAATTGGTAATACCGAAGCTGAACCATAAGGAGCAGATGCAACAGCTGCTAAAGCATTTTCCCCACCTGTTTTAATAATTGGATTCGATGGTAAGAATTCTTTTAGCTTATCGTTACAGGCAATTGGTCCAACTCCAGGACCTCCACCTCCGTGAGGGATAGCAAAGGTTTTGTGTAAGTTCAAGTGACAAACATCAGCACCAATTCTACCAGGATTAGTTAAACCTACTTGTGCATTCATATTGGCTCCATCCATATAAACCAAACCTCCGTTGGCGTGGATGATTTCGATCATATCAATAATAGCCTCTTCGAATACGCCGTGTGTAGATGGGTAAGTAACCATATAAGCCGCTAAATTATCTTTGTGTAATTCGGCTTTTGCTTTTAGGTCTGTAATATCGATATTCCCATTCTGGTCACACTCTACAATAATTACATTTTGTCCAGCCATAACTGCCGATGCAGGATTTGTTCCGTGAGCCGATGAAGGGATAAGCACAATGTTTCTTTGATTATCTCCACGAGATTTATGATATTCTCTTATAGTCATTAAACCAGCGTACTCGCCAGATGCTCCAGAATTGGGTTGGAAAGAAATTCCTGTAAATCCTGTTACTTTTAATAAATAATCGCCCAATTCGTCGATTAATTGAGTGTAACCAGAGACTTGATCTACGGGTACAAATGGATGAATAGCATTAAACTCTGGCCATGTGATTGCAAACATTTCTGTTGCAGCATTTAGTTTCATGGTACAAGAACCTAAAGAAATCATAGAGTGGGTTAGAGAAATATCTTTACGTTCTAGTTTTTTGATGTAACGCATCATTTCGGTTTCTGAATGATATTCGTTAAATACATCTAATTTTAAGTATTCAGATGTTCGTAAGAATTTTCTGTCAAAATAGATTTCGTTAACGATTTCGGTATGTACATCTACTTCTTTTTGGTTGGCTAAAGCAAATACTTCAAGTATTAAATTAATATCTTTAATGGTATTGTCTTCGCCTACAGAAAGCCCGATTGTTTTGTTATCGATAAATAAAAAGTTCATTTTACGCTCTTCGGACAATTTTTTAATAGTTTCTGTAGAAACACCTTCGGGTAAGATTATCTTTAAAGTATCAAAATAACTTTCGTTCTCTTGTTGGTAGCCTAATTTAATTAATTCGTCGTTTAGGTAACCTGCATTTTGATGTATTTCTGTTGCGATATCTTTTATTCCATCTGCACCATGATAAACAGCATACATACCAGCCATAGTTGCTAGTAACGCTTGTGCTGTACATATATTCGAGGTTGCTTTTTCTCTTTTGATATGCTGCTCGCGAGTCTGTAAAGCCATACGTAAAGCAGGATTTCCTTTCGCATCTTTTGATACCCCGATAATTCTACCAGGAATATTTCTTTTATATTTGTCGCTTGTTGCAAAATAGGCTGCATGAGGACCGCCAAAGCCCATTGGCACTCCGAAACGTTGAGTGGTTCCTAAGGCTATATCTGCCCCCCATTCTGCTGGGGGAGTTAATAATGCTAAACTCATTAAATCGGCAGCTACAGCAATCATATTGTTGGCTTCGTGTGCTTTTTCTGCAAAAGCCTTGTAATCTTCAATTTTACCATCAGAAGCTGGATATTGAACTAATGCGCCAAAAGATTTTCCATCGAAATTAAAATCTTTGTAAGAGCCTTTAATAACTTCTATTCCTAAAGGTTCTGCTTTAGTTTCGATTACGGCAATAGTTTGTGGAAACGTGTTTTCATCAACAAAAAATTGATTGTAACCTGCTTTGGCTAGTTTACGTGCTCTTTTATTAAACATCATAATCATAGCTTCTGCAGCAGCAGTTGCCTCATCTAAAAGCGATGCGTTAGCAATTTCCATTCCTGTCAAGCTAGAGACGACTGTTTGGAAATTTAAAAGAGCTTCTAATCTACCTTGCGAAATTTCTGCTTGATAAGGTGTGTAAGAAGTATACCAAACAGGATTTTCAAGGATATTTCTGATAATTACAGATGGTGTTACAGTTCCGTAGTATCCTAGACCTATATAAGATTTGTAAACTTTATTTTTCGATGCAATTTCTTTAATGTGTTGCATGTATTCGTATTCAGTAATGCCATCTGGTAAGTCTAAAGGCTCGGGCAAACGAATAGATTGGGGAACTGTTTGTTCTATTAATTCATCGACAGACGAAACTCCAACTTTTTCTAACATTTGAGGTAAATCTTCTGCTCTTGGGCCAACATGGCGGCGTAGGAAATCTTTCATATCCTTTATATATTTTGATTAAAAACTATGTTATAAATTTCGCCTACAAAATTACGAAAATTGAATTTATTATGGCTTTGATTAGTCAAATACTTATCTTATTTTTGGACTGTTATAAAACTTATTTTCAAAAGTTTACATTACAGATTGATTTACACTTAGTTAAAAATATTCAGATATGAAGAAGTATGGGTTTTTAGTGTTAGTAATAATAAGTTTATTATTTTCTAATGTAAATATTGCACAAGAGCAATCGCTTGCAAAAGATACCCTTTGGTATTTGAATGGTGATAAAGAAATAATTTCTGATTACGAATTTGTAGAAGAAGGGAAAATTTTAAATTATAAGAATAAGAAAGGGAAACATAGGGATATCGAAACCTTCTTTTTATTCAGCATAAACAAAGCAGATGGCACAAAAAACATTTTATATAAACCAACAATGGAGGAAGAGGGTGATACTTTAACGGTTGACGAAATGCATTCTTTTGTGATTGGTGGCTTTTTAGCGAATGTAAATTATAAAGCTCGTGGAGCCTTGGCAGAAGGTTTTGTTGTGGGTGCTGTATCTCCTTTTTTAGTAGCTAGTTTAAATCTAAATCCTTTTTATTCTATTATTATTCCGGCAATAAACTCCACCGTAGTAGGTGTTACCATGCCTTCGGAGACAAAAATAATTGAATTGTATCCCAATCTATCAAAGGATCTCATGTTTTTAGAGGGGTATAAAGAAGCAGCTAAGCGTAAACGAACTAAAAATTCGATAGTGGGGGGGCTTGTCGGTTTAGTAGCAGGAATCACCACAGTATTCATTATTATGGGAACAAAATAAGCACGTTTTAATTATTACAATGAAAAATATTTTTATTATTAGTCTAGCACTTATGCTGTTGGCGGTTTCTTGTACCGAAAATACTGAGACAAATAAAAAGGAGAAATCTGTAACTGCTACTACAGAAAAGTTAGCTCAATATCAAGTAAAATTTGACATCGAGCAGCCACGGTTAGGTCTAGTGATTACAAGAGGAAAAAGCTTTTTATTAAAACTTAATGTGTTTAAGGATGATAGAAATATTGATTCTTTACAATACTTGGTGAATGATAATCCGTATTTGCTTATTGGCGATTCTATTAATACTAAAAATTTTAAAGCTGGATTGAATATAATTGTTGTGAAAGCGTATAATAGTGATGGATCAAAAGATATTCAGTCTACTGAGGTAAAAGTAATTTCTGATATTAAACCAGAAATAAAATATCCTAAATTGGTAAAGAAATATCCCCACGATGTTACAGCATACACTCAAGGATTAATATATATAAACGGTTTTATGTACGAGGGGACTGGTCAATATAGAGAATCTATGTTAAAGAAAATTGACTTGTCAAGCAATGAATTAATTCAATCTTATAATTTGCCAAAAGAAGTGTTTGGTGAAGGTATTGTTGAACATAATGGTAAGATTTATCAATTAACTTGGCAGTCACATAGGGCTTTTGAATACGATCTGAAAACTTTTAATTTAATTCATGAATTTCAGTACGATACCGAAGGTTGGGGAATTACAAATTATGGCGATAATTTAATAATGAGCGACGGAACTCAAAATTTATTTATTCTCGACCCAGAATCTTTTGCTACAATCGGTAAACTACAAGTTTACGATAATGTTGGTCCAATTAATAATTTGAATGAATTAGAGTGGATAAATGGAAAAATATGGGCTAATGTTTATTTAACCAATACGATTGTTATTATTAATCCAGAAACGGGTTTTGTAGAACAAAAATTAGATTTGACGAACTTTGTCCCTGATACTTATGCTAACCCTCACGATAATGTACTGAATGGTATCGCATACGATCAAAAAGCAAATAAAATTTATGTTACTGGTAAACGATGGCCTGTACTCTACGAAATTAATATTGAATAATAGTTAAAAAAGAAAAAATGATGTACAAGAAATATAGTGAAATAATAGATAGAGCGTGGGACGATAGAGAAATGCTTAAAGATCCTATGGTAGTAACATTAATAAAAAAAGTAATTGGGTTTATTGATGATGGCGATTTGCGTGTTGCAGAACCTAAAGGAAATAAGTGGCAGGTTAATGAATGGGCAAAAAAAGCCGTGGTTATGTTTTTCCAAATTCAAGAAATGCAAGTTATCGAAGTTGGACCTTTTGAGTATCACGATAAGATTCCTTTAAAATCTAGTTATAAAGAAAAAGGTGTTCGAGTAGTTCCTCATGCTGTTGCAAGATATGGATCTTATATTTCTAAGGGTGTTATTCTGATGCCGTCTTATGTTAATATTGGGGCCTATGTAGACGAAGGTACCATGGTAGATACTTGGGCAACTGTCGGGTCTTGCGCACAAATTGGAAAAAATGTTCACCTAAGTGGTGGTGTTGGGATTGGAGGTGTTTTAGAGCCTTTACAAGCCGCACCAGTTATTATCGAAGATAATTGTTTTATTGGCTCTCGATGCATAGTTGTAGAAGGGGTTCATATAAAACAAGAGGCTGTATTAGGAGCTAATGTTGTGATTACAGCATCTACTAAAATTATTGATGTAACAGGAAAAGAACCTGTCGAGATTAAGGGTTATGTACCTGAACGATCGGTTGTTATACCGGGTACTTATCCAAAGAAGTTTCCTGCAGGAGAATACCAAGTCCCTTGTGCTTTGATAATTGGAAAACGAAAACCATCGACAAATTTAAAAACATCGTTGAACGATGCCTTACGCGAATTTAATGTTTCTGTTTAAATAAGATAATCGTTTTTTTTTGATAGACAGAATGGTAACTTTTTATTTTGGACAGTTAGCTTTTTACTTATGAGAATAGGATTTGATGCCAAGAGAGCATTTAATAATAGAAGCGGTTTAGGAAATTATAGTCGTGATGTTATTCGGGCAGTAGTGAAAAAAAAAGATGACGAAATCTTTCTATTTACACCCAAGCAAAATCAATCTATTTTTAATATTTCTGATGCAAGAATAATTGAACCTCAATCAGGAATAGACTCGATGATATCGGCTTATTGGCGCTCTTTTTCTATTGTTAAAGAGGTTGATAAAATAGGTTTAGATATCTTTCATGGTTTGAGCAATGAATTGCCTTTTACCGTGGGAAAGCCTGTGAAAAAGCTAGTTACTATTCACGATTTAATATTTAAACGTTATCCACAATGGTATAAATCTTTTGATAGACGGATGTATGATTGGAAATTTAAATCGGCTTGTCAGAATTCGGATAAAATTATTGCTATTAGTGAGCAGACTAAGTCAGATATTATTGATTTCTATGAGATTGACGAAAAGAAAATAGAAGTAATTTATCAAACTTGCAACCATAGATTTAAAACTAAATTCACTCCAGATGTTATTGATAGAGTAAAAGTAAAATATAGATTGCCACAAGACTTCTTACTCAATGTAGGAACGATTGAGCCTCGAAAGAATGCTTTGAATATTGTTAAAGCCATTCATCAACATAAAATAGATATTCCACTTATAATAATAGGAAGAAATACGGCTTATGCAGAGAAAATAAGAAGATATATCTCTGAATTTGGTTTAGAATCTCAAGTCACAATTTTGCACGATGTTAGCAACGAGGAGCTACCTGTGTTTTATCAAATGGCAAAGATATTCATCTACCCTTCTACTTTCGAGGGGTTTGGTATTCCAATTATTGAGGCTTTATATTCTGGAACACCAGTGATTACGTCGGAAGGCTCTTGCTTTTCGGAGCCGGGAGGTTTGCATAGTATTTATATAGAAGTTGGCAATATCGATGCTTTAGCAGAATCGATTTCTAATCTACTTACAGATAATAATCGAAGGCAGTTAATGATTGACAATGGATTAGAATATGTACAGAAATTTAACACAGAGAAAGTAACTGAAGATTTATATAAGGTTTATTCTCTATTAATGAATCGTTAATTTCAAATCAATAATTATGAATCAAGATATCAACAAAGCTCTAGAAGTGTTACGCTCTGGAGGAGTAATTTTATATCCAACAGATACGATTTGGGGTTTGGGTTGCGATGCTGAAAATGAAAAAGCTGTTAAACGTATTTTCGAGATAAAGAAACGTGTAGATAACAAATCGATGTTAGCTCTTGTTGACTCTCCATTGCGTATAGAAATGTATGTCGAGGAGGTTCCTGAAATAGCTTGGGATTTAATAGCACAAACAGATAAACCATTAACTATCGTTTATCCAAAAGCCAAAAACTTCGCCAATAACCTTGTTGCGCAAGATGGTTCTATGGGAATTCGTATGGTAAAAGAGAATTTTTGTAATCGGCTTATTTCTAGATTACAACGTCCAATTGTATCGACTTCAGCAAATATCTCTGGCAAAATAGCTCCAATTATTTTTGACGAAATAGCCCAAGAAATCATAGATGCAGTTGATTATGTTGTTAAATATCGCCAAGATGATCAAACAGAGTCTAAATCTTCAAGTATTATTAAATTGGAGTTGGGAGGCTTGTTTAAGATTATTAGAGAATAGAAATAATAAAAAACTCCCACCTTAAAAATAAGATAGGAGTTATATTATCAAAGATTATAAACTTATTCAACCATCCAAGTAGAACCAGAGTTTAATAAGTCGTCCATAGAATGAATTTTAGACGCTGCTTTAGTTTCCTCAATTCTAGTTTCTAATGCATGCTCATATGTGTCCATCTCAACAGCTCTAATTACACCAAAAGCAACGGGCATTTCAGGAACTTGCATATTTGCAAGCATCATATGAATAATTGGATCTTGATTATGAGCATCGTGCACCATAATATCATCTTCTGTAAATCCATCTTCTCCAATAGTAACTGTTTTCAAATGTCCATGATTAAGAACGATACCTTTATTCATTTCTTTACCATAAATCATCTTCTTGCCATGTTCTAAAAATAATTGGCGATCAGCTTTATGCTCTTTATCGGTTATCATTCCGTGAGTCATATCGTTATAGATGACACAGTTGACTAAAATTTCTACTAAAGAAGCACCTTTGTGATTTTCTGCTTCAACAAAAGTTTTTGTTGCATGTTTAATATTATTATCTAACACACGAGCAAAGAAAGTTGAACCAGCTCCCATTGCTAATTGACCAACTTTGAAAGGTCGTTCAACAGTTCCATAAGGAGAAGTTTTAGTTTTAGAACCTAACTTAGAAGTTGGAGAATATTGTCCTTTAGTTAAACCATAAATTTCGTTATTAAATAACAAAATATTTAAGTTTACATTTCTTCTAATTTCGTGAATAAAGTGATTACCACCAATTGCTAAACCGTCACCATCGCCTGTAATTTGCCAAACGCTTAATTTAGGATTAGCCACTTTAACTCCCGATGCAATTGCTCCAGCGCGTCCGTGAATAGTATGAAAACCATAAGTTTCCATATAATAAGGGAAACGAGATGAACAGCCAATACCCGAAATAACAGCATATTCTTCTTTTGGTTTTCCTATTTCAGCCATTGCACGTTGAACAGCATTTAGAACAGCATGATCTCCACAACCGGGACACCATCTTATTTCTTGGTCGCTTTTAAAATCTTTTGCTACGTATTTTTGTACGTCTATATTTGTATCTGCCATGATTTCTATTATGCTAAATATTTGTTAAATTCCCCTTTTAATTCCTCTACAGTAAATGGTAAACCTTGAACTTTATTAAATTGTTCGAAATTAAACTGAGGGAAATTCATTCTTAAATAGTTTACAAATTGTCCACTATTAATCTCCGCAACTACAATTTTCTTAAATTTAGAAAATATATCAGCAGTATTTTTTGGAAGAGGATTGATATAATTGAAGTTTGCAAAACTCACATGCTTATTTTCTGTTCTCATTTCTTCGACAGTATCGTATAAATGACCACGAGTACTACCCCAGCCTACAACCAATAAATCACCTTCTTGTTCGCCAATAATCTTTTGGTCAGGAACAATAGCTACAACTTGATCTACTTTATACTGACGTTCATCAGTCATTACTTGATGATTTTCAGGAACATATGATACGGTTCCTGTAACAGACATCTTTTCTAATCCACCTAAACGATGCTCTAACCCAGGAGTTCCAGGAATAGCCCATTCTCTCGATCCGCTACCATCTTCTGGACGTTTGTAAGGAAGATATTCTTCACCTTCTTTAGCGATTCGTGGCGTAATAGTAGGCATATCAGCCATAGATTTTATTTTCATTGGAGCAGTTCCATTTGCAATATAACCATCTGTTAAAAGAATAACAGGAGTCATATATTCAACAGCAATTCTACCTGCCTCGAAAGCGTAATCAAATGCATCCGAAGGAGAACTTGCAGCTATTACAGGCATTGGAGACTCTCCATTACGAGCAAATAAAGCTTGCATTAAATCTGCTTGTTCTGTTTTAGTTGGTAAACCTGTCGAAGGACCACCACGCTGAACATTTACAATAACTAAAGGTAACTCAGAAATAACAGCTAACCCGGCAGCTTCAGTTTTTAAAGCTAAACCTGGACCCGAAGTAGTAGTAACAGCAAAGTTACCAGCAAAACTAGCACCTATAGAAGAGCAAATCCCAGCAATTTCATCTTCAGCTTGGAATGTCTTAGCTCCTAAATCTTGTCTTTGAGCAATATATTGCAAAATCTCTGTTGCAGGAGTAATAGGGTATGAACCACAGAACATCGGTAAGTTTGCTTTCTCTGCGGCAGCTAATAAACCCCAAGCTGTTGCCTGATTACCAGAAATACTTCTGTATTTACCTGCTTCTATTTTTGCAGGTTCTACTCTAAACGAAGGTAAAGCGTGCACATTATGTGCATAATCAAAACCTGCTTTTAGAACCATTTTATTGGCTTCTATAACAGCTGGCTTTTTAGCAAATTTCTTCTCGAAATATTTATATGTATTCTCTAAAGGTTTATCGAATAAGTGATAGCAAATACCTAAAGCAAGCATATTCTTACTTCGAAGCATGCTCTTCTTATCCATTCCCGTATCTTTTAAACACTCTAATGTTAGAGTAGAGATAGGAGATAAAATTACATTGTAATCTTCTAATCCTAATTCTGTGATGGGATCATCAGTTTTGAACTCCGCTTTATTAAAGTTCTTTTCGGTAAATGTGTCAACATCTGTAATTACAGTTCCTCCAGGTTTTAACCAACGCTTATTAGCCTTTAGAGCTGCTGGATTCATAGCAACTAAAATATCTGCATAATCACCAGAGGTGTGAATTTCTTTGTGTCCAAAGTGAACTTGGAAACCCGATACACCTCCTACAGTACCTTGAGGAGCTCTAATTTCTGCAGGGTAATCTGGGAAAGTTGCCACATCATTACCATACAATACTGATTCGTCGGTAAATAAATTACCCGTCAATTGCATTCCATCGCCGGAGTCGCCCGAAAATCGGATTACGACCGCTTCTTTTTCAACGATATTTGCTTTTTTATCCATAATGAATATCTCTTTTATAGAAAGTTAAAATAGTATATGCTTATTTTCGTTATCAGTCATCTAAATAGTACAATATTTAACTATTAGAAAATTGAAGTGTAAAGTTAAGAGATTTGAAAAAACTGAATAACTATATTATGTTTTTTTTAACATATCCTTAATACTTTTAGTAACTTGTAAAACAATAGATTAGCTTGTTATTTTTAATTAAAAGGATTCTAAATAAGGGATTTTTATAGAAATCGATGCGTTTTCACCTTTTAATCTATAACTAAAAAATAATTTTAATATTAAAAAATATCTAATTTAATGTAAATTGATACTATTTTTGTATTTCAGAATGAAACAATTTACAAGTATTTTATATTACAGCTTTTTTGTTGTGACAGGAATTCCATTAATAATTCTTGTTTTTATTATTTGGATATTGACATATCCTTTCGATAAAAGATTGTACGTCGTACATTGGTTGACACAGCTTTGGGAAGATTTCTTATTATATATTATTCCTATGTGGAAGGTTCAGATTGAAGGGAAAGAAAAGATAGATAATTCAAAAGCGTTAGTTTTTGTTTCTAATCATCAATCTGAATTTGATATTATGGTTATTTCTAGATTATATGCCCATTTTAAATGGGTATCTAAAGCAGAGGTTTTTAAAGCCCCTATTTTAGGTTGGAATATGTATCTAAATCAATATGTTAAGCTTAAAAGAGGTGACCGAAGGAGTGTTGTAAAGATGATTAAACAGTGTGTTTCTGTTCTTCATAATGGAAGTTCGGTTTTTATCTTTCCTGAGGGAACTCGATCAAAAACAGGAACATTAAGGAATTTCTCTTCGGGAGCAGTTGTTATTGCTCAGAAAGCAAAAGTAGGTATTCAACCGATTGCTATTTCTGGAACAAAAGAGATAATGATTAAAGGTAGTTGGATGCTTAATTTTAAAGCAAATGTTAAAATTATTGTTTTAGACGAAATTCCTTATAAAGAGATTAAAGGTAAGGAAGCATCGGAGATTTCGAAGATGCTCCGGCTAGTTATTGCAGAATATGTCGATGAACATCAAGCGAATTTGTAATAATATCCAGTTTTTCTCGTTTTCAATATCTCATTGTTAATATCTAATAAATAGTTTTATGTATTGTTGATGGTTTCTCATTTACCTTTGCTAAGGAGCTAACCAAAATACTATTGCTAATATAAAACGTACAATAAATAATAAAAATATGAGAACTAGAATTTTAATTTTTTCCATTCTGTCTGTAATATTTATCAGTTCTTGCGTATCGCCAAGAAAGGTCGAAGATGAAAGGAATAGGAGGGTGAAATGCGAAGAGGAAAACGCTAATTTCACAAAAGAGAATAAGCGATTAACTGAGGCGAATAATGAATTGTCACAAAAAAACAAAGAGTTAACTCGTACTAATAATCAGTTGATGCGAGATTCTACCGTTATGGGAAAAAGTTATAGACGTTTGGTGATGCAGTACGATAAGGTCGATGCTTTAAACGATGAGCTTTTAGCTAAAATGAAAGAAAAGAATGCGATGACAGATGCAGAAGTACGAAAATTATTAGTAGAACTTCAGTTACTACAAGAAGACTTGCAAAAACGCGAAGATTCATTGAAAATGGCTCAGCTACGATTAAGTGAAGACCAAAATAGATTGGAAAAAATATCGAATGATTTATCACAAAAGCAAGCTTTATTAGACGAAAAGAATGCAAAAGTATTAGAATTAGAAAGAGTTATTGCTGCTAAGGATTCAGCGCTTACAGCATTTAAAGAGAAACTTAGTAAAGCCCTTTTGGGTTTCGAAGGCGATGGTTTAACTATTGAACAAAGAAATGGGAAAGTATATGTGTCTTTAGATGAAAAATTACTATTTAAGTCGGGGAAATGGGTTGTCGATCCAAAAGGACAAACTGCATTAAGTAAATTATCGGAAGTACTTGTCGAAAATCCAGATATTAATGTTATGATTGAAGGGCATACCGATAATGTGCCTTATAAAGGTTCTACAGGAATATCTGATAATTGGGATTTAAGTGTGAAACGATCAACCTCGATTGTGAAAATATTATTAAAAAATAAAGAATTAGAACCTAAAAGAATCATTGCAGCAGGACGAGGCGAATTTTTACCTATCGATACCACAAATACTAAAGAAGGACGTGCAAAAAATAGACGAACCGAAATTATTTTGACTCCTAAATGGGATGAGGTCTTTAAAGTCTTGGAAGACTAAATAATTTTTTAATTATTGACAAACAGGAATTACAAATGTTTTTTGTTTTTTCATTAATTTGTTGTCATAAATTATTGCCCTTTTTATTTGATTTAAAAAATTGTACTTTTGAAAAAAAATTTCAATGGATTATAATACAGAAAGACCTAAATTAATTCTTCCAGAATACGGTAGAAATATTCACCAAATGGTGAGCTATCTAAAAACAATTGAAGACAGAGTAGAACGTAACGAACAGGCAAGTGTTGTTATTCGAGTAATGTCCTCATTGAGTCCTCAAATAAAAAATAGAGAAGAGATGGCTCAACGTTTATGGACTCAATTGTTAATTATGGCTGAATTCGATTTAGATGTGGATGTTCCTGTAGAAATTCCACCACAAAACGAGATTTTTGATAAACCGGAACCTGTTCCTTATCCTAAAACAATAATTAAGACCAAACACTATGGACATAATATCGATTTGTTAATTGAACAAGTGGATAATTACGAGGGAGATGAATTATATCAATATGTAGAGCAAATTCTTAATCAAATGAAAAAGCTCTATATGAATTGGAATAAGGATTTAGTAGCTGATGATATTATTAAAAGAGAATTTGTGAGATTATCGGGAAAAAACTTTGATTTTATTGATAATATAGAATTGGCAGAAGTGAAAATTCCTAAATTCAACAATAATTATAAAAAGAAAAAGCAACAAAAACGTCGATAAATGAGTACTTTTGAGATAGTAGGAGGCAAAAAACTAAAAGGTAGTTTAACGCCTCAAGGAGCAAAAAATGAGGCATTGCAAGTAATAAGTTCTGTTTTGTTGACAAAGGAGCCTGTTACCATTTCAAATATTCCTAATATTTTAGATGTCAATAAGCTTATCGAATTACTTGAGGGCCTTGGCGTTTTTGTTACCAGTAAAGGAAAGGGGATTTATACTTTTCAGGCTAAAAAAATCAATATTGAATTTTTGATTTCTGAAGAATATAATAAACTTGGTGCAGCCCTTCGTGGGTCAATTATGGTTTTAGGCCCATTATTATCACGTTTTGGTAAAGGTTTCTTACCTAAACCAGGTGGTGATAAAATAGGTCGTAGACGTTTAGATACTCACTTTATAGGTTTTCAAAAGTTAGGAGCAAATTTTACCTACGATGACAAAAAAAATTATTATGCGGTTGACGCAAAGAATCTGAAAGGTTGTTATATGCTTCTAGACGAGGCATCGGTTACAGGAACAGCAAATATCATTATGGCCTCAGTAATGGCGGAGGGTAGAACAACTATTTATAATGCTGCTTGTGAGCCTTATATTCAGCAGCTTTGTAGATTGATGAATAAAATGGGGGCTAAAATCTCTGGAATAGGCTCTAATTTATTAATGATTGATGGGGTCAAAGAATTACATGGTGCCGAACATCGTATTTTACCCGATATGATTGAAATAGGTAGCTTTATTGGTTTGGCAGCTATGACCAAATCAGAATTAACAATAAAAGATGTTGCTTACGACGAATTGGGAATGATTCCAAGAATATTCTCACAATTAGGTATTAAAATTGAAAGAAAGAAAGACGATATTTATATTCCTTCTCAAGAACATTACGAGATAGATACTTTTATTGATGGATCTATTTTAACCATTGCAGATTCGCCTTGGCCAGGACTAACTCCAGATCTATTGAGTGTATTATTAGTTACAGCCACTCAGGCTAAAGGGAGTGTTTTGATACATCAAAAGATGTTTGAAAGTCGCTTATTTTTTGTCGATAAATTAATTGATATGGGAGCACAGATTATTTTATGTGACCCTCATAGAGCCAATGTTATAGGTCTTGATAATAAAATTCAGCTTAGAGCCACAGAGATGAGCTCTCCAGATATTCGAGCGGGAGTATCGCTGTTAATTGCAGCTATGTCGGCAGAAGGCGTTAGTCAGATTCATAATATTGAACAAATTGATAGAGGTTACGAAAATATTGACGAGCGACTTAATGTTATTGGGGCATCAATAAAACGAATGTAATTGTATTATAATACTATTTTCTAATATTTTAGATTCTTCGAAAACAAATGTTATTTATATTTATTTAATTCTAGACAGATGAAAATTAAACTAGCCTATTTTCTTTTAATAAGCATGTTAATATTGGGCTCTTGTACACCAACGATTGAAAAAGAGCAAGGGCTTAGTTATTCGGAATTTGTTAATAATCAAGAACTTACAGAGAGTGTTGTGAGCACATATCCTTCTGGACAAAAGAAAGCCGTGGTTTATTTTATTAAAGGTGAAAGTGATAAAGAGATTGTTAAGGAGGTTCACTTTTTTGAAAATGGGAATATTCAGGTTGAGGGGA
>JAMOQL010000095.1 GCA_027064025.1 Bacteroidales bacterium
GGTTTAGTTACGAAAACCAGAGGACTTTTCCTCCAAAAGATTCTAAACTTAATTTCGATGCGGAGGCCTTAATTGCTTACAAAGATTCGATATTTATCTTTACGAAAAACCGAACTAAACCTTATTCTAGATATACATATATTTACGCCATCCCCAACAAAGCAGGAAAACATATTGCGGTATTAAAAGATAGTATATATCTTGCTCACACTCATAAATTTCACTCTTGGATAACGTCTGCTACCCGAAGCCCCAAAAAAGATTTAGTGATACTACTATCTCATAAAAAGGCTTGGTTAATAAAAAGTTTTCGAAATAAAAACAACAGGGTATTGATTAAATCTAGGATCTCTGGAATCTATTCACAAAAAGAGGCTATTGCATTCGATTTAGAAGAAAATATTTGGATAAGCAATGAGAAATATAAATTCTTGCGTTCAAAATTAAAAAAATGTTCTTCATTCGAACTCAAATAAAAAAGCAGAAGACCTATTTGCCTTCTGCTTTTTATATTTAGTTTACTCTCGTATTATCCACCAATCAAGGTAGTATTTTCTTTCTTTTTGCAACCAAAAATCAGATTCATTCCCATTCTGAAATTAATATTATGAGTGGACTGTGGCCAAATGAATCCCCACAAATTATCAGTCATCATAAAAAACTGGAACCATTTTGCCTTGGCTGTGAACCCAAGTCCAATATTGGTATACGAATTATTAATCATTGAATAACTAGCTGTGGCTTCAAACCATTTTTTCAATCTAAAATTTCCAGAAACTGTCATAGATGGATGCCAATCATTTTGGAAAAATGCACTTCGGAGCAGTAAGCCAGTTCTTATTTTTTCATTGAACTGATAAGTTCCACCAATATATGCTTTAGGTGTTAAAAACGAGGTATACGAATTGGTTTGCATCGAAGGCTCAAAAATCTTAATAATATTTTTCTTCAAGCTGTCATTTGTATTTGTAATTAACTCCTCGTCTTCGGTCAATGCTGGTTGAAAATTATAACCATCCCAATAATAACTACCCTTAACTGCAAAAGTTTGTGTATTGTCTGTCCAATGAATATAACCCATATCGGTTAAACTCGCATAAAACTCTATTTTATCGTTAAACTTATATGTTGCCCCAATATCGAAGCCCATACCAAAGTTCTTTGCGTTAAAATAAATATCTTTAAAATTAACCTCTTTATCTTCAGAATTAAATACCATGGAATCGCCTTCGTAATCGTAGTACATTTCGGTAACCTCTGTAAAAGGCTGCGAAGTATGAACTAAATAATCTGCATCTACAGTAATAGGGTAATTCTCATTATTGTTGGTGTGCATGTCTAATATTGAATTTTCAGTCCAAACGTTTAACTTCCCAAAAAGTAATTTTGCAGATACTCCAATGGTCAACTTATCGTTAATTTTTTTAGATGCGCTTAGAGCATATTCAGAATAAAAAGTTCCTGTTACTCCTAAATCGCCAAGATTAGCTGTTTCATCAAGAAATGATTGACCATTTCCCTCTTTTCCAAAAGTAATTAGATCTTGATTAAAAGAAAATCGACTTTCTACTTTGTCGTTAATATCCAAACCAAAATACCAATCTTTATACTTATAACCAACCGTTAACAAATTGATATGTAATTCGTTAGTAATATAATTTACATTTCTAAGACTACCTTGTAACTGATCCCAATCGTAGCCCTTAAAACCAGGCAAAATTAAAGAATCCATATCTGCATTATATTGCAACATGTCTTTTAATGCAAACCCATTGTTACCATAATTATATTGTATGGGAAGAAGAAACTGTCCTGTAATAGGAATTAATGCTCCTCCAATATGTAATTTACACTCATTCTGAATTGCCGGATTTAACCACTTTGCTTGTGGCAAAGACTGCATAAAATACATAGTGTTGTTTTGCTGAGCCATAGAGGTCTGTGCCAACGCAAATATTAAGAATATATATATAATTTTTTTCATTGTTCTTTCCTCCTTCTTTAATTAATTACTTCTTGATATTTGCCTTGTCCTTTCAACCCAAACTTGACTTCGAGGAAATTATCTCCATAAAATTTCACTAATCTAGAGTTTCCGTTTACATCAGAAGTATTGTCGATACCCTCTGTTTTAAGAGTGGCAATAATCACCGCATATCTAACATACTGAAGGTCGTTAATATCATGTTCATACGAGCTTCCGTTTCCAAACAAAATATCTGTTGTTTTTTTAACAGATTGTTTTGCTCTTCCATCGACGTCTAAAATAGCCGACTGTATTAATCGTTCTCCAATATCATTAGTCTTATACAAAGTATCTAATGGATGATATAAAGAGTCTGTAAATATAACCTGTGCATATGCATTTGTTGGCAAGAAATTATCGAAAATTGTTCTCATATTTGCTTCTACAAAATGTTTGGAGACATCTTCAAAATTTTCTTCAATATTAAGCTCCAGTGTATCTACTAAGGAGTATAAAGCATTTCCCCAAAGTGGTAACTTCACTTCTAAATCGATGGATACACGAGAGGTATCTAAAACAAAATTAGGTAATGAAGCATCGTAACCATCTGGATTTACAATAACCGAATCGACCTCAAAAAATAAATATCTAGGTTGACTAGCAATAACATCTCTAATTTCTGGGAAATTGGTTGTATTAAGAATCTCTGTTTGGGTAGCAGTATCGCCCACTTGTGTTGGGTGATTAATATTTAATTCGTCGATTGGAAAATTATGAGATTCCCAAATACCTCCATTAATTTCAGAGTAAGTCTGTAAATCGCCAAAGTAATTAGTAATTGGCATTCCAAACGTATTAGAAATATGTAGAGTCATACTAGGATCTTGGAAATATACAGACCCCTTGAAAGCATTATCAAAAATGGATATAT
>JAMOQL010000096.1 GCA_027064025.1 Bacteroidales bacterium
TAATCGTTCGCTAATTAAGTTTAGAAAAG
Source organism: Bacteroidales bacterium (assembly GCA_027064025.1). Classification (GTDB taxonomy): domain Bacteria; phylum Bacteroidota; class Bacteroidia; order Bacteroidales; family JAFGXI01; genus JAFGXI01. The sequence continues at coordinate 30 of JAMOQL010000096.1, forward strand.
TGGATTTCCCCGAACCGTTTTTTCCAATAATTCCTACTTTTTCGCCTTTTGCAAATTTGTAAGAAAAATCTTCGATTATTTTTAGTTCATCAAAACTTTTTGAGATATTATAAAGATCAATAACTTTATTTCCTAATCGTTTACAAGTAAAATCGAGTTGGATTTTATCTTTAATGATCTTTCGAGATGCTTTTTGTTTTATCACATCTACATTATCTACTCTGTATTTGGCCTTGGTCGATCTTGCTTTTGGCATGCGATTCGCCCACTCCAATTCTTTCTTTAGAAGTTGTCGAGCCTTGTCTATTCCTGTATTTCTAAGTTCAATTCTATCACTTCTTTTTTCGAGATAATAGCTGTAATTGCCGGTGTAACTAAATAGCTCATTGTTTTCTAGTTCGATTATTCTGTTACAAACTCTGTCTAAAAAATAACGGTCGTGAGTTACCATTAAAAGAGTTATTTGATTATCCATCAAATAATCTTCAAGCCATTCAATCATTTCTAGGTCGAGATGGTTGGTTGGTTCATCAAGAATTAATAAGTCGGGTTTTTTAAGTAATACAGAAGCTAAGGCAATTCGTTTTACTTGTCCACCAGAAAGTGTAGAAATAATTCTGCTTTTATCGTCGATTCGAAGTTTACTAAGATACTGATTGATGTTAAGCTCCAAATCCCAAGCTTCTAAAGCCTCAATTTGATCCATTACTTGGTGTAATTCTTCTTTAGGATCTTCGATTAATAGTTGTTCGTATTTATGAAGTAAAGCAATAGTATCTGCAAAGTCGGAATTGATAGCTTCTTCAATACTTAGATTTTCTCCATAGGCCGGAGCTTGTTCTAAATAAGCGGTTTTAATACCATTTTTTGTGGTTATTTCTCCAGCTTCGAAATCAATATTCCCTGCTATTATTTGTAAAAGAGTGGATTTTCCAGCTCCATTTTTTGCAATTAATGCAATTTTTTCGTTTTTATGAACACTTAGAGATATGTCAGAAAATAAATCAATATCACCAAAACTCTTACTTACACTTTCTGCTCTTAAATAAATCTCATCTAATGCCATAATCTAATTTTTAGGACACAAAGGTAAGCAGAACTACGATAAAAGATGCATAGATTATTACTTAGTGTTGACAATAATAATTTCGTTTAAATCGGTAGAGTAGCGTTGCGAAAGATTTTCTTGTTTCATTTTCCACATTTTGTTGAGGTCTTGCGAAGCCAGCTTAACGGTATGTCTTCCGTAGTCGAGATTTAATTGATCTATAGTTTGCATCAATTTTTTATGTTTTGGATTTTTATCTTCGAAAAGATTCAATTGGTCTGGGAATTCTTGACATAGATCCATAACAATAACGCCCGCTTTTTTGTATTGATATTCTTTTTTAAAGATACGATTTAAGCCATTAACTGCATATTTGACTAGGTCTATACTCGAATTAGTAGCAAAGGGAAGTTTGACGACTATACTTTTCGAATATTGTGCTTGAGAGTTTTTGTAACCATTGGTTTGGATAAAAATCATTATCGCATTGGCTTGCGATTTTTGTTGTCTTAATTTCTCGGCACATGAAAAAGCGAAGGTCGAAATTCGTTCTCTTAAATCTTTGAATTCGGTATATGTTTTATCGAAGGATCGGGTAGTGGCAATACTTTGCTTATTTCTAATTTCTTCGAACTGAATAATAGATTCGCCCAATAAATCTTTTTTTAGACGTAACCCAACTATAGACATGTGTTTACGCACCCAGGTATCCGACATCTGTGTAAATTGATAGGCATTTTCTACACCTACAGCTTGTAATCGTTTACTGTGCTTCCGCCCAATACCCCAAACATCAGATATTTTTGTCCATCTTAGAGCTTTTATTCTTTTCTCTTCATTGTCAATATAGTAAACACTTTTAGTCCTATCGGGGAATTTCTTGGCAATTTTATTGGCTACTTTTGCCAACGATTTGGTTTTTGCAATTCCTATACTTGTCGGTAATCCTGTCGATTTAAGAATGGTTTTTTGTATTTTTTGTCCGTATGCGTTTAGATCGTAATTTTTAAATCCTTTAAATTTTAAGAAAGCTTCGTCTACACTATAAATTTCAACATCGGGGGTAAACATTTTCATAATATTCATCATCCGATTACTCATATCGCCATAGAGTGCATAGTTCGATGAAAAAATTTTTATTTTATGTTTTAATATTAAATTTTTTGATTTGAAATAAGGGAGACCCATTGGGATACCCAAGGCTTTAGCTTCGTTGCTACGGGCAATAATTACACCATCATTGTTAGATAGAATAACGATAGGTATCCCCTGCAAATCGGGGCGAAAAACCCGCTCGCAAGATGCATAAAAATTATTTCCATCTACAAGTGCATACATCGATAAGATTGTTTTAGAAACTTTTGATTAGGTGAATTACTATTCCCCAGATAATAAAATCGTTATCTTCGGTTACTTTTATAGGTTTGTAATCGTCGTTTTCGGGCATTAGCCAACATGCATTTTCTTCAATCTTGATACGTTTAACCGTAAATTCACCATCGATAAAACAAACGGCTATTTTCCCATTTACGGGTTCTAAACTTTTGTCGATAACCAATAAATCGCCTTCGCTAATACCTGCATTTTTCATTGAATCGCCTTTTACACGACCATAAAAAGTGGCATTCGGATGTTTAATAAGTTCCTTATTTAAGTCTATTGATAAATCTAAGAAATCGGAAGCGGGAGAAGGGAAACCGGCTTTAATATTTTCGTCAACTAAAGGGATTTCAAGGATGGTTTCTGTATTAGCAGAATAAATATCGAGAGTCGAGGAATTATGCAAATTTAGAAGTTTCATAGAAAGTCAATTGATTAGCTTGCAAAATTACGGAATGATTCTCTAGAAATATATAGATTATTAATAATTTATATTTTTAGGGGTCACCGTTTAAGTTAAAACTATGTGCTGTAAGGGTATTTTGCTTTTGGCTTTCGAAAATATAACAAGACTGTTTTTCAGTTTTTTGATATTTGCCAAAAAAAAGAACCATCTCGTAAGAGATAGCCCTTTCTTTATGAAGTCCTAATAATTTATAATTTAATCAATTTTTGAACTTTTGTTCCTACTTTCACAAAATAAATACCTTGATTAAGACTTGATACATCAATTGTTTCGATTGTATTGTTGCTATTAAGTATCTTAACAGTTCTTCCGTTGATATCCATAATTTGTATTGTTGTTATATTCTTACCTTTAATAGTTAGAATATCTTTTACTGGATTAGGATAAATAATTAATTTTGAAGAAATGGTATTAATTTGTTTAACTCCTGTTGCGACAGCAGGGTCGATGTAAATCTGTGCAGAATATGTTGTATTTGAGTTTAAACTCTTGTTGCAAGGTACAAATGTAATATCGAAGTTGTATACTCCTGCGGCATCAATAGTTCCGTCATAATTGATTGTGAATGATGCTAATAAGTTTCCGTCTATATCAAATAGATTCCAAGTTACAGCAATACTATCTTCCAATACTTGATAATCTGTTACTACAACATCGTTTACTGTAGTCGCAAAACATGAATCAATAGGCTCGTTTACGGTGAATGTATCTACAGGATTATTCCACATATTAGAATCGTCTATAGCTGAATAAACATAATCTGACTGTGTAAAGCTACATCCGTTTGCATCTGTTACGTCAACTACATAGTATCCTTCAGCTAAACCAGATAAGTCTTCTGTAGTTTCTCCTGAATCCCAAGCATACATATATGGTGCTGTTCCGCCATATACAACTAAATTTATTTCTCCGTCGTTTGCTCCTTCGTAAGAAGTATAGACTGGATAAGTATTACCATAGAAACCAAAACAAGGATCTGTATTTGTAGAGTCTGTATTTGTAGAATCATTAGGGTTGGAATCTACTCCTACTGTAAAACTAAAAGTTCCAGATGTTTGCTCTGCATCCAATACGGTTAAAGTATAAATACCAGCTGCTATACCAGAAATATCTTCTGTATTTGCTCCGTTATCCCAACTAAACTGAAAAGGGGCGACGCCTTCTGTTACTGTTACGTCAATAGCTCCGTTTAAAGCATCAACTACTGTTTCATTTGTTATTTGTGCTGTTACATTGATGTAAAGCGAATCTTGTGCGTATCCAAAACTCATTAAAAGTCCAACTAACGCGATTGTGAAAAATTGTTTCATAATTCCTAAATTTATTTGATTAATATTTTTATTCTTTACAGTATTAAACTGTTTCTACTTTAAATACCCGAGTTTTCTGAAAGGTTGTCTTTAAAGATTTAGTTTTTTATTATTTTCTTTACAAGTATACTGTTACTTGCTGTTTTACAAGATAATACATAAGTTCCTTTTTCTAAAATACTTGTGTTAATTACCGTATTCTCTTTAGTTATTTGTTGAGATATTACTTTTCTGCCTGCAATATCGATAATAGAAATATTGTAATTTTTGTTTATTTCCGTTAACTTAATTCTAATTTCATTTGTAAATGGGTTAGGGTAGATGCTGAAGTTTTGATTTAAAGAATGATTTTCTGGAACAGAAATAACATCGTTGGTTTGGATTGTTAAATTTACGAGTTGTAAGCTATCTTTTTTGGGGCTTAAATATATCTCGACAGGTAAAGTGTTTTTACCCGATTTTTCGACATAAATTGAATATCCTCCATATGGAATTTTATCGAATTGATAGTTTCCTTGCCCATCTGTTAAACAAAAATCGATAACTTGTGAATTATCATCTTTCAGCAATACCGTAACATTTGAGGCCGCTTGGTTATTTAATGATTTATTAAAATTAGAGAACCAATTTTGCTGATAAATCGCTTCCTCAAAGCCACTATCTTCTTCGTAATTAACCATTCCACTTACAAAAGCTTGTCCGTGCAAGATTTCATCATAATAATCTAAATGAATATCTGCTATTCTAATTGAATCGACTAAAATTAAGTTAGAGGAATTCCAATTAGTTATATCTCCATAATAGCTTGGGAAATAGATTGGGAAGAATTCATAATCTAAATCGAAATACGGCACTGCATAAACGGTATATTGCCCCGAATCTATATTTAAGAACTGATATTGACCTGAATTTATTTCCGTCTTTGCCAAGACTTTATTTTCATCATCGATAAGCAAAGCAATGCCTTCGGGCAATAAAGCTGTTTTTGCAAATATTTGTCCCAAAAGCGAATATTCAACAATTATGGGTGGTTCTGTAATGGTAATATTTAAAGAATCTTGACAGCCATTATTATCGGCAACTGTAACCGAATATTCTCCAGCAACTAAAGACGATATATCTTCTGTAGTTTGTCCTGAATTCCAATTATAAGAATAAGGAGCAATGCCATTGCTTACCGTTAAATCTATACTTCCATCATTACTTCCGTTTTCACTTACATTGATTTGTGTGTGCGATAGACTCAAATTACAAGGCGGAACAATATTTACATTGACCGTATAACAAATTGAATCCACACAATCTATAACTGAACATGAGGAATCACTAGAAGTTTCAATAGTTAAACAAACAGTGTATACGCCCGAGGTATCGTATTGATGTGATGGGTTTAGTAAAGTAGATGTAAATCCATCACCAAAATCCCAAGTAGATGAACATAATGTTAATCCATAAGTATCGCTTTGATTTTGGAAGTTAACTAAATTTGTAGAATCTACATTTGATGTGAAATCAGCATCACAATTTTGAGCAGAAAGTTTTATTAAGCTTAAAATTCCAATAATTAATATGACTATAATTTTCTTCATGTTTTTAATTATTTCTTGTTGTTTCGAATAAAGTAATCTTTTATTATCAATAGAATTGCTTTGATATACACTTACTTTAGAAATGATATTGCAAACTTATGGTAACTCCAAGATTATCTAAGTTCTGATTAAAATTTGATTCGTCTTTTACGATTGCATTTAGATTATATCTGTAACTCATAGAAATAGATGTTGATATTTTCTTGTTCAGATTATATTTTAGTCCTAAGCCAAAATGTGCCCAAAAATTAAATTTAGCAAATGGCATAACTGAAGCATCAAATACTTTTCCATTGGCATCGGTATAATAAGCCTGCGACTTAATATGAATTCCTGTCACCAAACCTACTCGCATAAATGGTTGCCATTTTTTTGATCTGCTAAAAGAATATTCTATAAAGAGTGGAATCTCAAAATACTGATACATGTTTTTATAAGCAAAGGCCTTTTCTGTCCATGCGGAATCAGTTCTTGTATTTAAGGTCGAATCCTGAGTAATATATTTTGTCGAATCTGTAATCACTGTCATTACGGTGTCGCCTTGTAATAGTGAGTCTAAATTTAAATACGAAGTGTTAGTTACATTCCAATTCTCCATATCGGAGTAAGTCCAGAAGTCAATTTCTTGAGTTTCTAAAGATTTATCTATAGTATTAAAATCTTGTGTGTATTGACTGTAAGCCAGACCACCACCTAGCGATAATTGTTTAAACTGATACGACAATTCTAAACCAAAGCCATAAGAGTAATCAGGATTATAAGCATCACTGTTAATTTTAGATATATCTTGACTTTCACTAGCATTAGTATTATTAAATCTCGATATCGAGTAATTTGGTCGAATATAGGCTCCCAAGTTCCAACGATTGGATGGCAAGATTATTTCTTGACCATGAATGTTAATACCTACGGTATCGTCTTGCAACGGGTAATCGTTGAGATTTGGATAAGGTATTCCCCATAAAGTAAAATTAATTCGAGCTTCTAAAAGTGCAATAGAGCTATTGCCAAAACTTTCTTTTTGTTGATAATCATCTGTAGGTAAAACTTGTTGATTATTCGATTTTGTCTCTTCTGAAACGATTACAGACTCTGACTGATTAATAGTTTTGTCTTGAGCAATTTTTGTAGAGCTTGTTGGAATAGCTGTTTCCTTTACTGCAGGAATTGTATTATGTTTTATTAAATCAGCTTTGTCTAGGATTTTAGATTCTGACTCTTTAAGCTGTTTTATATTTAATTTGTTGATTTTGGAGTTCTTATTTTCTAAATCAGAAGATCCTTTTATTATAGTAACAGTATTTGTTGGTGTAGCTATCGCAGTTGTTTGAGATTCTAATATTTCTGAATTATTTTTTGTTTGTTCTTTTCTAATAGTATTTGCAATAACTGAAGTATTTGTTTGATTAATTTCGGTATTCTTGTTTTCTTGAGAATTCTTTAACAAGAATGAAGAACCTGCAATAGTTAATAGAAGGAGCAAAGCCAAAGAAATACGAAAATAAGTATTCTTAAAAGTATTGTGCCAGAACATTTTCTTTTGTATCTGAGTTTTCACTTGTCCACTTGGTTTTAACTCCAAATCATTGAGCGAATTTTCAAATAATTGGTCTATATTATCAAAATCTAAATTCATATTGAACTTACTATTTTTTGTTTTTTATTATTAATTTTTTCTAAAACTTTCTTCTGCAATAGTTTCCGAGCTTTAAATAGTTGTGTTTTCGATGTGTTTACCGATATGTCAAGCTCTGTAGCAATATCTTGATGTGTATATTTTTCAAATATATACAAGTTAAATACAATTCGATAACCATCGGGGAGCTGTTGTATTAGGAACAAAATCTCTTTTTGAGAGATATTGATGTTAGCCTCCTCTTGATTTTTTTCTTGAATATGCATTTCAATATTTTGGTCCATCTCATCAAAAATCTTATGCTTTTTATTATCTCTAATATAATTTAGAGCAGTATTAACAACTATCTTTTTTATCCAACCAGAAAACGAAGCTACCGAAGTAAAATCGTATTTCGATATTTTCGTAAACACTTTAATAAAACTCTCTTGCAACACATCCTCTGCTTCATTAATGTTAGAGATATATCGTGCACAAATTCCCAACATAGCTCCAGAATATAAATCATAGATTTTATTCTGAGCAGATGCCTTACCCTTCTTACAATCTGATATTATTTTTGTATCCAAGTTCATTATCTATTCCACTCTAGTAACCCTGATTCATTAAAATGGTTGTCTGAGAAATTAACATTTTTTCTTATTATTTTCTGATTTTTTACAAATGTACGGTTTCTCGTTATGTTAAGTAATGAGAAAAAAAGGATATTATTTATTGATTTTTTAAGATTGCGTTATTATTCTTATAATATTATTAAAATTTTATACTTTTATTTTTTAGCAATAAATTTAGGATTCATGACAAAAAAAGAGCGGTTTAACAATATCATAGAATATTTCAAAATTAATCAACCTATTGCCGAAACAGAACTAGATTATACAAATCCGTTTAATTTATTGGTAGCTGTTATTCTTTCTGCACAATGTACCGATAAGCGAGTGAATTTAATCACACCTGATTTGTTAGCGGTTTATCCAACGCCCGAAAAGATGGCCGAGGCAACCAGGGAAGATATTTTTGAATACATAAAATCATGTTCTTTCCCGAACAATAAAGCCAAACATCTGGTTGGAATGGCAAGTATGCTAATTAAAGATTTTGAGGGACAAATTCCCGATAATATTACAGATTTACAGAAATTACCAGGAGTGGGACGCAAAACGGCTAATGTAATTGTTTCTGTTGTTTTTAACAAACCCGCAATGGCGGTCGATACGCATGTTTTTCGAGTATCTGCTCGAATAGGTTTATCTACGAATGCTAAAACGCCCCTAGATACAGAGATGCAATTGGTTAAATATATTCCCGAAGAACTATTGCCTATTGCTCACCATTGGTTGATATTGCATGGTCGATATGTTTGCTTGGCAAGAACACCTAAATGTGGAGAATGTGGCTTAACAAAGTGGTGCAAGGCTTATCCTAAGATTTTAAAGAAGTAAATTTTTTAAGCAAATTTTGATATGATATTTGGAGTAGTATTTCTTTTTGAGATGAATGCTTTGACCTAGGATTATTTGTTAGTATTTTTCTTTTTATTACTAAAAAATAGAACACCACCCATTCCAGCACCATACAGCGTCATAAGCAAAGGGTTAGATTGGATAGGGCAAGTTCCAGAGGCACAGCCTACGTAATAATAATAGGCATAACCACTTATTGCCCCTAACGTAAACCCTAGAGCTAATCTTATCCAGTTAATATTATTTATTATATCTTTGATATTCATACTTTTTTAATCTTAATTGCGTTTGCAAATATAGTAGAATTTAGAATATATGCATAAAATCATACTCCTAAGCTTAAGTTTATTCCTTATTTCTTTCTCTGCTTCTGCACAAAAACAGAATTGGGTGGAAAATAAGGTTATTACTATTCATGGTATGTTTGAGGAGTTGTTTCTTTCAGATGGAACTAAATTTATTCAGTCAGACAGTACAAAGCTATCTTTATCTTACGAAATTTCTGAGCAGTTTAAAGAATTATTAGTTAATAAAGAATCTTTCAATTATTCTTTCGATTCGTTGAAGCGGATTGGAATACGAATGAGTCAAGATAAAAAAGTAAAGACTTATACTTGGAGTATTAAATTAGAAAATGGAGAACATATTTATTACGGTTTTATTCAACAGAAAGATGGCAATAAACTAAAAGTTTATCAGTTGAAAGATGATTCTAGAAAAATGAAGTCGGATATTGAATATTTAGCTTTCGACCATAAACATTGGTATGGTGCTAATTATTATAAAATTGTGGATTTTAAATATAGAGGAAAAAAAATGTATGCTCTTTTAGGAATGCGGAGTAATAAATATATCTCGAAAATAAAGCTTATAGAAATTTTATCATTTTCTGGTAAAAAAGCTAAATTTGGACATCGGGTCTTTAAGTACGATCGTAAAGATGACCCTGATAAAATTAAACGTAAGCAATATAGAATTCTAATGGAGTATGATCAAAAAGTCTCTACTACTTTAAATTATGATGAGAGATATAAAATGATTGTCTTCGACCACTTAGCTCCAGAAAGTCCAAAATTAAAGAATATTCGTCGTTTTTATGGTCCCGATGGTTCTTATGATGCTTTTGCTTTCGATGGTTTTAAATGGAAATATATACCAGATAAATGGGCTGTGAATGGCCGTAATAAAAAGCAAGATAAATTAAAAAATAAAGGTATAGATTATACATTTTAGAATTCACGAGATTCAATTTTTGAAAGATATTGATACTATCCCGAAAATTGTGTACGCTTTACATAAACGCTTTTCTCTTTTCTTTCATAACACTTCAATTTTTTGTAACGCTATTTCAGGACTAGACAAGCTTAAAAGAAAGTCATAGTAAAATAATTTTTTTATGGCTTTTTTCTGACTATACAGAAATTAATTCCACATCGTGTGATTAAAACACATAACTTAAAATAATTCTTCCATAACCAAATGGATTATTTTGATAATCACTTTCTAAATAGCGCATATATTCCATATAAAAATGAGCATACTGGAGTACAAATCCATATCTTCCAATTATCTGGAAATGATTGTAATCACCATAACAGTAACGATAATTATTTTCTTCAAAAGTAATTAAACTTCCCTCTAGTGTACCATCTCTAAACATATAATTAGCCATTCCCTCTGTAAAAAAGTATATCTGAAATTTTCTGTTTAGCTTATTATTAACATAATCAATTTGTTCTTGTGCTGATTTTTTTCTTATCCTTTTAGGAATTATCTTTTTTCTTGAAGAGCTAAATTTAGCTAAATCATCAGTGGTTAATTTATTCTTGTTTTTGGAGTTTGCAATACCATAGAAGTTCATATAAGTATCGGTAAAACGTCCAAATTTAAATCGAAAACCAATTTGGGCAAAATTATACATTGCACCTATATGACCAACACCAAATAAATGTAATTCGGTTAGGTAAGTTGTTACAGGTATTTGATGTATATATTGTATTTCGTAATCTAACATTAATCCATTATTTAACTGATTATTCCAACCATAAACTAACGGATTATCAATCATTTCATGAACTGTATTTTGAGCTTCTTTGGCAAAAGATGTGGGACCTTGCATCCCTAAAAACACTCTTGAAACAAGTTTCCTACCTTTCCAAAAATTATTAGAATATTTAGCGTATGTTAAATATAGTAGTCCAGTATATGGTCTGTCTGTAGTATCTAACTCCGATATTTTAGTATTTTTCGGGGTGAACATATCCTGACTTATTGCCAAACTGAAATCTCTATATTTAGTATCTTTAAATCCAAATAATATTTTATCTGAAACTGTATTATTAAAAATACTATGTGCAACTTCAATATTTACACCATCAGAAAAATTTCTGTCAGATTGAAACCAGTATGTAAATAAATCGTTGGCCTGATTAATTTTCACAAAACTGATTTGCTTATACTCTAGTAGCGAATCAGTCTGTGATTTTGCCATAAAAGGCATCATCAAAAAAATTATAATAATTGAATAAGAATATTTCATTTTTATCTATGCTTAAACCATTACAACAATTTAGTATTTTGGTTATTCAGAATATTTTAACCAATCTTGCTATGTACATGACAAAAATATATTAGTCTACAAATTCAGTATCATCATTATATATTTCGTTTGGTTTTCCAAACCAAGAAATAATTTTACCTGAAAGTAATCCTCCAATAATTGCCAGTATAACTGTAAGCAATATCCCTTTAATTTGAGCACTAACATCTAGGCCTTCAACAACTAAAATAGCCACTAAACCACCAAATATCCCTGGTATTCCATGAAGGTTTGATACACCACAAGTGTCAATAATTTTATGAAATTTTTCCTGTTTTTCTTGAAAAATTGCAAAGCCTATTGTTGAAATAGCACCTGCAACAAGTCCAATAATCATAGCTTCTAAATGAGTTGCATAATCGCAAGTTGCTCCAATGGCAACACCACCTGCAAGAGCTGCATTTGCTATATCAGCAACATTAATTTTACCTCTGATTGAAACGGATGCAATATATGTGGCAATTGTTGAGCCACTTAATGCAATAAATACATTTACAACTGTTAAAGGAATAGCTTCAGCAGGGACTAATGCGGCACAGAAGCTCGGCCAAAATACCCATAAAATCATACTCCCTAATAATGAAAATCTATCAGATGTTGCATCAGTCAATATTGGAATTTTTCTTTGAGCTTTTGTTGTCAATGAAATAGCAGCCGAAATTCCAAAGATTGCTCCAAAAGCATGAATAACAATAGAACCACCAGTATCAGCTACTGTACCCACAAAATTAAAATAGTCTTCTATAACAACTAATTCATTAATTATAAAAAACGGAATAAATAGCAAGCCTAGAATCATGTATTGAAATATTTTTAATCTCCCAAGAAGAGCTCCTGCAGCAATTAACAAACTGGCTGCCGCAAATTCCGCAAGAATAAATTGTTCAATTTCTCCTCTATGCTCAAAAATTCCCATTTCTTTAATGGAAAGATACGTAGGTATTGCAACACTAACTAAAAGGAAAGTTGCTGTAAGTGATGAGCGGCCATACTTTTTTACAAAAACCATTAAAAAGCCAAAACCAATTAATAACATAGCCATAATATGTATAGCTCGGTTATATTGTTGAACCTCCAATATTGAAGAAATCTCGGAACTTGTCACTCCTTGTGTGTAACCATTAAATACTGAACCAAGAAAAATAATGGTTAAAACTGCTAATTTTTTTAAGTAATTTTTCATGTTAATTTGTCTAAAATATTATTATTATTAATCCTTTTGACAATCTAATTGACTTTCACCTAATGATTGATATAATAAGCGTTTGCATTTTGGTTTAGCAATCAGTTTCATACAACTAAAGTAGCGTGAATCTAATAAATTTGCAACTAAATTTATCCTAATAATGTGACTTGGTGAGATTCATACAGGGTAATAATAACAAGTTTATAATAGCGTTGTAAAATTAAAACCTCTAAACATTTCAAAATCTATAACTTGACTTATTTTTCTTAATGGATTTTCTATTTAAAAAATTTCTCTTTTGTGAATTATTCGTTAAATGACCCTTTATTGCCTTGTGTTTTATACATCTAAATTCTTGCTGAAATTACATGTTGAATGTAGTGTATGATAAGTTGATTATTAGATGTTTAAAACTTGCGTTTCCCTTGGTGTTATTAAACGAACTTTATCGTTTCTTTTGAAATATTAAATCTGATGTGTCTTGTATTAAATTTAATCCTTTTTTTAGAGTTATTTTTTTATGTTTATTTGGCTCTCTTTTTCTAAAGCTTGATATAAGTATTAAATTTACTCTAATTTTCATTTCTTCTTGTGTGTTGGCAGAACATACTCTTTTACAATTTGGCGTCAAGCGTTGGCTTGTGTGAATAGCAAATGTGTATGACTTTTAAGCGGATTTTAAATTTTTTTCCAAATTAATGTTTTCCAAAAAAAATATTTAGAACCTACAACTTTTATTTCATTATTACGTATTTCTGTAATTTTTAATTCAAATACCATTCCTTTTTCTGGACCATACATTTCTCCATCGATCCATTCTTTATCATCAGAATCAAATTCTAAGTCTTTTATAATGACCATACCAATCAAAGATTTATTTCTTAAATCTTCATCATTGTTATTTATATCTGTTTTTTGTCCATCTTCAAAACCATTTAATGCAATAATTTTACCATAATATTTTCCTTCATATTTAAAAATCTTAACATCTAATTTATTTGGTAAATGATATTTCCCTATTATATCATCAGATTTTTGTGCAAAAGCATAAGTTGATATTAAAATTATAATTATTAAAAATTTATTTCTCATATTTATATTTTTTAATCCCAATTGGGATTTTTAATTCCCTGACGCTTGCGAGGTTGTTAATTAAAAACGACAATAGTTTTAATATATTGAGTTTTCCTGCTGATAAAAGCGAACAGGAATGTTCGCTCTACTAGAAATTATATTTTATTTTAGTATAAACCATTGTATTATCCTGATATTGACCAAATTGCCCTGATCTATCACCTACAAAAATATTTGCACCTAAAAGTATATTAAAACTATCATCGAAATCATACGAAATTTTAGGTCTTATAAGAGCATCTTCGCCAGTTAAACCAACATATGAAAATAACTCAAGATGAAGTGTCTCTCGCATCATATCGTAACGAATCAATCCTGTTGCCATATTATTAATTTCATCATCTACCATTCCATCGCTATAATCTAAAATATATTTTTGTATAAACTGTGCCTAAGTAC
>JAMOQL010000097.1 GCA_027064025.1 Bacteroidales bacterium
AGATAAAAGCGAAAAACATTATACACGCATATCGTTTGTGAGTATGTTGACTTTAAGTTTAATTTCTATGCTTATAGCTTTAAACATAGATAGCTTAGAATTGCTGATAAAGATAATATTCTCGATTTCGGCAGGTGTAGCCCCAGTTTTTGTTTTACGATGGTTTTGGATGCGAATAAATGCATGGTCACAAATATCAGCTATGTTCAGTTCAGGAATCTATACCTTAGCATTCTTTGTATTTGAATATTTTAATCCAAATTTCTTTAATGATTTAAGCTTACAGAATCACGAATGGCGAATAATTGTGGTAACGATATTAACAACTTTAACGTGGCTTACTGTTACTTTCTTAACCCAAAAAGACGATAAACAAACCGTAGAACAATTTTTGAAGATATTACCTAAGAAAAGTGTGATTGTAAAATCCTTTGCCTTGGCGTTTTTGATAGGATTTCTAATAATACTACTTCTAACAGCAGTCTTATTCTTGATTATTTGATTTTCTGAGGGTTTTTATAATTATTCCAAAACATGACTAATTCAACGGTGCTTTTATCTAAAATATTGTAGAATAATGTTATTTGAGATGTAATTACAGCTTTGATTAATGATTAATATTTTTATTTGTATTGTAGAATAATGTTATTTGAGATGTAATTACAGCAACTCATTATTTGGGTATAGAGCGTTAACGATTGTAGAATAATGTTATTTGAGATGTAATTACAGCCGACCTTGTGTCTCGGTAGTCAATTTTAGCAAAAGTTTTGGGATTCTTTTTAATGATGAATAGATTTTTATCAACTACATTCATAAATTTTGTAGCTTCTTTCTCAGTCCATTCTTTTAGAAGATAATCAATATTCTCTAAATATGTTTGTTTAGCTTGATCTGACCAAATAATGTTAATCATAGATTAGAATAATTGAGGGAAACGTTTTTTAGTTTCGTTCATCACATCTTCGTGAGAGTGAGAATTTCCATCTTTAAGTTGCTCAATTCCTACATCGATTGCATCTTTTTGTTCTTGTGTAAGAGCATAATTAGCTTCACTTACTTTCTTTGTTTTTACAAAAGAAAAACTACTAAGCAGTTCCATAATAAAAGCCGATTTACTATCTTGTATGTCTAAAATTAATCTCATAATAAGAATGATTATATAATTACAAATATATGTCTAATCCTTTTAATAATCAAGTTTAAAGAAATGTTTCAGGTAGATTTGCCACGCAAAAGCAATACACATTTCGAAGAAAAATCGAAAAGAGTATCGCTTGCCAACGCTTTTTGGCTTCCCTAAAAAAAACTAAATTTAAATAAACGGTATATCTGTTTCCAAAAAGTATGTTCAAAGCTCGCTTCAGATACTTGATAAATATCGAAGAAATAACCCGAGAGGCCCTCTGCACAACACAATATAAAAAACATTCGCTATTAGTCGTTCATACAAAAGTAACTGCGTTACTGTTACTCCGCGTGAATCTCGCAGATTCACACTATTAGGATAAATTTAGTTGCAAATCAGCGAGATTCACGCTACTTTAGTTGTATGAAGCTGATTACGAAACCAAAACGCAAACGTTTATTATATCAGTCGTTGAAACACATTCAGCTAAAGCTGACTTTTGTTTTTCCGTGCTACGCACTCCCAAACCAAAAGAAATGTGTTTCAATGCCCCTTACTGCGGAAAAACAGTTGAGTTTTTTAAGCTAACGTGAAAAAAAGTTTATTAAAAAATGAATGAAAAAGTAAAAATACTAAATAATTAAAAAATGAAACAATTAACCTTAACGTTAGTTGGAATTACGACAAGAAAGTAACTGCAAGATAAAATATAACAAAATGGAAGAAAGAGATAAATTTTTAGAATTTGCAGAATCATTGAAACTTGTTAGAAAAACAAGAATTGAAGATTTTGTCGAGGATAAAATATAGATGATATTTATACAGATTTATTGCCTCAAAATGGCATTATTAATAAAGTTAATTTACCTCGAACTACAATTTTGGTAGGTAAAAAAGGAACTGGTAAATCAACAATATTTCAAAAATCACAAAAAGATTTAATTAATAATAAAAAGTGTATATCAATATATATCGATGTTAAGTCATTATTCGATAATTCTACACCAGAAATTTCTGAGATGGTTCAGAACCTTGGGAAACAATATCATAAATATTTGATATATAGTAATTTTATTAAAGAGATTGTTTTAGAAACTAAAAATCGACTTGATGATTTTGTAAAAAAATCAATATTTAAAAGGTTACTTGGCTTTGATAAAGAGCAAATTGATAATATCAATAATGAATTAAATTTAATAGAAGAATCAATTAATAATGTAATTAAGAAAGTTGACCTTTCTTTAATGACAACTTATAAACAAATAAATGAGAGCAAAGATGAAAACTCTATAAAATGGGAAAATTAATATCTCCAATAATCCTTTATTAGAAATTGGAGCTTCAAGTTCAAGTAGTAAAAATATAAGAACAGAGTTTGAAACTTCACTTACAAGTTATCTAGATATTAAAAAAGGATTAATATCAAATTTAATAAATATAAAGTCGATATTGAATATCGACTTTATATTTATATTTTTTTAGATGATTATTCAGAAATAGACGAAGAGGCTCAGAAAGTATTTATGGATTGGTTTGTTGCACCGTTAAATAACCTTTCTGATGATTTTGTAAAGTTCAAAATAGCCGTGTATGACACTATCCTGAAAACTGTGTAAACTAAAAATCTACTGGTTCGATAACTTAAATTCTCAGTCTCTCTGCAAATATAGTCATAAATTGATTTAAAATAATGCCCCAATTCCGAACAGGCATAGTCCA
>JAMOQL010000098.1 GCA_027064025.1 Bacteroidales bacterium
CTAAGTAGTATTTAGATTTTAATTTTTTTTATCTAATTACTGATATTACTTTTTCGGCCATTACTTTCGATAATTTTAGATAAGCTTCGTTGGTCCAACCTGCAATATGTGGCGTAAGAATTACATTTTCAGCATGTATTAAATATGCTAATGGTTTGGGCATTTCAGAAGTGAACATTTCTTCGAATGTTGTTTTCTCGTATTCAAGCACATCGAGACAAGCACCTGTAATCTTCTGGCTTTCTAATGCAGAAACAAGATCTGAAGTCTTAACACATTCGCCACGAGCTGTATTTATTAGAATAATATTTTTCTTGAAATTAGAAATATATTCTTCGGAAATTAAATATCTTGTTTCTTCGGTAAGTGGAACATGCAAGGATAAAATATCGCATTTATCGAACAATTCTTGCATAGTTGACTCTTGTACAAATTCATCGGAATAATCGTGCTTATACTTATCGTAGGCCAATACACTGGGAGTAAACGCCTTTACCCTACGAGCAAACGCATTTCCCATATTTCCATATCCAATAATTCCTACCGTTTTATCAGAAATTTCTGTTCCCCAATTACCTTCTCTATCCCAAATTCCTCTTCTGATCTCGTGATCTGCTTTTGGAATATTATTCAACAAATTGAGCAACATTCCCATAGCATGTTCACCCACTGCATCTCTATTTCCTTCTGGTGAATTTAATCCAATAATTTTCTTTGATTGTGCATACTGAATATTAATATTTTCTAGTCCAGCACCAACTCTTCCAATTACTTTTAATTTAGTGCCTCTATCTATATCTTCAACTTTAATTTTAAATTTAGAACGAATAATTAGAATTTCATAATCTGAAATAATTTTATCAAATTCTGATTTTGTTATATTGGGTTGATAATCGTAATCGATACCTGCCTCAGAAAATATCTGAAACATTATATCATGAATTTTATCTATAATTAAAGCTTTCATTACAATATTAAATAAAAGGAATAATAAAAGGAGAAAGCCTTATTGATAAGCAGCTTTCTCCCTTAATATTTTTCAAATTTCTACTAGCTCAGTTTATGAGATTCTAGCATATTTTCTGGTTTAAGAACTTCATCAAGCTCGTCTTTTGTCATTAGTTTACGCTCAAGAACTAAATCGTAAACCGAACGATTATCTGCTAATGCCGTTTTTGCAAGAGACGAACAAGCTTCATAACCCAACAATGGGTTTAGTGCTGTTACAATACCAATACTATTAGCAACATAACCCTTACAAACTTCTTCGTTAGCAGTAATTCCTGACACACATTTATAATTCAAGGTTTTCATTCCATTTATCAACATATCGATATTTTCGAACAAACTCTGAACAATAACTGGCTCCATTACATTAAGCTCTAGCTGACCTGCTTCTGAGGCTAAATTTACAGTCAAATCATTACCAATCACTTTAAAAGCAATCTGATTGACCACTTCTGGAATAACTGGATTTACTTTGCCTGGCATAATAGACGAACCTGGTTGCATTGGAGGTAGATTTATCTCGTTAAAACCTGCTCTTGGTCCTGAAGAAAGTAAACGTAAATCGTTAGAGATTTTCGATAATTTAATTGCCAAACGCTTAATAGCCGACGAAAACATAATAAATGCTCCTGTATCTTGAGTCGCCTCAACTAAGTTGCCTGCCATTACCAAATCGTGTCCTGTTATTTCACGAAGGTGTTGAGTACAAAGCTCTCCATATCTTGGATCTGCATTAATTCCTGTTCCTATTGCAGTTGCTCCCATATTAATTTCTAAGAACAAATTTGCATTTTGTTTAATACGATTAACTTCTTCTTCTAGATTAGTTGCCCAAGCTTCAAATTCTTGACCTAATGTCATAGGAACTGCATCTTGAAGCTGAGTTCTTCCCATCTTAATAACATGAGCAAATTCTTTCCCCTTTGCTCTAAATGCTGCAACCAAATCTTTAAGTACCAGTACTATTTTATCTTCACTATTTACTAAAGCCAATTTTACAGCCGTAGGATAAGCATCGTTAGTCGATTGCGATAAGTTAACGTGGTTATTGGGATGACAATAATCGTATTCACCTCGTTTGTGGCCAAGTATTTCTAGGGCTCTATTAGCAATAACCTCATTAGCATTCATATTTGTTGATGTTCCTGCTCCACCTTGAATCATATCTACAACAAAATTATAATGATGTTTACTATCCATAATTTCGTCACAGGCTTGTACAATAGCATCTGTAACATCTGTCTCTAACATATTGATATCATGATTAGCCAGTGCTGCAGCTTTTTTAACCATAGCTAAAGCATCAATCAAAAGAGGGTAATAATTTAACGATGTTCCTGATATATTAAAATTTTCTACTGCTCGTAAAGTCTGTACTCCATAAAGATATTGTTCTGGGACTTCTCTTTCGCCCAACAAGTCGTGTTCTACTCTAGTTGTATCGGATAAATATTGACCTGCCGAATGGATATTCTTTTCATTCACATAACGCATTCTACGAGTAATAATCTGCGTAATAGTAGAGAATATTTTTAATGTCATTGCTCCATTCTCGTTAAAGAATTTCTTCTCTAAACATAAAATAAGAGATGGTTTTGTTGCTCTTGCAGATGTAGTATGTAATTGCACGTCAGACATAGCACCTTCACCTACGAAATCTGTAGAATGGAAACTTATCAAACGTTGCTCTTTGCCCAATTTATCTTTTTGGAATAAGTCTACTTCTCCTTCCTGAATAATAAAAATCTTATTTCTCGGGCTTTCTTCATTATAAAGATATTCGTCTTTATTGTATTCTTTTTGGATTAAACTTTCTGCTAATAGCTGAAGTTCACCTTTGGTCAGATCTTTAAAGAGCTCGACCTTTTCAACAAAACTAATTAAATTTTCCATTTTTTATATATTCAAGATTGAAATAATTCAAAGAACAAAGCTACATACTTTTTAATGATATTATGCTGTTATTATATAATGAAAATTATCAGGTTGCATAAAACTTTATTCAATTGATAAATTGAGATCTTTATCCAATAAATTTATAACCTACTCCTTTTACAGTTTGAATTCTCTGGTCACCAATAACTCCTCTCAATTTACGAATATACACATCGATTGTTCTATCTCCCACAATAACATCTGCCCCCCAAATTCTTTGATAAATTTGTTCTCGAGAAACTATTTTACCCTGTTGCATGGCCAAAAAAAACAACAATTCGAACTCCTTCTTCGGTAAACTTATCTCATTATTATTTATTGTAATGACGTAAGTCGTTTTATCGATAGTTAGATTTCCTATATTAATAATATTATTATCTGAGGCGTTTTCTTTCTGTGGCAATCGTTTCAATAGTGCACTTATTCTACTCGACAACAATTTGGGTTTTATTGGCTTTATGATATATTCATCAGCTCCAGCTTCAAAGCCAGCAATCTGAGAATAATCTTCCCCTCTTGCTGTTAAAAAGGCAATTATTGTATTATCTAAAGCTGGATTTTTTCTTAGCTCTTCACAAGTTTCAATTCCATCTAAGCCTGGCATCATTACATCTAAAAGAATAAGATGAGGGATGGTTGTTTTAACCTTATCTATTGCATCTAAACCACTAGTACAAATGCTTACATTATACGACTCTTTCCTTAAATTATATGACAAGAACTCTAAAATATCTGTATCATCATCGACTAATAATATTTTGTACTTTTCATTCATACCACAGATAATTACCGTAAAATAACAAACTTCTTTTGTATCATCCAATCTTCTTTCTGGACTTCAATAATATATACGCCCTCTAATAATCCACAAATATCAACTTTTTGAATATCAAGTGTTGTATTAGTTTTTCCCGATTTCACTAGCATTCCACTAGAATTATAGATTCTCACAATTGCATTTTGTAGACTTTCAGAGTCGGAATTACCTATATACAAAACGGTGCTCGCTGGATTTGGAAATAATACAAAATTATCGAAGGAAATCTTTTGTCCACATTCCAAACTTATATTTCCTGAAATTCCTCCCCATTGATCCACATTCAAATGTAATGGATCTAACCAGTATTTCAATTGTACTGTAGAATCTACGCCATTAGCGTCCCAGTGCTTACACATTTTCCCATAAAAATCTGGGCTACTTTCGTTTTGATTATCGCAATAAGAAAGACCTGTAGCTAAAGTTCCTATTATTAACCCTCTATTATTAAAAAGTGGAGAACCCGAAGAACCTCCCTCAGTAATTCCGTGCCCATTTTCCGTTGCATCCCAATATGTTCGCCAAAATAAATCGTTCGATTGACCTCCCGAAGCATCGCTAGATTCTAATTTTCCAGAATAAGTCGATATTTTCTTAATGTCTCCATACGGATGGTGGATTCCTACCCCTCCGCCTGTTATAGAAGGCTTATCCTCTACATCCCAACCCGCATAGTATATATTCCAAGTTTTAGGTATTGAATCCAACAATCTAAGCAATCTAAAATCGGAACCCAAACTTCCTCTTCGTTCGGCTTTGGCTATCATCTCGCAGCCATTAATATACTTAGAGTCTATTTCTAATTCTGAAGATGGTGTTTGACAGGTTTCCGACTGGTAATCAAAATCAAACTTCCAATAATTAAAATCATCTTCACGAGAAGCTTCTCCACAATGTCCAGCGGTTAGAACATAAGGTGTAAAATCTTGTCTTGTATTATTGACCACAGCACCCGAACAATAAGAGTAATGAGTTCCTGACTGAATAAGAATCCTAAGCACACTTTCTATTTCGTTACACCAACCGTCTGCCTCTTCGCAGGCTACATTAACTTCACAATCTGTAGATTGTCCAAAACCAGGATTTTTTCGATTCTCTGAAATATAATAGTTTACAAAACCATCTATTTCTATTGTTGGAAGTGCTTTTACGAAACTTTCTTGATTATATTCAATGATTATAGATTGCCCTTTTATAGACCTACTAATAAATCTTTCTTGATTAATATCATCCATATCCGCACTATAAACTAAGAAATCTGTTTTTTGATTTTGCGAATATATGTAAAGTTTAGTTCCTTTTGGAAGTCTTAGATTTTTGAAACGAATAGCAATATTTTTGGCATTATCTAAGTCAAATCTATATTTCCAAAATAAAAGATTTTTTTCTTTGCCTTGCAAACCTTCAAAATTAACATCTACTTTTTGTAATCTTCCAACATTAAATTGTTGATATTTTTGATACTCTATAGAGTCTTCTTTTTGTATTTTCTTTAAATCTAAAGGTTTTATCCTAAGACTTTTAATTTCATTTTTTTTATTTTCTAAAAAAGAAAAAGGTATATCTTTTGTTATTCTTTGAGCATGACTAAAACAAGCCGTCAATAAAAACAAGAACAAAAATACACCTTTCATTACACGAAACGTAAACCTAATCAATAGTTACATTTTTCCAGTTTTCACCTCTTCTAATTCTATTCAATTGTGTTTGTGTAATACCATATTTTCTAGCTAATCTAGCAAATACGATATTCTCATCATCACGCAAAGTTCTCTTTATCTCTTTAACCTGTTCTACAGATAATTTAGAGTTATAAACTAAACCTCTCCTATAATTAGGATTTGTTTTTTGATGTGCCGATAATTCTTCTTTAGTACCCCATCTAAGATTGTCGGTTACATTATGATTTTTTACAAAATCTAAATGCAAAACATGACAATGTTTTTCAGTTTCTTTTTCTAGAAAAGTTTCTGCAACTAATCTGTGCAATGATTTTGTAACTTGTTTACCTTTTTCCTCTGCTCTAAAAGAGAAAATTCTATAACCTTTACAATTCGAACCTGTAATGTATTGCCATTCTCCTGTTCTTTTGTGTGTTCTTCTAACTCGTCCTAAGTTAGAAATTTCAAACTTTTGTTCTTTGGTTAAACCTTTAAAATCTAAAGCTTTCCAAATTTCATTTTTGTTATCTTTACTCATAACTAATACTTTAATAATAAATTGATTCCACATCAAAGTAAAGAAGAATTATTCACAAAAACAAAAAAATAATATTTTATTTCGGTTAGATTAAGTATATTTTAATAACCATAAGCTCTATTATACACAATTATTTACTGCATTGAGTAATTGTACTGCCATTCAGGACTTTGAATATCTTTTAGCAATTGGAAGGCTTTTTCGCCATAAATAAAATCAGTAATAGACTTCTTAAATCCATATTTACTTAAGTAACGAAGTTGACCAGGTGAAGCTGAATATTTCAAATTGGCCCACCCCTCAATATCTTCGCTACGTTCGTAAGGGAATTCTGCATATTTCAATTTCCAAAGCATATTTACATTCCTAGCATCAATTTTTAGAGTTTTCCAATAATTAATTTTATCGGGGTTTGCTCTAGACTCCTGTTCTCCTGCTGCTTGAAGAAAAAAATTAATTTTATTAATATAAGTAATTTTCTCTGTTCCATCAGGAGTTACTTGAACTACACCGAAACGAACCAACTCACCAGCTCCATTATCTATCAAACGAAAACCCAAATAGTATTGTGAAACGTTTTTTTCTTGAGAGAATACAAATAGTGATGTTAACAATATTATTAATAGCAACTTGATTTTCATCTTCTGAAATTTTAATAATTCAAAGTTAATCATTATTTTAATCTATACAGTAATTTTGGAAATCGAATCGAAATCTAATAGGTTTTTTTACCTTTGCATACATAATATAGAATTATGAATTTCAAATTAATAGAAGAACAAATTAAGAAATACAAACAAATTAACAAAAAAATGTTTGTAACTTCTTCTTTCCAAACACATAGCATTGTTCTTCTGCATATTATTAGTCGTATCGACCCTTCTATTCCTGTTTTTTTCATCAATACAGGTTTTCTTTTTCCCGATACTATTAAGTATAAAGATAAAATAGCAAATGCTTTTGGCTTAAATATTATTGATGCGAAATCTGCAATTCCCAAAAGTCAGCAGAAAGACGAATATGGCAACTTACTTTTTGCATCAGATCCTGATTATTGTTGCTTTTTGAATAAAATACAACCTTTAGATCCTATTCTAGCCGAATATGACGTATGGATAAACGGAGTAAGAGCTGATCAAACTGCTATACGGAAGGCTATGAAAATTGAAGAAGAATCGAAGTTTGGGACCATTCGTTTTCACCCCATGTTAGACTGGGATAAAAAAGAAATTTATGCATATATTAGAGAGCACCAACTCCCTAAACATCCATTAGATGAAAAAGGCTACATGAGTATTGGTTGTGAACCTTGCACAAGAAAAGTTATTTTGGGTGATGAACGTTCGGCACGTTGGTTTGGAATGAATAAAACCGAATGTGGCTTAAATACAGATTTAGTTAAATCTAAATAAATATTATTTCTATGAAAGTATTAATTACAGGTGGAGCAGGATATATTGGAACAGAATTGGTTAAGGCGTTAAACAAAAAAGACTCTGTCTCCAATATTATTGTTTACGATAATTTATGGAAAGATAATTTTAATATTTTTACTCATTCAGGAATCAACCGAAAAAAGGTTCAGTTTATTAAAGCTGAGATTTTAGACTCTAGACAATTAAAAAAAGCATTAGAAGGTGTCGATGTAGTATATCATTTAGCGGCACATGTAGACTCTAAATTAATCAATGCTAATCATCATTTATACGAACAAATTAACAATTGGGGAACTGCTGAATTAACTTATGCGATCGAAGAAAGTAAGGTTAGAAGAATCATAAACACTAGTTCCATTGCGGTATATGGGAACCACAAATCAGAAATTAACAATATCGATTTTGTGAATCCTAAAACTTATTATGGCACTTCGAAGTTTCGTGGTGAGGAACACATTGTTCGCTTACAAGATAAAATAGATGTTTATAACTTGAGGATAGGAAATGTCTACGGATATGGAACTTCGATGCGAATGGACTCGGTAATTAATCAGTTTGTGTTTGATGCGGCTTTTAAAAACCGTATTAAGATTTTTGGCGAGGGGTCTCAGAAAAGAGGGATCGTACATATAGATAGTTTAATAGAAATCCTTGCTGAGCTTACGAACTCAGAAGTTGAAGCCAAAACTTACAATGTTGTTGAAAATAATTATTCTATTCTTGAAATTGCAGACGAACTAAAATCATTAATTCCAGAAATGGAAATGCTTTTTGTAAACCAGCATCTAAAGTTAAGAAATTTGGAGGTTCGCCCTGATAAAATAATCAATCAACTAATAATGCATGATAGGAATCAACTTAGTACAGAAATTAAGCATTTTCTTGATCACTTATTTTTATCAAAATAATTTGTTTTAAGGGGAATGAATCCATCATCAAAAGACTGGCTTAAAGAATATTACATTTACTATAAACGTCATAAAACCCTCACTAATACACAGCAATCTGAGGCTAATTTTATTTATGACTTAATCAGTAAATCCTGTCTATTATTTTCTATTCCATTAGATGCATCTTCGTTCGTACATCCCGATTTTGCTAAGTGGACTATGAAAGAAAAGATGAAAGTTATTTTTGCCGAACATCTCTTTCAAATTACAGACTTTTATATCAAAAAAAACAAATATATTTTAGATAACTCATTAATATACCAGCGCTTACCAAAATTGCTTACTAAAGACGAAATTAGTACTGAAAAATTTATCGATCAATTAATTAATGGAAAAAAAGATTCTCTTTTATTAAATACATTTAATGTCAACCCTTGGGCATTTATTAAACTGATAGAATTTTATTATAAATTAGAAAAGAAGGAATTCGATGTTTATGCTATAAAATTTGAAATAATAAAAGGGATGGTGCAAGCTGCTAAATCTAATCAAAGGATTTCGAAAAACGAAACACAGCTAATAAAACGGTATATTGAAAATGGGGACTTTAAAAAGGAAGATAAAACAATTCTTTACAAATATTCAAGAATTAAAATTTTTGAAACTGATTTTTCTAAAACTAGTAAGCTAATTAAAAAGATTGTTTACGATTTTTCTCTCTTATCTTTAATGACTGATAATGAAATTGACACCTCTGAGTTAGTGTTTATAAACCAATTTGCAGAAGTATTAGACGTCTCATTAGAAGAGCAGTACAAAACTTTTAGTACTATCCAAAATATTCACCTAAATCATTATAAAGAGCTTACTCACTTACATAAAACCTATTCTTTTATTTCCATAAAACGGGTTGTTAATCATAACTTTAAATATATTCTTAAAAAGAATTCAGGAATGATTATTAATGAAATAAGGGAAAGTAAAGAGTTAATTGTTTTACTACGAAAATCTACAGATAAAAAATTAACTATCGAAGAAAAAGCAAAAATTAAAGAACAAATTCTCGACCTTCTAAAAACTATTCCTTCTTTAACTATATTTATAATTCCTGGAGGGTCAATATTACTGCCTATTTTAATTAAAATATTACCACAAGAGCTCCTTTTCCCAAGTTCTTTTATTAATAAGAGTAAAGAATAATTTATTTCTTATCGCTCATTTTAAATAATAATTCCTTTTCTGCTTTCGATAAACTTGAGTAACCTGATTTTGATATTTTCTCAAGAATTGTATTCATCTGCTCTTGTTGTCCTGCTTTTTTGTTCTGGTAATCGTAATCTACATTTCCTGTTTTTTGGTAAGTTACTTTCATTTTTGGTCGTTTGCTAAATAAAGTAAAGAACCAATTAAGTAAGTTTTCAAAATGCTTAGTTATTAACCTTCCTTTTTTATATTCCCAAATAAACCATAAACCAAACAAAGCACCTCCAATATGCGCAATATGACCGCCTGCATTGCCATTAGGTATACTTAATAAGTCTATCACAATACTGATAATGGCAATAAACTTTAATTTTACTTTGCCAATAAAAAACAAATGCACTTCGTAATTAGGAACATAAAACGAAATTGAGAAAACAACAGCCATAACCGAAGCTGACGCTCCAAGAGCATATGAATAAGGCACTGAATTGGCAAAAACAGGAAATAAATTATAAACTAATACATAAAATAACCCGCCAGAAATGCCCCCCAATAAATAAACGCTTAATAGTTGCTTTTGATCTAAATATTGTAAAAATATCTTCCCAAACCAAAAAAGCCAGAGCATATTAAAAAGGATATGCAAAAATGCTTCGTGTAAAAACATATAGGTAATAACAGTCCACGGTTTCCAGATCAACTGCATAGGGTCGGCTGGTATCGATAGCCATGACAATACAGGAGATTCAAATGCTGGTTGCCCCAACATAAAAAAGACAACAGAAACTAAATTCACCAAAACAAAGACCGCTAAATTAACGTAAATTAACTGCGTTAAGTAAGTGCCTTGCTTAAAAGAAGCTTTTATTTCGTTTACAATATCCAATGTATTATTTTTATCATTTATTATTTACAGATTATCCATAAATCACATTTTCTTTAGTCTTTGCAACAGCTACGTCATTACGAGGGTTTACCCAAAATAATCTACTTACTGTTTAGGTAGAGATTGCTTCACTATCGTTCGCAATGACGAAAAAACATTTAGTTCTTTTCCCTCTAATGCATATTAAATGGGTTATCTGTTTTCTTCCAATATTTAATAAGGATAAAGCCAAATAACATACCTCCAAGATGTGCAAAGTGAGCCACATTGTCACCAGGATTATTAGCTATACCACTGTATAATTCTATGGCTCCATAGCCCATCACCAACCACTTTGCTTTTACTGGAATTGCAAAATAAAGATAGATTAATGAATTAGGGAAGAGCATTCCAAAGGCTAACAATATACCAAAAACAGAACCCGATGCTCCAATAGTTTGTATATTATATAACAAATTTATACTTCCTAAATCGCCAACATAATTTCTTCCACTTTGAAGAATATCGTGTCCTTGATAAATAATCTGTTGTAGCATTTGTTGATCTACACCCATCGACAAAGATTCAATACGAAGATACGTTACTAGTTGCTGAATAAGAGCAGCACCAATACCTGTAGCTAAATAATAATACAGAAATCGCTTCGCTCCCCAATAATTTTCTACCGCAGAGCCAAACATCCAAAAAGCAAACATATTAAAAAACAAATGATTAAAACTACCATGCAAAAACATATAAGTAATCAATTGTATGGGTTTAAATTGATCAGAACCAAAATAATACAAACCCCAATTTGTATTAATGTCATAATTAAAAATATTCTGAAAACTCATTGAAGCCAAAAAAACTAATCCATTAATAATTAACAGATTTTTGGTTACCATTGGCAATATATTAAAACCTTGAGGTCTAAAATTATTCATATCTATATTTTTTGTCGGCAGGCTCTTATCAAAAATAATGCCTATGAAATTTTGTCAGTAATATTAATTTTAAATCTTTAATCTATTTTCGATATCATTAAGCCCAATAATAGTAAAGATTCTCTTCCCCCTTGGGCAATAACCTGGCTCTGTTGTCAGAAATAATTTCCGTGCAATTTGTTGCATCTCTATTTTCTCTAGAGTCCTATATCCTACCGAAGCTTTAAACGATAGTAATTTTGCGACATATTTTTGTCGTTCAAATTCGATACTTGTATTAAACTGTTCAAAATTCTCAATTATACTATCGATCATCTCAATCGCTTGACTTTCCTTAACATCTTCGGGCAAAGCCTTTATCAATAATTTCAGTTCCTGTATTTCAAATATGAATCCAAGTGTATTAAGTTCACTTTCAACTTCTTTCAGCATTAATGCATAATCTTCTGATATTTCCTTTTCTATGGGGAAAACTAATTGCTGTGCTGGAGCACTATGATCCTGAAAGTTCTTTAAATACTGCTCGTATAAAATTCTATGATGTGCTCTACGCTGATGAATTACTATTAATCCTTTTTCGGTGGGTGTAATTATATATTTTAATGATAATTGAAGGACCTTTGCCTGCTCCGAGATTTCCGAATCTCTTTTAAGCATTGTATGTTGTTCTGGCTCTTGCTGTTCAAAAGACTGCATTAAATTGACCCATTCTTGAGTTTGTGATTTATCATTTTGTTCGTAGCTTTGGGGAGTATAGTTAGCTTGCCGTTTCGTTGAATCATTAAAAGGGTTGTACTCAGGGTCAATATGTATACTAGGCATAGAAACTTGTTCGTTAGAATTAATCGCTCCTCCCAATGGAATATTTTCTGATTCGAAATTCATCGACGAGACAAAATTAAATTTACCTATCGCCTCTTTCACCGTAGCCCCAATTATCTGAGCTAACGCAAATTCATTTTCAAACTTAATTTCTGTTTTAGTAGGATGAATATTAATATCTATCGAATCGGGGTCGACCTCTAACCGAATAAAAAAAGAAGGATAAAAATCTGAGCTTAATATATCATCGTAAGTATTCATTACAGTTCTAAAAAAATACGGATGACGCATAAACCGACCATTTACAAAAAAGAATTGCTGTCCAGATCGCTTTTTAGCTTGTTCTGGTTTTCCTATAAATCCTGATATTTTTATTAATGGACTATCAGAAAAAATGGGGACCAACTCCTTTGAAATCGCTTTACCAAATATATTTTGTAAACGTTGCTTTAAATTTGAAATAGGTAAATGATATATTTCTTGATTATTATGAATCAGTTTAATAGCAACATCAGTATGTATAATTGATATGCGCTGAACTTCATCAATAATATGCTTAAATTCGGTAGCATCTTTTTTCAGAAACTTCCTTCGAGCAGGAATATTATAAAATAAGTTTTTCACCAGAAACTGAGTTCCATTGTCGCAATAAACCGACTCCTGAGACTCAACAACAGAAGCTTTAATTCTTATTTGGGTTCCCATTTCAGCGTCATGCAACTTACTCTTCAACTCTACATAAGCCACTGCAGCAATAGACGCCAAAGCCTCGCCTCTAAAGCCCATAGTTTTAATATTAAACAAATCGTTAGCCTCGCGTATTTTAGAAGTAGCATGACGCTCAAAAGCCATTCGAGCATCTGTATCTGACATGCCACAACCATTATCCACAACCTGAATTAAGGTTTTACCTGCATCTTTAATATTAATGGTTACACTCGTCGCTCCAGAGTCTAAAGAATTCTCAACCAACTCTTTAACAACTGAAGCTGGTCTTTGAACAACCTCTCCTGCTGCAATCTGATTTGCAACAGCATCGGACAATAATTGAATAATATCTGCCATAAATTATCCTTAATACATTTTAACAACTACATCGAATAACATATATACAACAAGCAAGAGCAAAGCAATTGTTACCAAACGAATGTATATTCTTACTCTAGTTTCTTTTCGTTCAGCATATTTCCTATTAATATAATTATCTTTTATAGAGATTCGCTCTTGAATAGGAACTTCAATATTTTCAAGTTCCTTCGCATCTGCTTCGAGACCTTTTCGCTCCATCAAGCGCCTCTTAAAATCTTCTTTTAAAGGATCGTAATATCTAGGCTTATAGCCAAAAGTTCTATGCCGAGGCAATTTAAATAAATGTGAAATCATAATTCTAAGCTTAACTTACAAAGTTAACGATTTGGAATCTCTTTAAGGAAAGAATATTTTTTTTCTTTTAGATCTACTTGAGCAAAATAATGTTGAATTCCATTTGAAACTAACAAATAAGGGGCATTTAATAAATAATTATAGGCTGTAATTTGAGTAAACACCTTTTCGTTTAATTTTACACTCGGGGCTTTAAATTCTATAAGAATCTGAATATTTAGATCTTTATTATAAATTAGAGCATCATACCTCCGCTTTAGTCCATTAATGTTAATTTCCTTCTCAACTGCAATCCAAGATTTAGGATAATTTTTATACTGAACCAAATATTCTAATACATTTTGTCTTACCCATTCTTCTGGAGTTAAAAGAATCTCTTTTTTCCGAAACGAATCAAACAAATACAATTTCTCATTTCTCTTAATAATACGAAACTCAAACTTTGGTAGATTAAGGATTGGTAAATTCATATTCTATTGTTTCAGAAACTTTTTAAAAATAACTAATTTCAATTAACTTTCCCTTTATTTTATAGCATAAAAAAAACGGGCGATCTCCACCGCCCGTCAAACCCAAAAATAACTAATTATGAAAAATGTAATTCAATTAAGAAGAACTCCCAATTGATTACGATGCAAATTTACAACTGTTTTTCATTCTCACCAAATATTTTTACTTAAGATTATTAAAAAAATGAAAAAATCTGTTAAAACACCGATATTTACACTCTAATAATTCACTTCCACGAGCAAAATCGATAAAGTATTATAAATATCGATAAAGTTTAAATGATAGAATAGCTCGATATTTTTATATATTAGCTTTTTAATGTATGATGAATAAGAAACTAGAAATTTGTTGTTACTCTGTTGAATCTGCAATTATTGCAGAACAATCTGGTGCAGATAGAATAGAATTGTGTGATAATTACACAGAAGGAGGAACCACACCATCTTATGCAGCCATAAAATCTACCCTTGAGAAATTAAATATTCCGGTAAATGTAATTATCCGTCCACGTGGTGGTGATTTTTCTTATTCCAATATCGAATATGAAATAATAAAAGAAGATGTAAAAACGGCTAAAGCACTTGGTATCAATGGGATTGTTGTTGGATTTTTAAATCTTGATGGAAGTATTGATGCTGTAAGAACAAAAGAAATTATTGAAATCGCCAAACCTATGGAAATTACTTTTCACAGGGCTTTTGACAGATGTAATACCAAATATATTATGAT
>JAMOQL010000099.1 GCA_027064025.1 Bacteroidales bacterium
TTTGAAGGGCCTTCGTATATTAATTGTCCTCCCTGTTCCCCTGAATAAGGACCTAGTTCAATAATATAATCAGAAGATTTAATCAACTCTCTTTGATGCTCAACTGTGATAACCGTGTTCCCATTTTTAACAAGCTGATTAATATTTTCAGAAATGTTAAGTACATCGGCAGGATGTAATCCAGAGCTGGGTTCGTCTAAGATGTAACATAAACCCGTTAAGCTACCTTTTAGGTGAGAACTCAAGAAAACGCGTTGCAATTCACCTCCCGATAAAGTATTAGATTTTCGATCTAAATGTAAATATCCTAAATTAAAGTTATTAAAGCTTTCTAATTGTTCTTCGATATTTTCAATAACTTGTTTGTTTTCGTTTGTTTTTTTATGGTTAGCGAAAAATAATATTAAATTAGAAATGCTCATATTAGAGAGCTCGTGTATGTTTTTATCTTGAAATTTCACATTTAATATTTCTTTTTTATACCTTTTACCGTTACAAACAGAGCAAGTCTTATAGGATAGGTAAGGCATTAGCTCTGATCCTTTTCCATTAGAATATCTTCTGTAATATTCCTCTAAAAGTAGTCCGACAAAGCCAATCCAATTTCCAGAAAATTGATGAATTCCTTCTTTTGTTTTGGTTTTATATCTCCATTTTACATTAAATGTTTCGTCATGAATGCCATAAAAAGCAATATTTATTGCCTCAGAATCCAATTGTTCAAACGGGGCTGTGAAATCTATGTGTTTTATTTTACCTACAGCTAAAAGAGTAGCCATATATTTTTCATTAATATCAGTATAAGATTTCAATAATTTATTTGAATATAATGCGCCTTCCGATAAAGATAAATTTGGATTCTCTACTAATAAATTTGGAGAAGATGTTAAGGTTTCGCCAAGACCTTTGCAATTTTCACAAACGCCATCTATGTGGTTAAACGAATAACTAGATGCTTTTTTTGTATCGATAAATTGAGTATTACAATATTTACAAAAATCTTGATTTGTTTTTTTACCACAAGTAGGGCAGAAGGCGGTTCCGAAACGAGAAAATAATAATCTTAAATTATCATTAATTCCTGTGAGTGTAGCAATTGTAGAACGCCGATCTTTTACTTTTTGGTTTTGTTTTAATGCAATACTAGCACGCAAACCATTGATAGATTCTACTCTTGCATTGCTCTGAACTCTTGCAAATTGTTGGATATACGTGGGGAAGCTTTCAATAAAACTGTTTTGAGCTTCCGCAAAGATGGTATCGAAAGCTAAAGAAGATTTTCCACTTCCCGATTTCCCAATGATTACAGTATGCTGATTGTAGGGGATTTGAACGTTAATATTTTTTAGATTATGAGTTTTTGCTCCTAATATTTCTATCTTCGTTCTTTTCAGACTTTTTATAGTTTCGATATTAGTTGTTTTAGATAAACTTTGTCCTGTAATCGATTCTTTACAATTAAGTAGTTCTTTGTAACTTCCTTCAAAAACTAATTTTCCACCTTCTTTTGCAGATCCAGGTCCTAAATCTATGATTCGATCAGCATTTCTTATTACATCTTCGTTGTGCTCGATAAGAATAATGCTATTCCCTTTCGTTATTAATTCCTTAAAAAGATTTAGTAAGCGTTGAATATCCACAAAATGAAGACCTGTGGTGGGTTCATCAAAAATAAATAATTGCTTGCTTTGTTTTTCTTTAACTAATTCAGAAACCAAACGAATTCGTTGCGCTTCTCCACCCGAAAGAGTATTCGAAGATTGTCCTAATTTTAGATATCCTAAACCTATTTTGTCGAGTAAATTGAGGTGTTTTTCTATCTTATTATTACCGTTAAAAAAACTTTGTGCCTCTTTTACAGTCATGTTTAAAACATCAGAAATATTCTTGTTTTGAAATTTAATATCTAATATTTTTTGTTGAAATCGTTGTCCTTCACATTTTGTGCAAAGACTTTCTACGTTTCCTAACAGATGCATTCCAATTGTTATTTTGCCTGCTCCCTCGCAAGTCTCGCATCGTCCTCCTTTGGTGTTGAAAGAAAAGAAACTTTTTTTAAGTTTTTGATGCTTTGCTTCTGGGAGTTTAGCATAAAAATCACGAATCAAATCGAATAACTTAGTGTATGTTGCTGGAGTGCTTCGAGCAGTTTTCCCAATGGGAGCTTGCGATAATATTATTAGTTTTTCAAAGTTAAAATTTTTAATATTTGGTTTTCCAACAGCATTTAATTGTCGATGATATTCTTTTTGGATTATGGGAATTAATGTTTGAAATATTAGAGAAGATTTTCCTGCCCCCGAAATTCCTGTTACTACATTTATAGCTTGTTTTTGAAATTGAACAGTGATATTCTTAAGATTATTAATTTCGGCATTGTTAATGGTAAAATATTCTGGTATTGTAAATATTGATTTATTAATATTGATATTTTCTTTACCAGAAAGATAATCTTTTGTATTTGATTGATATTGAGTTGAAAAGAAATCGCTTGAACTTCCATTAAATAATAGCTCACCACCTTCGGTTCCGGCATTGGGACCAATTTCGATAATCCAATCTGCATTCCGTATGGTTTCGGCATCATGTTCAACAACAATAACGGTATTGCCCTTTGCAACCAATTGTTTAAGAATTTTTACGACATTCTTATTTTTACTTGGATGTAAGCCAACAGACGGTTCGTCTAATACATAGGTAATATTATTTAGTTTGGAATTAATTTTCTGTGATAACCGAATGGATTGGATCTCTCCTGCAGATAAGCTGTTTGCACTTCTGTCGAGACTTAGGTATCCTAAACCGAGTGATTC
>JAMOQL010000100.1 GCA_027064025.1 Bacteroidales bacterium
TTTTAATCTTTTTTGCTAAATTAACCGTTGTCATATCGCTAATACTCAACATAGAAATAACTAAATCTATATTTTCTTCTTCTAATATTTTGAATGCATCTTGTGCATTACTTGCTTTAATAAAATAGGGAGGATGTCTTAAATTAAGAGCTACATATTCGTTAAATATTTGTTCGTCAATTCTACCATCTTCTTCGAGCATAAACGCATCATAATTACTACTTATTAGTAATACTGTATTTATTCTTTTTAGCATGAGAGTATCAAAAGCTGTATCGTGAAAATAGTATTTCCTAGACTCTAATATTCTTTTATATATCGAGTTGTTTAATTTTTTATTTTTCATATTATTTATAAATCTTATAATGTAAGATATTTCAAAATTAATTATTTGCTATTAATTAGAAATGACTTTTATTAGCAATCTCTTTATATTTTTTCATTTGTGCGGCTTTGGTATCTTCGGACCATTCTAGATATTTAGACATAAGAGACACAATGATAGATAACTGCTCAAGGCTTTCATTTAATCTAAAATAGAGTCTATCAGTACGACGGGTTAAAAAATCGTCTAAATTTATGACCATTTCGTAGTTGGTGACATACCAAATCTCGGCTTCGAGTAAGGCTATTTTTTTATCATCTAAACTATTATATAAATCATAAGCCTTATTAATAATGAGCTCTATATTTTTCCCGTAACAATAGAATAACCCATATATTTCATCAGTAGTTGTATTTAACTGATAAGCTTCGTTAAATTTTTGTTCTGCAAAAGCAATTATTTTATGACTTTCAATTTCCCCTAGATTAAATTCTGAACCCGAAAGTGGGATGTTTTTTGTAGAACACTTTTTGTATTTTTTTGATTCTGGCAATAATTTAACAATCTTATTTACTACCTTTTCAGAGACTAGGCGATATGCTGTTAGCTTCCCTCCTAATACGCTTAAAACATTATTGTTGTGAAAAACAATTTTCTCTTTACGTGATACTTTATTTAAGTCCGATGTTTTCCCTTTTACTAAAGGTCGAATTCCTGCCCAAGTTGATTCCACATCGTTTATTGAAAGCTCGATATTGAAAAATTGATTGAAAGCTTTAAGTAAATAACTGATTTCTTGTTGAGTTGCAAAAACATCATTAATATCACCATTAAAAGCATCATCGGTAGTCCCAATTATGAGTTTATTATCTTTCGGAATTGCAAATACCATTCTTTGATCATTTAATTCAAAATATACAGCTGTACTCAAGTTTATTTTTGTTCTATCTATTACAATATGAGTGCCTTTAGACGGAAGTATATAAGTCTTTTTACTTAGTGAGTTTTGCTTAACTAAGTCGTTAGCCCAAACCCCTGTTGCATTAATTACAAATTTAGCTTTTACACTATAATTTTTGTCTAATAATTGATCTTTAAGATTAACTCTAACAACATTATTTTTCGGTTTCTCAATATTAATAGCTTTGGTGTAATTAATATTTAAGGCTCCAAACTCGTTAGATTTTTTTATATTTTCAATAACTAGTCTAGCATCGTTGGTTCTGTATTCATAATATTGAATGGCTCCTTTAAGATTATCTTTTTTTAATAAAGATACTTTTTTTAAGGTTTTGGTCAGATTTAAAGTTTGCTTTTTATATTTTGCTTCAACCCCAGCCAATACATCGTAAATCCATAAACCAAAACTAGTAATCCACTTTGAGTATCCTATACCTTTGTATATAGGTAAAATCATTTTTTGTGGAAACACGATATGTGGTGCATTTTGATATAAAATTGCTCGCTCACTTCCCGCTTCATGAACCAAGTTAAATTCCAAGTTTTTCA
This sequence comes from Bacteroidales bacterium, assembly GCA_027064025.1. Classification (GTDB taxonomy): domain Bacteria; phylum Bacteroidota; class Bacteroidia; order Bacteroidales; family JAFGXI01; genus JAFGXI01. Next base: position 1,835 of record JAMOQL010000100.1, read on the forward strand.
TGTAACGTAAGCCTCCATGTACTAGTTTAGTAGATTTAGAACTAGTCCCTTGCGCAAAATCATCTTTCTCTGCTAAAAAAACAGAAAGACCTCTTGATGATGCATCTAAGGCAATTCCGGCACCACTTATGCCTCCACCAATAATAACAATATCGAAGCAACTATTTTGTGCTTTTTGAATTATCTGTACTCTATTTCTATACGAATATTCCATTTTGGAAGTCTTAATATTATTGATTAATTCTAACTTTTAAAGGTACAACTAATATTGTTTTTTAAGATAAATAATATTTAACATAATCTTAATATTTATTTATTCGGAAGAAATCTTCATAAGTTGAATAATTCTATAGAAACTATCAAAATTAGATTGTGTTTGTTACCTTTGTAGGTATTAGATTGATAAAAATTAAATTTGAATGAAAAGAAAATTCTTCACTAATCTTATTTTACTTCTTTTCCTCAACCTTCTTATTAAACCATTTTGGATTTTCGGAGTAGAGGTTGGCGTGCAAAATGCTGTTGGAGAGAGCACTTACGGATTTTATTTTGTGATCTTAAATTTAACCCTTGTTCTAAATATTCTTTTAGACCTTGGTATCACTAATTATAATAATAAGAATATAGCTCAACATCATTTCTTATTACAAAAACATTTGGGCAATATTATTGCTATTCGTTTTTTATTAGTAATAATTTATGCTTTTGTTATTTTTTTAATAGCTTTAATCTTCGGATATGACTCTTATAAAATATACATTCTCAGTATCTTAGTCCTAAATCAAGTATTATCATCCTTTATTCTTTATTTGCGTTCAAATCTCAGTGGTTTACATCTATTTAAAACTGATAGTCTTATTTCTGTTTTAGATAAAAGTATTATGATACTAATCCTTAGCATTTTGCTTTGGGGAGGCATTACCAATGAACCTTTTAAAATTGAATGGTTTGTATATTCGCAAACAATAGCTTATGGAATAACCTTTTTAGTAACTTTAATAGCAGTATTAAATAAATCAGGGCGAATTAGAGTTAAATTTGATTTAACTTTTTTTATTGCATTTTTTAAGAAAAGCTACCCCTATGCTTTATTAATATTACTCATGGCCTTTTATAACAGATTCGATTCTGTTATGATAGATGCAATATTGCCCAAAAAGATTACAAGTACAGTAGTCGAAAGTATGACAGGACATTTTCAGGCTGGAGTATATGCTCAAGCATACAGAATATTAGATGGAGTTTCGCAATTTGGTTATTTATTTGCTGCTTTGCTCCTTCCTATTTTTGCAAAAATGATTAAACGCAAAGAACATATTGGGCAAATGCTTCAACTTTCCTATTCATTAATTATTGTTCCTGCAATTATTATCTCTATTACGACTTCTGTTTTTTCTACAGAAATTATGAATCTTCTTTATACTAATGGAACAGAGTACTCAGGACCTATTTTTTCGGTTATTATTTTAGGTTTTATTTCTATCTCTACAACTTATATTTTTGGAACATTATTAACAGCCAATGGAAGTTTAAAACAACTCAATATTATGGCTGTGATTGGTATATTAGCAAATTTAAGTATCAACTTTAGTTTAATACCTTATTATCATGCTTTGGGGGCAGCTTATTCTAGTCTAATAACTCAATCTATAACAGCCTTTGCTCAGGTTATTATTGCATGGCGAATATTTCATTTGAAATTTAATTTTTTGTATATCCTTAAAATATTAGTATTGGTAATCATCAGCTATTTATTTGCAAAATATTTTCAAAATACAATTGAAAATGTCTGGACTGCATTACTATCAACAATTGCTATAGCTCTAGCCTTCTCCTTTCTCGTTAAACTATTAAATATCAAAGATTTATTTATGATATTAAAAGATAATCAAATGGAATAGTATTCTTTTAGTTTAATGATTAAACCTTTTCGTATCAAAAACATCTAAAATAACTAATGGAAATATCCGACCAGCAAATAATTGAACTTATCAAATCTACCTCAACCAAGGAAAAAGGATTTTCTCTTCTTTTGGATAAGTATCAGGAACGCTTATATTGGAATATCCGAAGGATTGTTGTCGCTCACGAAGATGCTAATGATGTTTTACAAAATACATCTATAAAAATATGGAAAGGTCTTGATAAATTTAGAGCCGACTCTTCCCTATTTACCTGGTTATATAGAATTTCGGTTAACGAATCATTGCAACATATTAAGCAGAATAAAAAACATAGTTTTTTTGTCCCAGAAAGTACTAAAGAAGTTTTAATTGAAAAATTAGAAGCTGATGAATATTTCGATGGTGATGACGTTGAACGGAAATTGCAAAAAGCAATATTAGAATTACCTAAAAAACAAAGATTGGTTTTCAATATGAAATATTATGAAGATTTAAAATATGAAGAAATATCAGAAATATTAGGGACTTCGGTTGGCTCACTTAAGGCTTCTTATCATATTGCTAGTAAAAAAATAGAAAACTATGTTAAACAGTTACAATAAATATAAAAAAGAAATTAAACCTTTGATAATAAATCACATCTAAACAATTAGATATGAAACTAGATAAACAAAAAAACAAAGAATCAGGATTCAAAATACCAGACAATTATTTTGAAGAATTTAGATTAAATATTCCTGATCTAATTAAAAAGAAAAAAACTATAAGCAAGACTAACCATAAAACTTTGGTTTATGCAGTTGCCGCAAGTATTGTTTTGCTAATGGTTTCCACTATTACATTTTTGCCTGAGTTAACTAGAAGCAATATTCAGAGTGATAATTATGAGCTTTCTGATGCTGAATATTACGAAATCAATATGGAAGACTTGTATTATGCATTTAATGATGACACAGAAAGTATCAATACCTCTTCTGATTTGGATAATGAAACCATTAATTATATGGCAGATGATATGGATTTGGAAGAAATAATAGTTTTAAGTGAAAAATAAAAAACAACATAATATTAGTAATATGAAAATATTTAGAATAATAAGTGTAGCATTAATAATAATATTTGGTAATACATTTTCTAATGCTCAAAATAAACCTGAATGCAAACGACATAGAGAACAAATTAAAGCAGAAAGAGTGGCTTTTCTAACCGATGCCCTTTCTATTTCTGTAAAAGAAGCTCAGAAATTTTGGCCAATTTATAACGATTTTAACGATAAAATTGAGAAACTAAGACACGAGAAATATTCTAGTATGAATAAGATGCACGCGACGGACGCAACGCTTTCTGACAAAGATTATCAAAATTTCATTGATAAATATATTTACTTTATTGAACAAGAAACTGTATTAAAGAAAGAGTATCAGAAAAGTTTATCAAAAGTTTTATCAGCAAAGAAAATCTATTTATTGTACAAGGCTGAGAGAGATTTTAAACGTAAATTGGTTAAAGGTTTACGAGGACAAAAGCCTGCTTGTGTACATTAATATTTGGGGGAATTATAAAAAAGGCTGTATCTATGATTTGACACAACCTTTTTAAATTTAATGTTGTCTAGTCCTGAAATAGCGTTACACAAAATTGAAGTGTAATGAAAAAAAACGATTCCGTAAAGCGTACACAGAGGTATTACAATTTATCCTTAAAACTGCAAGTCGTAAAAAAATTGAGCAAGGTCATTTAAATATAAAAAGTCTAACGGTAACTTGGAACCATTAGACTTTCACTTTATACAGTTTATGGGATACTACCTTTAAATACAACTTCTGCTTAACGAAAATATAATATTCAAGCACGCTCAACAGTAGTTGCTTGGACACTATCCTAAATATTTACCTATTTTATAATATAGCACCTCTTTTTTTATAGGTTTAGTTACAAAATCATCACAACCAGCTTCCATAGCCTTATTCTTTTCATCTGCCATAGCATAAGCTGTTTGTGCAATAATATATACGTCTGGATATTTATTTTTAATTTTACTAGCCGCAGTATAACCATCCATTTCTGGCATCTTTAAATCTAGTAATACAAAGTCGGGCTGTTTAATTTTAAGACCTGCTAGAAGTTCTTTCCCATTTTTGAACCACTCGTACTTAATACCTGTTTGTATAAGGTAAGCTTCTAATAAGAGAAAATTAGACTCCTCATCTTCAGCAATAAAAACAGAGTATTTAGACCAATCTGTATTGGTAAAAGTATGTGGTTTAATATATGATTTTTCTTCAACAAGATTGACCTCAATATTTGTAGGAAGTGTAACAATAAACTCAGCACCAATATTCCTTTTAGAATTTACTAAAATATCTCCTCCCAAAATATTAGCCAAATGTTTTGATATTGCCAAACCTAAACCTGCTCCTCTAAATGGGCGGGTCGAACTTTCGTCGGCCTGTCTAAATCTATCAAAAATAATTTTTTGTTTTTCTTTATTAATTCCTATTCCTGAATCTTTCACATGAAAAACAACTTGTTTACGTTTTAATTCAAACCAAATTTCAATAGTCCCTTTACTTGTGAATTTCGTAGAATTATTAATTAAATTATTTAATATCTGCTTTATTCTTGCCTTATCTGATTTAATTCTTATTGCAGATTCATGATTTCGAAATATGATTTCCACATTATTCAAATCTTTTGTTAAAACACTGGAATATTCAACTTTTAGCTCTTCCATCATCTCGTCAACAGTAAATTCTTTTTCTTGAACTTCAAGTTGATTAGATTCAATTTTAGAAATATCTATAATATCATCAATCAATTTCACAAGAACTTCTCCAGAAGTTTGCATTAAAGAAGAATATTTTGATTTCAAATCGTCAGTCAAATCTTCATTCAATATTAAATTACTGAAACCCAATATAGAATTCATAGGAGTTCGTATTTCGTGGGACATATTGGATAAAAAAGAAGATTTTAATCGGTCAGACTCTATTGCTTTTTCCTTTGCACTTATTAATTGTTCTTCGTATGAAATTCTGTCCAAGATAATACAAGCCTGAGCAATAAATATTTCTATAAATTCATTTTCTACTAAAAAATTCTCATTGGGAGTTAATATTGCAATACCACCTAATATTCTCTTATTCACAAGTAATTTAGTGGTAAATATTTTTTTTATTTTAAGTACCTTTTTTAATAATCCAAACTTTACTTTCGATAAATTAGTTTTAAGATTATATAATTCCATTATAGCTTCAATATCAACAAATAATTGATTGTCTGGCTGTGGATAATCAACAACATCAATTTCAAAACTCCTAATATCTATTTGTAAAGCTTCGGTAATTTTTTCAATATTAGAACCTTGAATATGATTTAGTTTTAACTTATTTTTCCCTTCGATATAGTCTCCAATAATAATTATTGATTTTGGATTAAATGCTTGTAATGTTTGCGCAATATATCGTAGCATAGAATCCTTATCTTTATAATTATTTAACTGAAATACCGACAAGGCTAATAATTCTTTTTGTTTTCTATTTTCTATTTCTTTTGAGTTTTTCAAGACTATTTCTGTAGTATCTCTGAAAATACACTGAATATATTCCTTTCCTGAAATACTTATTCGAGCTGAGCTAATTTCAACATTACGCTCTTCTCCGCTTTTTGTCGAAATAAAGGTATTGTATTTTACACCAAAGTTTTCTTTCGCAATAGATTGTATATAATTTCTAAATGTTACTAATCCAGAATCATGAACAAAGAAGAAAATATTTTCATTTTCTAACTTATTTTTGTCAATTCCCAAAAGGGTTTCTGCATAAGGATTTAACAAGAAAATATTACCTGTATCCGATTTAAAGATAATAGTTGAAAATGGTGATAATAAAAATAAGTTCCGAAAACGATCTTCCAGATTCATTTGATTGGTAACATCAACAATTACTCCCCTAATACAAGGTTCCTCACTATCTTGGACTAGAGTGGAACTTATGACAACAGGAATGTATTTTCCATCTTTTGTTTTAGCTGAATAAGTTTCTCGTTCAAATTTTTCTCCATTAATTAATTTCTTAAAATTTTCTGAGAGCTTTAAAGCATCGTCTGGAAAAAATGTTTCTAAACTATAACTCTTAATGAAATCTTCTTTTATATAACCATATTTATCAAGACCACTTTGATTTACATAATTAATTTTCCCATTCAAATCAATTTCAAAAACCAGTTCTGGAAGAACTTCGAGCAATCCTTGATAACGAATGACATCTTCTTGTTTAAGAAATTTTTCTACACTTTTTTTATTAATTTTATCTGTTAGCATGAGTATTATTGGGTTTATTCATTTTATGAAAATAAGGAATCTACAAATTCTTTTTTATTAAATATCTGAAGATCTTCCATTTGTTCACCAATACCTATATATTTAACAGGGATTTTGAACTGATCAGAAATACCAATAACAACTCCTCCTTTTGCTGTCCCATCTAATTTTGTTAAAGCCAACGAAGAAACTTCTGTCGCCTTCGAAAATTGTTTAGCTTGTTCAAATGCATTTTGTCCTGTGGATCCATCAAGTACTAATAAAACTTCGTGTGGCGCTTCAGGAATTAATTTTTTCATTACATTTTTAATTTTACTTAATTCATTCATTAAGTTAATTTTATTGTGTAATCTTCCTGCAGTATCGATAATTACAACATCTGCTTTATTTGCTATTGCCGATTTTAAAGTATCGTATGCTACAGAAGCTGGATCAGAACCCATACTTTGCTTTACAATTGGAACACCTACTCTTTCCGACCAAACGACTAACTGATCTACTGCTGCTGCTCTAAAAGTATCTGCGGCTCCAAGATAAACCGATTTACCTAAAGTCTTAAATTGATACGCTAATTTACCAATGGTAGTTGTTTTACCAACACCATTGACTCCCACAACCATAATAACATAAGGAAACCCTCCTCCATCAAAATCTATTTCTATATCCGTAGAATGATTCTCTTCTAATAAATTAGCAATTTCTTCTTTTAATATATTATTTAATTCCGAAGCGCCTAAATATTTACTTTCTGTAACTCTATTCTCTATTCGTTTTATTATTTTCAAGGTCGTATCTACTCCAACATCTGAAGTTATTAATATTTCCTCAAGATTATCTAAAACCTCATCATCTACTTTCGATTTACCAACAATTGCTCTAGAGATTTTGTTAAAAACTGATTCTTTAGTTTTAGTTAAACCCTTATCCAATTTATTTTTCTTTTCTTTCGAAAAAATTCCAAATATTCCCATTAATATATTTTTAAGACTGAAATACAAATTTATTAAAAATCAGTTATTTATAACAAAAAAAGCTCTCTTAATTTAAGAGAGCTTTTTATAATCTTATGTCGTACTAGATTATTTCTTAAAATAATCTTTTACAGTATCGTTATGAATCATTTCTTCTTTGAATGAGTAAGCACCTGTTTTAGGTGATTTCACCATTTTAATTACTTTAGAGAATTCTCTACCGCTACCTGTTTGTAAGGATGCAACTGCTTTCTTAGCCATAATTTATTTATTTTATTTCTCTATGGAGAGTTACTTTTTTTAATACTGAATTATACTTCTTAATCTCTAATCGATCAGGAGTATTTTTTTTGTTTTTAGTAGTTATATACCTTGAAGTTCCAGGCATTCCACTTTGCTTATGCTCTGTGCACTCTAAAATTACTTGCACTCTATTTCCTCTTTTTGCCATTTCTTATCAAGTTTAATTATTAATAACTTGTAATAAAGCCTTTTGCTTTTGCATTTTCTAATGCAGCCACTAAACCTTTTTTATTGATTAAACGAATTCCTGCAGCAGATACTTTAATCTTGACCCAACGGTCTTGCTCTGGAATAAAAAATTTCTTTGTAAACAAATTTGGTTCGAAAACTCTTTTTGTTTTTGCATTCGAATGCGACACGTTGTTCCCAACCATCACTTTCTTTCCTGTTATTTGACAAACTTTTGACATTATCTTAATGCTTTTCTTTTATGCTTAAAAAACGAAGTGCAAATTAACTAAAAAAAATCCTTACTACCAAGTAGTTTGCTTATATTTTATTTAATATAAATAATCGCAACATATTTAATGCCGATAAACTTGCTCTTGTAATATTTCTACCCCTATCTTCCCCAAACAAAAATTTCTTACTAACTGTTTTATTATCAGACGAAACAGATATCCAAACAGTTCCAACAGGTTTGTCTTTTGTACCTCCATCAGGACCTGCAATACCTGATACTGCTATGGATAAATTAGTGGTGAGTTTTTCTCTAATTACCTTCGACATTTGCTCAACTACCTTCTTACTTACGGCCCCTTCTTCTATTAAAACCTCTAAAGGGACTTCTAAATATTTATTTTTAATAGAATTACTGTAAGAAATTATCGATCCGTGATAATAAGCCGAACTCCCAGAAATTGATGTTAACATAGAGGAAATTTGCCCTCCAGTACAACTTTCTGCCGTAGAAACAGTAAGTCCTTGTTCGATTAACAAATCGGCCACTACCTTTTCTAATGGAATGTCTTCAAAAGCATAAATATATTGCGGGATTATTTGATATAATTTTTTAATCTCTTTCTCGATAATTTTCACCAAAATCCTCTTATCATCTCCTTCGGCTGTCAATCTCAGTCTAACAATTCCTGGTCTTGGTAAATATGCCAATTTTATTTCATTAGGCAATTGTTCCTCCCAAGACTTAATTTTCATTGCTAACATCGACTCTGGCAAGCCCTGGGTCATTATGGTTCTATATAATATAGCTGATGTATTAAATCGCTCTATCAATCTTGGTATGACTTCATTTCTCATAATTCCCTTCATCTCGAAAGGGACTCCTGGTAACGAAATAAAATGTTTATTATCTTTTTCGAACCACATACCGGCCGCTGTGCCACTAATATTCTCTAAAAATTCTGCATTATCAGGTAGCAAAGCCTGCTCTCTATTCATGTCGTTAACTACAACTCCTCTTCCGACTAACAACTGCTCTATATGAGCTAATACCTCGTTATTTAAGACTAGTTTTGAATTAAAATATTCAGCAAGTGTATGTTTTGTTAAATCATCACTTGTTGGGCCCAATCCTCCTGTAATAATTACTAAATCTGCTTTTGTTGATCGAATGGCGTTAATTATATCTTCTTTTTTATCAGAAATAGATCGAATTTGCCAAATATCAATTCCCAAATCTATTAATTTTCGAGAAATCCAAGTTGAGTTGGTATCAACTATTTGTCCAATAAGGATTTCATCTCCAATGGTTATTAATTCTGCTTTCATATACTTACTCCCCTAGTGTTTCTTTAATTTTTGATAACATTTTCTCGATGTTTGGATTATTCTTTAAATTATTAGCTTTTTGCAATATAGGCTTAGCTTTTGAAAAATACTCTTGCAATTTTGACAAATCTACTTTTTCTCCTTTTTTAAACTCCCAAACGCCTCTGTTATAGTATAATACTCCAAGATTATAATTTATTGAATATTGTGTTTTAATATCTTTAGGGTTAAGATCTAAGGCTCTATTATAATAAATTATAGACTGATTCAAATATTTATCTGCCGTAGACTGATATCCATTTTTCGTGAATTTTTTTCCGTATTCGGAATATTTTCTTGCTAGAATAAATAATAATTTAAGATTATTGGGATTAGCTTGTACAACTTTTTGCATCTGCTCAACCATCTCATCAGTTTTATTTGCATCTTGGAACATTACAATAGCAGTCATCACTAAATTAGTGTTTTCAGGATACAATTCGATACCTCTTTTAATTATTTTTAATGCATTTTCATAGTCATTCGTAGAGGCATAAATTTTAGCTTCATAAAGATATGCCAAATCTTTTCCGTTAGATTTTGCCGTGAAATTATCAGAATTAAAATCTATTAAATTTGAATAATATTTCAAGGCCTTTTCTTTATCACCAACAGATTCTGCAGAATATCCTGCAAAGAAATAGATGTCGTTATGTTTCACTCCACTAAGTTCTATAATCTGCTTAACAAATTTTTCATCATTTTTCAAAACTACCAATAATTCAAAATAATCTTCGAAATATCGCAATGCTAATTTAAAATTTTCTACAGAGCTATCTTTTACGGCTTCGTTATATTTGTTAATAGCTTTATTGTAAAATGTGGGACCCAAATCTAACAAAACATTAATTTGCTCTGAGTATAATTTTTCTGTAACATCTAATTCTTTCGATTTTTTCATATAATCCAAAGCTTTTTCGCCTGGATAAGGTTCTAACTTTAAATAGACTTCCGATTTTGCCATACGAGTATATACATACGATGCCAAATACCATGTTTCTGCTTTATGGTTTTTCTCACTATTTAGAAGATCTATATCTACCTGTTTTTTTGCATCTTCAATTTTTCCTTTCATCAATTCTATATTCTTTTCTTCTTGAGAATATAAATTATTAATTAGCAAAAAGATAGATGCTATAATAATTATTGCTTTTGAGTTTTTCATAGTTAAATTATTTTTGATTATCTTCAATATAAATTTTCAATTCCTTCTCTTCTTTTTTCATATTTAGTTCTTGATAACAAGTCATCAACATTGATAATACATATTTATTTTGCGGTTCTTGTTTTCTTACGGTTTCTAAATAAGATAAACTAATTGTAAGATACAATTTTAGATTTGTCTTTTCTTTTTTTGACAATTTCTTTTTTTCTAACAAATCTACTGCTTTATTATAATTATTGGCTGCAAGATTATATGCGGCATCAAGATTATTTGGATTTAACTTTAAACTTCTTTTATAAGCTTGTTCAGATTCTGCAATTTTACCTTGTTCTTGTAAAATACTTCCTCTTAAATATTGTAATTTATCATTAAATTTTTCTTTGTTGATTAATACATCTAGATATATTAATGCTGAATCCGATTTCTTATTTTCTAGATAATAGCCTATCAATTGATTATAAAAAGTAGCAACTTCGGGATGTTTTTGGTTAGCTTTTTTAATAATTGAAAAATATTGATTTGAATTACCTTCGTTCTTATAAGTATTGGCCAATTCTATAATTGATTCCCAATCGTTGGGTCTATACTTAAGTATTTCTTGATAATAATACCTCTCTTTAGGATAATCTTTAAGCTTTTCAGCAGAAAAAGCTGCATTATAAAGCATCATAGTGTCTAGTTGACCAATAATTGGCAATTGCAATATTTTAATGTTTTTTTCAAAAATAGATAATGCTGATTTATATTCTCCTTCATTAAACTGCTCCATTCCCGCATATGAATATTGTTGAGCAACTGTTTGTAACTGTTCAGATAAAATTGGGGATAAATATTGATGAGTATCGTACTTTAAAGCTTGTGAATAAAAATAGTAAACAGAATCTAAGATATATTTTTTGTCTTGACTGGGGGTCGATATTTCGATTTGATTTTGAATAATCATCCCCTTATATAACAATAGTTTGGGGTTATTAGCATCTTCTAGTAGGGCCTTATCGATTAAAATACGTGCTTCTTGTATTTTTTCTTGAGATATTAAAGTTTCTATTTTCTCTGTATTATGCTGCCCATACAGAAAAGAAGATAATAATAAAAACGCAATAAAAGTACAAATAAATTTAATCATAAGTTTCTGATATTAAAAAAGGAAAGCCTAAGCCTCCCTTTATAAAATTTGTTGTTAGAAAAGCTAGAAATTTTATTTTATTTTCCACCCATCTCTTTTTTCATTGCTTCACTTTTATCAAGATCACCAAGTCTGTAATATATCAACTTCAAAGATTGCATAGTTGCCATATCTTTAGTATTAATTTTATGAGCTCTTTCTAAAAAAGGTAATGCCTGTTTAAAAAAAACATTAGCTTCAGCTTTCACAGCTTTATACTTTTTAAAATCATCAGGATCAACATTATTAGCCTCATCATTTTTTGCAGCTGCTTTATTATAATATATAGCTCCAATATTATAATAAGCATCAAAATGATTGCTATCAATTTCGATCGTTTTTTGGTAAGCAGCTAAAGCTTTGTCTTTATCTTGTAATAAAGAATCGGTATCGTAAATGGTTCCTTTAGCATAATATAAACTTGCATTTGTTGGTGCAGCGACAATACCTTTGTCTAAATACTCCAACGCTTCTTTTTGCATATTCTTTGCTAAATAAAAATTAATCATTTCCACCACTAGATTACTACTTGAGTTTGGATATTTTTCTATTCCATCACTAATTGTTTTCACATACTTAACAGTATCATTTTTAGCTAAATATTGTTTTGCTAGAAAATAGTAATTATTAGATTTATCAGTTTCTGTTGCACCATAATCCATCTTTGTTAAGACCTCATAATACTGAATAGCTTTATCGGTTTCTTTAGCTTTTACAGATGCCAATGCACAAAAATATACCGCTTGAGTATCCACTCTTCCCGAAACTTGAGATGTAAATAACGAATGTTCAAATAATTCTAAAGCTTTAGAATAATTCTTATTTTCTTGATATTCTTTAAGACCTCTGTTTACCATAGCGTTAGACAAGCCTGAAAAACCATTAATTACATCCATTAATATCATTTGATCAACATACTTGGTATCTCTATTATTTAGTGCTTTAGAAAATTTAATCATATCCATTTGATTATGTTCAATATCCAAATCCCAAAACGATTTATCAATAAAATTGTACATTAATGCATTTTTATATCCTTTAAAAGATTTTATCTCTGGATCTTTATCAAGATTCATATAAGCTTTATCTTTAGAAATAGCAATACCGTAATATATCTGACCATAATACAGCCAAGCCTTGGCATCGGTCATTGTTTTAGGATGAACAACACATTTATCGATATTCTCCTTCGCCATATCGTACTCCTTATCCTTCAG
>JAMOQL010000101.1 GCA_027064025.1 Bacteroidales bacterium
TGCCTCCGTTTTTATTAAAAACAGAACGTACAACACCTACAGTTCTGTTATTGTTGTCAGTTGATGCTTCTACTAATACTGCAATGCCATGAGGAGCGTAGCCTTCGAAAATAACTTCTTTATAGTTTGAAGTATCTTTGTCAGCAGCTTTTTTTATGGCTCGTTCAACATTCTCTTTGGGCATGTTTGCATCTTTGGCATTCTGAAATACAGCTCTTAATTTAGCATTGGTATCAGGGTCAGGTCCACCTTCTTTGACGGCTATAACAATGTCTCGCCCAATTTTCGTAAATGTTTTGGCCATCTTAGACCAACGTTTCATTTTTCTAGCTTTTCTGAATTCAAATGCTCTTCCCATGATTTATAATCTTTATTTTTTTATTAAATTGTAATTAAGAAAACATAATTTGATATGGGCGTTCTATTGCCCCTTTTAATTCCTCTACCCCAACATGCCTGCTTTTTCTGAAGGTTTCTTTTCCAGCAAGGTAAATAATGATAGTAGGTATTGTAAAAACTGAATTTTGAGCAGAAATCTCAGGTATTTCAGAAATATCTATATAGATAGGTTTGATTTTTGGGTAATTTTTCTGAATCATTTCGTAAATTTGAGGCTTCAGAACTTTGCAGACATTACAGGTCTCATTCGAAAAATAGCCTAATACAGCATCGTTATCTATAATAATCTGATTAAACTCGTCTAAACTTTTTACTTCTTTATACATTTTCTAATATTTTGCGATTGCGAAATTACAAAAAAACTCGATGCATAGATGTAGAAAATTGTGAGTAATTTTTTCAAAACATAAAAAAATGTATATTTGTGAAAGATAGAATTTATATTTGATATGGGTAAAAGAACTGTTTTTAGCTTGCTAGATGATGCGTGTGGCAAGTATCCTAATAAACCTTATTTAAGTCAGAAAGGTAATGATGGGTGGGAAAGGATTACATTTAAAGAGGCTAAAGATAAATCTATAATTATAGCATCTGCATTAATAGAACTTGGGATTGTTTATGAAGATAAAATTGCCATTTTGTCCGAAGCTAAGGCTGATTGGATTATTACTGAATTTGCAGCATTGTATGCAGGTGCAATTTCGGTTCCTCTTTCTATAAAATTATTACCAGAAGAGGTTCCTTTTAGAGTCAATCATTCAGATTCTAAAATATTTGTTGTTTCAGAAAATACTCTGGAAAAAATAATAAGTCAATGGGATAAGTATGAATGTCAAGATTTAAAATTAGTGGTGTTAGATAAGCCTTCTAATAAGATTTCGGAGCAATGTAAAAAAAATCAATTTGATGAAAAAAAACTCCTATTCATAGACGATTTATATCAACTTGGGACAGAAAAGTTATCTACTAATAAGGAAAAGATTAAAAAAAATCAGATGGAAGTTAAAGAGGACGATGTTGTAACTATATCGTACACCTCAGGAACTACAGGGAATCCTAAAGGGATAATGCTAACGCATCTTAATTATTTTTCGAATAGTAATGAGGCGGTAAATACTTTTAAAATAAAAGAATTAATTTCAACGTTGATAATTCTTCCTTTAGATCATTCCTTTGCTCACACCGTTGGCATATACACGGCTCTTACGCGAGGCTTGTCTTTGCATTTTGTTGATGCAAGGGGGGGGGGGATGAATGCACTTAAAAATATCCCAGCTAATTTGGTTGAGGCAGAGTCCCATTTCTTATTGACTGTTCCTGCTTTAACTAGTAATTTTATTCATAAAATTAAAGATGGGGTAAAAATAAAAGGTCCTGTTATAGAAGGGATTTTTAAAAGAGGGATTAATTCTTCTATAAAAAGAAATGGAGATGCTTATAAAAGACCTGGTAAATTAGTGCAGTTTAGTACTTTTTTTAATCACATCGTAGCTGAGAAATTAATATTTAGAAAGTTAAGGAGGATTTGGGGACCAAACATTGAATTTTTTGTAGGAGGAGGAGCTTTATTGGATATTAAACAACAACAGTTCTTTAAAGCTATAGGAGTACCTGTTTTTCAAGGGTATGGGCTAACCGAAGCCGCTCCTATTATCTCAACAAACACCCCTTTCTGCCATAAAATGGGTACTTCAGGGAAGATATTGAATGGTTTGGTTTGTAAAATTTGTGATGAGAATAATATAGAATTACCAAAAGGAAAGCGTGGCGAAATTGTTGTCAAGGGCGATAATGTAATGAAGGCGTATTATAAAAATACAGAAGCTTCTGCTGATGTCCTTAAAGACGGTTGGTTATATACAGGGGATTTGGGCTATTTCGATGAAGATGATTTTTTGGTTGTAGTTGGGAGAGAAAAGGCTTTGTTAATTTCTGATGATGGAGAGAAGTATTCTCCAGAAGAAATTGAAGAGGCTATCGTTAATAGCTCGAATATTATTAATCAAGCCATGATATATAATGATCATAAGAAAAGTACGACCGCTTTATTAACATTGGATAAAAATAAGGTTGAAGAATTAATTAAAAAAGAGGAAATATTTACTTCCGACGAAATTATTAGAAGAACAAAACAAGAGCTTCTGCATTTTAAAGAAGTAGATGAGTTTAAAGGGAAATTTCCGGAGAAATGGATTCCTGCTAATTTTCAGATTATTGAAGAAGAATTTTCAGAATCTAACAAAATGATAAATTCTACTTTGAAGATGGTTCGTCATCGGATTACAGAAACTTATCAAGATAGATTAGATGTAATGTATAAGCCCTCTGCACAAAAGAACTCAGTAGAAGAAAATAGAAAAATAATAAAAAGATTATTTACAATAAAATAAACGAAATGGTTTTGTGTAATTATAAAGGCTATCTCAATTGAGATAGCCTTTATTTATTTAAGATTTGTCTTAGAAATTATACAATTCCTTGAGCAATCATAGCATCAGCAACTTTAATGAAACCAGCAATGTTAGATCCTTTAACATAGTTAATGTATCCATCAGCTTCAGTACCATGTTTAACACCTGCGGCATGAATATCTTTCATGATTTGATGTAATTTTTGGTCAACTTCTTCTTTGGTCCAGTTGTAACGCATAGAGTTTTGAGCCATTTCTAAACCAGAAACAGCAACACCACCAGCATTTACAGCTTTACCAGGTCCGAATAAGATTTTAGCTTCGTGGAATGCAACTACAGCTTCAGGTGTACAACCCATATTAGAAATCTCAGCAACATATTTTACACCATTTGCAATTAATGCTTTAGCGTCATCACCGTTCAATTCATTTTGGATAGCACAAGGGAAAGCCATATCTACTTTTACACCCCATGGTTTTTCTCCAGCAACAAATTTGACACCATCAAATTCGTTAGCCATTGGAGCAACAACATCATTATTGGAAGCTCTAAGTTCTAATAAAAAGTCTATCATCTCATCAGTCATTCCATTTTCTATATGACAATATCCATCAGGTCCAGATACTGTAACAACTTTAGAACCTAATTCTTTTAATTTAAGAGCAGCTCCCCAAGTAACGTTTCCAAATCCAGATAAGGCAGCAGTTTTACCCGCTAAATCATCACCCTTAGTTGCCAACATTTCTTTTGTGTAGTAAATTCCACCAAATCCAGTTGCTTCAGGACGAATTAAAGAACCACCGAACTCCATTCCTTTACCTGTTAATACGCCCGTAAATTCATTACGAAGTTTTTTGTACATTCCAAATAAGTATCCAATCTCACGACCACCAACTCCTATATCGCCTGCAGGCACATCTGTGTTTGGTCCAATGTGACGAGATAATTCAGACATAAAAGCCTGACAGAAATGCATAACTTCAGCATCTGATTTTCCTTTAGGATTGAAATCAGAACCTCCTTTACCACCACCCATAGGCAATGTAGTTAAAGAGTTTTTGAAAGTTTGCTCAAAACCTAAAAATTTAAGAATGCTAAGGTTTACACTTGGATGGAATCTTAATCCACCTTTATAAGGTCCTATAGCGCTATTAAATTCAACACGGTAACCTCTATTTACCTGAACTGTTCCGTTATCATCAGTCCAAGGTACTCTAAACATAAGAACTCTTTCTGGCTCTACAATTCTTTCGATAAGAGCGTTTTCGTTGTAGATAGGGTTCTCGTTCACAAATTCTTCAATTGTTTCTAAAACTTCTTTAGCTGCTTGAAGAAACTCTACTTGACCCGGGTTTTTAGCCTCTAAGTCATTCATTATCTTATTAAGATCCATAAGGCATTTAATAAATAATTTAAATATTTTAATTTATAAATTCACTAATTTTATACAACAAAGATAGGGTTAAATTTTTGGATATAATCATGAAAAAAATCAAATAATTATATGCTATATATCACATATTTTTAACGGCTATTATAAATCTATATTTTTTGAATAAAAATAAGAAAACTTTTTTTTACTAAAAGAAAAATTATAAATTTGCAGATTCAAATAATTAAAAGAAAAATTAAAATGAGTTATTTAACACCAGAAAAAAAGGTTGAGCTTTTTACAGAGTACGGGAAGTCTAATAGTGATACAGGTTCTGCAGAGAGCCAAGTAGCGTTATTTTCATACCGTATCAAAAGCCTCACAGATCATCTTAAAGAAAACAGAAAAGATTATAGCACTCAACGTGCTTTGCAGAAATTAGTTGGTAAGCGTAGAGGTTTGCTTGATTATTTACAAAAGAAGGATATTGTTAGATATCGTAATATTGTTAAAGAACTGGGTTTAAGAAGATAATATCTTAATATAATGAAATTGAAGAGGGTCTATATTTTGTAGGTCCTCTTTTTGTTTATTATATCTTATTTAGAAATAGAATAAATAAAGTTCCAATTATCCCTAGTAAAAATCATTAGAAAAACTTATTTTTGCAAACGATAAAAGATATAATAAATAAAATTCGACAATAATGTCGAGAAATTTAAGCCTATGTAGGCTTATAAAAAGACGAAAAAAAGATGTATAACGAAATTAAAAAGACAATCAGGTTGGCTGATGGTCAAGAAGTAGAACTTTCGACAGGAAAGTTAGCAAAACAGGCCGATGGTTCGGTTGTTTTAAAAGTAGGAGAAACTATGTTATTAGCCACTGTTGTTTCGGCTCCAGAGGCTAGAGAAAATGTGGATTTTCTGCCTTTATCATGTGAATACAAAGAGAAATTTGCATCAGTAGGTCGTGTTCCTGGTGGTTTCTTGAAAAGAGAAGGTCGTTTATCGGATTATGAAATTATTATAGCAAGATTGATGGATAGAGCACTTCGTCCATTGTTTCCAGAAGATTTTCATGCCGAAACATTTGTTACCGTAACACTAATGTCTTCTGATAAAGAAATATATCCAGATGCATACGCTTGTTTAGCTGCATCAGCAGCAATTGCAGTTTCTGATTTACCTTTTCATGGTCCAGTCTCTGAGTGTAGAGTTGCAAGAATAGATGGTGAGTTTGCTGTTAATCCTTCTATGGAAGCTCTAGAGAGAGCCGATATGGATATGATTGTAGCAGGTACTATGTCCGATATTAATATGGTTGAAGGGGAGTTTGATGAGGTTTCTGAATTAGATATGTTAGAGGCTATTAAAGTAGCTCACGAAACTATCAAACTTCAGTGTCAAGCTCAGTTAGACTTAATGGAGGCAGTAGGTTCTACAGAAAAGAAAAAATATTGTCACGAAACTCACGATGAGGATTTAAGAGCAAAGGTTAAAGCAGAAACCTATGACAAAGCTTATGCTGTTGCAATGGAATGTAATGCTGATAAGCATTTACGTGCTGAGAAATTTGGAGCTGTAAAAGAAGAATTTTTATCGCAGTATAGCGAAGAAGAACAAGCTCAAATTAAAGGTTTAGTGGGCGTCTATTATCACGATGTTGAAAAAGATGCCGTTCGTAATATGGTTTTAGACGAAGGTTTAAGATTAGATGGTCGTAAAACAACACAGATTCGTCCAATTTGGTCGGAGGTAGATTATTTACCTTCTCCACATGGCTCTGCTGTATTTACAAGAGGTGAAACTCAATCAGTTTGTACTGTTACGTTAGGTTCTAAATTAGATGAGCAACGTATTGATGGAGCTGTTATTGCAAAAACCGAGCGTTTTACTTTACATTATAATTTTCCTCCATTTTCTACAGGAGATGCACGACCAGTAAGAGGTGTAAGCCGTAGAGAAGTTGGTCATGGAAATTTAGCATGGAGAGCATTAAAAGGTCAGATTCCTACTAAAGAAGAGGGAAACCCATATTCAATTCGTTTAGTTTCAGATATTTTAGAATCGAATGGATCTTCATCTATGGCTACTGTTTGTGGTGGTTGTCTAGCATTAATGGATGCAGGTGTTAAGATGAAGTCTGCAGTTTCTGGTATCGCAATGGGACTAATTACCGACACTGCAACAGGGAAATTTGCAGTTTTATCTGATATTTTAGGAGATGAAGATCATTTAGGTGATATGGACTTCAAAGTAACAGGAACCTCAAAAGGTATTACTGCTACACAAATGGATATTAAAGTTGATGGTTTATCATACGAGATTCTAGAGCAGGCATTATTGCAGGCTAAAGAGGGGCGAGCTCATATTTTGGGTGAGATGATGAAAACTCTAGATACTCCAAGAGAGGAATTAAAACCTCAGACTCCAAGAATGGAAAGTATTATTATTCCTCAAGATATGATTGGTGCTTGTATTGGACCAGGTGGAAAAGTAATTCAAGAAATACAGAAAGAAACAGATACTGTAATTACTATCGAAGAAATTGACGAGAAGGGACATGTTTCTGTTTCGGCTCCAGATGGTGCAGCAATTGATGCGGCAATGAAATGGATTAAAGGTATTGTTGCCGTTCCTGAGGTAGGAGAGACTTACCATGCGACAGTTAAGAATATTGTTGACTTTGGTGCTTTTGTTGAAATTATGCCAGGAAAAGAAGGTTTGCTTCATATCTCGGAGATTGAGCACAGAAGACTTGAAAAAGTAACCGAAGTTCTTAAAATTGGTGATAAAGTAGATGTTAAATTATTATCTATCGAAAGAAATGGTAAATTTAAATTGTCTCGTAAGGCACTTTTACCAAAACCAGAAAGAAAAGAGAATAAGTAATAAATTCGATTCTTAATAGAAAATGTAAAAGGCAACCATTAAGGTTGCCTTTCTTTATGCGGGAAAAGGAAAGAGTATTCCCCAATAATACCATTTATATTACAAAATGCCCTCAAATAATTTACCATAAGTATCGGCGTGTAATCCTCATTATAATATCTTCATTTAGTTTATTCTTAATAAAATTATGTAACCATTTTTTACATTGTCTAAATTTTCAAAGACTTTGTTTTTGTATGATTGCTTAATATACGCCCATATTTTTTCTGATGGGTTTAGTTTAGGAGAATAAGGAGGAATTCTAATTAGCTTTATATTGTTAGGTAATTTATAATTTTTTATAGAATGGAATCCCGCATTGTCAATGATAATAATTTAAAGTTCGTAAGGTTTGTATTTAGAAAATTCGACTAAATATTTATAGAATATTTTACTAGTAGTCCCTTCTATTTCGTAAGTGAACGAATCTCCATTTATTGGAGAGTAACTGTCGTATAAATAAGTATTTAGAAATGCATGCTGATATTTCATAATTGGTTTTACACCTCTAGCAGTTAAACATCTTTCGACATGTGTCTTTAAGCTAAATCTAGCCTCGTTTTCCCATCTACAAAAGATACAAAATATTAGCGGTATACAGAATGTAATTGGTGTTAAATGTTTTTAAATATAGAGTAGAGTTTTTTGATAAATACTAAGGCTATGCCATTTATTATTTGTAATTTTGCGGCTCGTTAAAATATATATATTGTCTAACTTATTAATTTTTAGTATTTTAAAATGAGTAAAGAAAAATTAGAAAATCAAGAGAAAGTTCAAGAAGAACAAACTCAAGAGCAACCAAAAGTAGAGGTTGTAGAAAAAGTAGAAGCTAAGCCCGTAGAGGAAATAGTGAACGAAAATGTAGCACCCGAAGAATTTGACTGGGATGCTTTAGAGCAAGGTGCAACAGAGTTGTATTCTAAAGATGAAACAAAAGAATTAGAAGCTATGTACTCTGACACATTATCAGCAGTTGTTGAGAATGAGGTTGTCGATGGTACAGTAGTCGCAATTACCAAAAGAGAGGTTATTGTAAACATTGGATCGAAATCAGAAGGAATTATTTCTGCTAATGAATTTCGTTACAATGAAGAATTAAAAGTTGGAGATAAAGTTGAAATTCTTGTTGAAAACCAAGAAGATGCTAATGGACAGTTAGTTATATCTCATAAAAGAGCACGGTCATTACGCTCTTGGGATAGAGTTAATGAAGCTCTTGACAAATCAGAAATTGTTAAAGGTTATATTAAATGTCGTACTAAAGGTGGTATGATTGTAGATGTATTTGGTATCGAGGCTTTCTTGCCAGGATCACAGATTGATGTGAAACCAATTAGAGACTACGATGTTTATGTTAATAAAACTATGGAGTTTAAAGTAGTTAAGATTAACCAAGAATATAAAAATGTTGTTGTTTCGCATAAAGCACTTATCGAGGCTGAACTTGAGATACAGAAACAAGAAATTATCTCTAAATTAGAGAAAGGTCAAGTATTAGAGGGAACTGTTAAAAATATCACATCTTATGGCGTATTTATTGATTTAGGTGGGGTTGATGGTCTAGTTCATATTACAGACTTATCTTGGGGACGTGTTAATCACCCAGAGGAGATTGTTAAATTAGACGAGAAAATTAACGTAGTTATTCTTGATTTTGATGATAATAAAAAACGTATTGCATTAGGATTAAAACAATTATCGGCTCATCCTTGGGATAGCTTAGACGAAGGTCTTAAAGTTGACGACAAGGTTAAAGGAAAAGTTGTTGTAATGGCTGATTACGGAGCATTTGTTGAAATTGCTCCAGGCGTTGAAGGTTTAATTCACGTTTCAGAAATGTCTTGGTCACAGCACTTAAGATCGGCTCAAGAATTTATGAAAGTAGGGGATGAGGTTGAAGCTGTAATTCTTACTATTGATAGAGAAGAGAGAAAAATGTCGTTAGGAATTAAGCAATTGAATCCTGATCCATGGGCTGATATTGATACTAAATATGCTGTTGGTTCTAAACATAAATCAAAAGTTAGAAACTTTACTACTTTTGGAATTTTTGTTGAATTAGAAGAAGGTATAGATGGTTTAGTTCATATTTCAGATTTATCTTGGACTAAGAAAGTTAAACATCCATCAGAGTTTACTCAAATTGGAGCAGAATTAGATGTTGTTGTTTTGGAAGTAGATAAAGACAATAGAAGATTAAGTTTAGGACACAAACAAATGGAAGAGAATCCATGGGATGTATTTGAAACTATTTTTAAAGTTGGATCAGAACATGAAGGAACAGTTATTAACTTAACCGAAAAAGGAGCTGTAATTGCTCTTGAATATGGTGTTGAGGGGTTTGTTACACCAAAGCATCTAGTTAAGGAAGATGGAACTTCTGGTAAGCAAGACGAGAAAATGATGTTTAAAGTAATTGATTTCTCTAAAGGAGGAAAGAAAATTATTTTATCTCATAGTAGAATTTTTGAAGATGCTCGTGATGCTGCAGCAGGTAAAACAAGAAAATCGTCAGGTGGAGGTTCAAAACTACAAATGCCACAAGTCGAGAAAGCAACTTTAGGTGATATTTCTGGTTTAGAGGAATTAAAAGCTAAAATGGAAAAAGAAGAGAAAAAGAAATAATAATAATTTTCTTTTTAATATAATTAAATCCCGATTTTTTAATCGGGATTTTTTTTATCTTAGCAACATGGAGTTAAAGATTGATAAAAGAGAAAATTATACTCAGGTTCAAATCCTATCTGATAAATTAGATGTGCATTTGGCTCCCTCCCTCAAGGCTGAGATTGTATTGATAACAGGTGGAGGAGAAAAGAATATTGTTTTGGATTTGTCAAACTGTGTAGAAGCCGACATAGAAGGATTAAATGCAATAGCAACAACTGATCGTCTTTGTAAAAATTCGCAAGGATATCTTGTTGTAGGTGGGGTTAAAGATAAAATTGACCACTTATTGAGTATATCTCAGTTAGATAAAGATTTGCATATCGCTTATAACATTAATAAGGCTGATGATTTAATGAGTTCTTTGATAAATGAGATAGAATAAAAAATATTGCTATGGACTTCTCTGTTACTGTATTAGGAATATCTTCAGCAGTTCCTAATTCTAAAAGAAATCCTTCTTCACAAATAGTTAAATTGCACAATAATTTTTTTCTTGTCGATTGTGGTGAGGGAACTCAATCTCAATTAAGACGCAATCACTTTAAGTTTTCAAAGATTTGTCATATATTTATTTCTCATTTGCATGGAGATCATGTATTTGGATTGTTTGGATTATTATCAACTTTTAGTCTTCTAGGACGATCTCGTGATTTACATATTTATGCCAATTCAAAACTGAAAGAATTAATCGATTATCATAATCAGTTTTTTAATAATAAATTAACTTACCCAATAATATTCCATTCATTAATCGAAGGAAAGTCAGAAGTTGTTTTAGAAACAGACGCTTATTTTGTAAAGGCTTTCCCTATGAAGCATTCTATACCTGTTCATGGTTTTAGATTTCAAGAAAAAAAGAGACTTCGTAAGATCGATAAATCAAGATTAGATGAATGTCGGATTCCAATTTCTGAAATAGTAAATATTAAAAAAGGCTTAGATTTTATTAAAGATAATGGTGAGATTATCCCCAATCAGTATTTAACTTTTGATGTGCCCAAGCCACGTTCATATGCGTATTGTTCGGATACCGCTTATTATCCAGATATGTTAAATGAGATTAATAATTTAGATTTATTATTTCATGAGTCAACTTTTTGTAATTCGGATATAAAGCGTGCAGAGGAAACTAAGCATTCTACGGCAAAACAAGCGGCAACTATAGCAAAAAAATCTGCGGCAAAGCAGTTACTATTAGGTCATTTCTCTACTAGATATAAAGATTTATCTTTACTAGAAGTAGAAGCACAAGCAATTTTCCAGAATACGAAAATAGCAGAAGAAGGTAAACGCTACGATATTAAAGAAAATATGTAGGTAGAACAAGCTTATTGGTCACCGTTTAAGTTAAAACTATGCGCTTTAAGCTTCTAAAAATATAACAAGACTTAATATATTAGACATTATTAAAGCAACACTAATTAATTGTAATTATTGGCTTAATAGACAAAAAGGAGACTGTAACCCTTTATATTGATTGATATTTATAGCTTTGCCTCAAATTAAATCTTATGAATAAAAAAAGAATTTTTTCGTAGACCCAATTTACGTCCTTGCAGTGTATAGTGGTTTACTGTTCAATATCTTTTAATGTCAAACCAATACGTTTTCTGTCGATATCTAACGATGAAATTTTAACATGTAAATGTTGATGAAGTTTGACGTATTTATTGGGGTCGTCAACAAATTCGTTGGACATTTGAGAAACGTGAATCAAACCATTCTCTTTAATTCCAACATCTACAAAAGCACCGAAATTTGTTACATTAGTAACTATTCCAGGGAGGACCATCCCAATAGATAAATCCGAAATATTTCTAATATTGGGGTCAAACTCTAATATTTTAGTCACTTTTCTGGGGTCTAATCCTTTTTTTCCGAGTTCTTTAAGTATGTCTAAAATTGTTGGTAAGCCTACTTCAGTAGAAATATAATTATTTGATTTTATTTTTCTTATAAGCTTTTCATTTCCAATTAGTTCTTCGATGCTAACATCAATGTCTTTAGCCATTTTTTCGACTAGTTTATATCTTTCAGGATGAACTCTAGAGTTATCAAGTGGATTTTGTGCTTTGGGAATTCTAAGAAAACCAGCAGCCTGTTCAAAAGCTTTTGCTCCAATTCCTGGTACTTTTATTAATTGTTTTCTATTCTCGAATAATCCATTCTCCAAACGATATTTAACTATCTTTTCGGCATTTCCTATATTTAATCCAGAAACATATTGTAATAGATATTTGCTTGCAGTATTAATATTTACGCCAATTTGATTGACAACACTTTCAACTACAAAATCTAATTTCTCTTTTAATTCTTTTTGGTCTACTTCGTGCTGATATTGTCCAATTCCGAGTGATTTAGGATCTATTTTTACTAACTCGGAAAGGGGGTCCATTAATCTACGGCCAATAGAAACTGCACCACGAACCGTGATATCGAACTCAGGAAACTCTTCTCGTCCAACTTTCGATGCTGAATAAATTGAAGCTCCGTCTTCGCTAACAATAAAAACTCTAACAGGTCTATTAAATTTTAGACGTTTAATAAAAAATTCAGTTTCTCTGCTGGCTGTACCATTGCCAATTGAAATTGCATCAATTTTATATTGTTCGATTAAAGAAACTATGCGTTTAGATGCTGTTTTTGTATCTTCTTGAGGTTTGTGGGGATAAATGTTAGTATTGGCTAATAAGTCCCCTTTTTCGTCTAAACAAACTACTTTACATCCGCTTTTATAACCAGGGTCAATTGCTAAGGTTCGCTGTCCACCTAAGGGTGGAGCTAATAAAAGTTGACGTAAATTATCACTAAATACTTTGATAGCTTGAGTGTCAGCAATTTTCTTAGCTTGGTTAATACGTTCGTTCTCTAATGAGGGGCGAAGCATTTTTTTGTATGCATTTTTGGATGATTTTTTAACAATATCAGATGAATCGTTATTCCCCTTTATCAAACGTTTATCGATCGATTCTATGGCATATTCTTCTTCTGGTAATGCATGCATTTTTAATATGCCTTCTTTGTTTCCTCTATAAATAGCCAGAAATCGGTGCGATGGGCAGCGAGAAAGAGGTTCTGACCAATCAAAATAATCTTTGTATTTATCAGCATTTTGAGTTTCTTTTCCTTGTTTTACAGTTAGTAGTGCTTTGTTATTAAATAGTTTACGAAGGAAATTTCTAATATTAATGCTTTCATTAATCCATTCCGATATAATATCAATAGAGCCGTTTATTGCATCATCGATAGTTTTTATTTCTTTGCTTCTGAAACGTTGAGCTGTCCCTCGAATGTCGGAATTGTTCTGAGCCATAATCATTTTGGCTAAAGGCTCTAGTCCGTTTTCTTTAGCTATTAATCCTTTTGTTTTTCGCTTTGTTTTGTAAGGCAGATAAATATCTTCTAGTTCTATTAAATTGTATGAGTTTTTTATTTTTATTTTAAGTTCATCTGTAAGTTTGCCTTGTTCGTTAATCTTTTTAAGAATACTATCTTTCCTTTTTTCTATTTCCTGATAATTTTCTTTTTCTTTTTGGATATCAGCAATCTGAACTTCATTCAGATTTCCTGTATATTCTTTACGGTAACGACTAATAAATGGAATAGTAGCACCTTCATTGATAAGAGAAATAGTGGACGAAACTTGTTTGTTACTTATGTTTACTTGTTTCGAAATATATTCTGTAATGTTCATTTTTATTTGTCTTTTGAAAGGCAAAGATAATTGATATCTAAGCAAATTTCTAAATAGCATTGTCTTTTTTAAATATTGTTAATAAAAGCATA
>JAMOQL010000102.1 GCA_027064025.1 Bacteroidales bacterium
GAAACAGCGAGAACAACTATCAACTAAGCGAAAAGCTTTAGATATTAATTTGACTTCTGACATATATGGCACGATAGCCGAAATTGGAGGAGGACAAGAAGTTGCTCGTGCTTTTTTTCAAGCAGGAGGTGCTTCCGGTACAATAGCTAAAAGTATTTCTGCTTACGATAAAACTTTTTCGGATCATTTATATAATGAAAACAAACCCGGGCGATATGTGTCAGAAGATAGGCTAAATCTGATGTTGAACGACGAGTTTAATCAACTTAACGAGGTTTTAGAAACAGACAAGAAAGTCGATACCTGTTTCTTTGTTTTTGCCGATACCGTTGAAACTTTAAATTATTCTAAAACAAACCAAGGGCATGGTTGGCTTGGAGTTCAGTTTCAGTCTAAACCAGGCGAAGAAGCAAATAAAGTAATTGTTCATGTAAATCTTAAAGAAAACGACCAGCTTTTACAGCAATATACATTAGGTATTTTAGGTGTAAATTTAGTTTATGCTTGTTTTAATTATACAGAAAATGCCAATCATTTTTTATTGTCACTTTTAGATAATTTAGATATAGATCGTGTCGATATTAATATGGTAAGCATGACTGGTCCTTCACTAAATCATATCGATAATCGTTTGTTGAGTGTTAGACTTGTTAAGAATTGCATGACTAATGCGACTATGTTTGATAGAAATGGAAATGTTAAACAGCCTTCAGATATGCTATACAAGAAAAATGTTTTAGCATTTAGAGGAAGCTTTAGACCAATTACTTATGCTGGTTTGGATATGTTGAAAACAAGCTTCGAACTTTTTAGAAAAGATAAAACATATAATACCGATAACACCATTAGTATGTGTGAGATAACGGTAAATAATTTATCTTATAAAGGAAACTTTGATGAAAAAGATTTTTTAGACAGAGTCGATTTACTAAATGCAGTTGGTTTAAATGTAATGGTTTCTAACTTCAAGGAATACTATCGCTTATCGCAATATTTTTCACAATTTAAGATTCAAAAGATGCGTGTGGTAATGGGAATTCCAACTTTAATTAATATTTTTGATAATAATTATTATTCCAATATGAAAGGTGGAATAATGGAAGCCTTTGGAAAATTATTTTATAACAATCTTAAATTGTATATTTACCCCACCCTTAAAGAAAACAATGAGGAGCTAATAACAAGTAAAGATATAGATATTCCAAAAGAACTTGAATATCTTTATAAACACCTGATATATAACAGGATGATTGTAGATGTGCCGAATGCTGATAGAGATACAATGAAAGTTTGTTCAAGAAAAGTATTTCAATTGATAAATGAAAATGATAATACTTGGGAATCGATGGTTCCTGATTTTGTGGCAAATATTATTAAAGAAAGAAAATTGTTTGGTTATAAAAATATGAATGAATAAAAAATATAGATAATGGAATTTAATACACAAGAAGTTCAGAAAGATATCGATCGTATCTTAGTAGAAGAGCAAGACAATTATAACGCAGAAAGTTTAAAAACTATTTTTAATTTAATAGACTTAACAACACTGAAATCTACTGATAATTCAGCTGTAATCAATAAAATGTGTTCAAAGGTAAATCAATTGAATGAAAATTATCCTGAAATGCCACAAGTCGCTGCTATTTGCGTATATCCAAGTATGGTAGAGGGGGTTAGGTCAGCTTTGGAGATTAAAGATGTAAATATTGCATCTGTTGCAGCTGGTTTTCCTGCATCGCAAACCTTTGTTTCTATAAAAGCCGCCGAATCGGAATTAGCAGTAGAAAAAGGAGCAGACGAAATAGATATTGTGATATCTCTAGGTAAGTTTTTAGAAGGTGATTACGATTACGTAGCAAAAGAAATTAAAATAATTAAAGATGCTATTAAAGATGCGCATCTTAAAGTCATTTTAGAAAGTGGCTTACTTCCTACATTAAATGACGTTTATAAAGCATCTGTTATTGCAATAAATTCAGGAGCCGATTTTATTAAAACATCTACAGGAAAAGAAGATCCAGCTGCAACAATAGAAGCTATTTATGTAATGTGCAAGGCAATAAAAGAACATTATGAAAAAACAGGAGTAAAGATTGGATTAAAACCTGCTGGAGGTATATCAACTTCAAAAGAAGTGTTTAAATATTATGCTGTAGTAAAGTCTATTCTTGGAGAGTCTTGGCTAAATAATAAATACTTTAGAATAGGAGCAAGTCGTTTGGCCAACGATTTATTAAAAGAAGTTTATAAGTTCGATAACAAGGAAATAACAAAATCTTATTTTTAAATTGTTAGATACTATCATAAAAGTAAAAATTGAATAATGGGAAAAGAAAGTTTAGCAATAGCTTGCGATCACGCAGGATACGAGACTAAAGAAGAGTTAGTGAAGTGGTTAATCTCTTTAGGACATGAAGTTAAAGACTTCGGAACCTACTCTTCCGAGAGTAGCGATTATCCAGATTTTGCTCACCCTATGGCAGAGGCTGTAGAAAATGGCACGTACGATTTAGGGATTTCTCTTTGCGGAAGTGGGAACGGAATAAACATGGTAGCAAATAAACATCAAGGTATCCGTTCGGCATTATGTTGGGTTCCAGAATTAGCATCTTTAGCCAAGCAACATAACAACGCAAACGTTTGTGCTGTACCAGCAAGATTTGTTTCTGTAGAAGAGGCCAAAGCAATTATTACAGCATTTTTAGATGCCAAATTTGAAGGGGGGCGCCATCAAAGAAGAATAGATAAAATTCCCGTTAAGTAATTATTAAAGTTTAATTATAATAATTGTTTTACTTTTAAGTTATTGATATAATAAATTAAACATTTTTGAAATATAAAATAGGAACCATATTGCTGTTTTTTATAATCCTGTATTCTTGTTCAACAAAGAAGAATACAGGATTTAGACGTTCTTATCATAATCTTACATCACATTATAATGTGTATTTTAATGGTAAAGAAAGTTTTAAAGAAGGTGTTTTATATCTGGAAAATAATTTAACCGAAGATTATTCCAATGTATTAAATGTTTTTATTTATGACGATGCATCGTCAAGTTCCATTGGTAGTCAGATGCAAAGAGCCGAAAAGAAAGCTGCAAAGCTGATTAAAATACATTCGATTACAGCTAGGCCAAAGCGAAAAAAAGGTCATAAGACTAAAAAAGATAAGGAGTTCTACGCCAAAAAGGAATATAACAAATGGGTAGATGATGCACATTTATTGATGGGGCAAGCTTTCTTTATGGAAAAGAATTATAAATCGGCAGAAGAAAACTTTATCTGGATGCTTTCGGAATATCCTGAAGAAGAAAGTAGATTCGATGCTCAGATTTGGTTAGCAAGAACATATATTCAAACCAAAAAATTTGATAAAGCTCTAGATTTTTTGCAACGCACTGAAGCTGAAAAAGAATTTCCTGAAGACAGATTGAATAGAGAATTATTTCCGACTTATGCCGATTATTATATTAAACAAAAAAGATATAGCGAGGCACTACCTTGGTTAGAATTGGCTCTGAACGAGAAAGGTAAAAAGCTTTATAAAAGACGTTATAAATATATTATTGCTCAGATATATCAAATGAATGGTCAAGATAAAAAGGCCTACGACATGTATCAGGAAGTAATTAAAATGCGACCAAAATATGAAATGGAGTTTTCTGCTAAAATTGAAAAGGCAACTCTTTTTGATAAAAAAACGGGCGATAGTAAAGGTATTCGAAAGCAGTTGCAGAAAATGCTGAAAGACGAAAAAAATATTGACTATAAAGACCAAATTTATTATGCTTTGGCCAATATAGATATGAAAGAAAATTTGGAATTGGATGCTATTAACGATTATAAGTTATCGGCTTATACTAGTGTTGCTAATAATCCACAGAAAGGGCTGTCGTATTTAGCATTAGCAGATATTTATTTTTCAAAATTAAATTACATTACGGCAAAAGCATACTACGATTCTACGATAATGAATCTTTCCAAGAAACATCCTAATTACGAAGAAATTACAGCCAAGTCGGAGAACCTAACCGAATTGGTTAGTTATGCAGAGATTATTCAGAATCAAGACAGTTTACTTCGCTTGGCCAATATGCCCGAAAAGGAAAGAGGAAAGATGATAAGTAAGATTATTCAGAAAATTGTTGAAGATGAAAAAAAAGCAGCAGAAGAAGCTCGTCAGCATCAGATAGACATGGCTCAATATAATGAAAATAACAGACCAGGTAATAATAATTCAACTGCTGGAGGCAAATGGTATTTTTATAATCCCGCAGCTATTGGAATGGGGCAAGCCGATTTTGCTAGAAAATGGGGCGATAGGCGTTTAGAAGATAATTGGAGACGTAAGAATAAAACTATTGTCGATTTTGGTGTGATGGCTGACGATGGTGAAAGCGTAGAAAAAGATTCTACAAAACAAAAATTTGACAAGAAAAATCCTAAGTACTATTTAAGTCAATTACCCATGTCCGATTCTTTGCAATTAGTGGCTAATCAACAAATAGAAGAAGCCTTATTTCAATTGGCAAGAGTATATAGAGAACAATTTGTAGATTATGATAAATCGATTAGAACCTACGAGGAATTACTAAAACGATATCCTAAAACCGAGTACGAATTAGACGCTTGGTTTCAACTTTATCAGTTGCATGAATTACAGAAACAACCCGATAAATCGACTAAGTACAAGCAGTCGATTCTTGAAAAATATCCAGAGAGTATTCCTGCTAAAATTCTAAGCGATCCTAATTATCTAGCCAAGCAAGAAGCTGAAAAGAATAAAACAAAAGGAATATATGCAAAAGCATTTCAGTCTTTTCAGAATAGAAAATTTACAAAAGTGATTAAGTATTGCGACCACGTAGAAAAGAATAATCCCGAAACGCCATTAATGCCTAAATTTTTGATTCTAAAAGCTCAGTCTATTGGAGCGAAAGGAAATGTCGACGAAATGAAGAATACGCTTACCAAAGTTAAAAAAGATTACCCAAAAACAGAAGAGCAAGAATTGGCAGATTTTATGCTTAGTAGAATAGAATCGGGAGGCTATACTAATTTTGTGGTCGATGGAGAAACAGCGTATGTTGCAAAAGAAGGTCAAACAACAAATTCTAATAATGTGAACACAAGTGCTCCAGATAGTTCTTCTGTTGACGATAATATTGATGAAGAAATTGCACCAGAAAATATTTACGTTTTCAATCCAGAAATCCCTCATCAGTATATGATGGCTGCAACAGGTGAAATTTCTGATCTTAATCGTCTTAAGTTTAATATTGTGAAATATAACTTGAACCAATTCTTAATGTTTGACTTTAAAGTAGCCGATAGAAAATTGACTAGTGATACGAAATTGATTTTAGTAAAACCATTAAATGATGCGAAGGAGGCTTATAAATATTTAAAATTAATACGTAAAAATACCGATGTTTATAGCGAATTCTCTAGTTTAAAAATGCAACAATTTATTATTACAGAAGGCAACCTTAAAATTTTGATGAAGGATAAGAATATTGATCGTTATTTGATGTTCTTTAAGCAAAGTTACGAATCTAAATAGAGTTTTATATCCAATTAATTTAAACTTATTCTTTAAGTTATGAGTTGGGATTTTACCATTAACGAGTTTAAAAATTATCTTCGTCTAGAAAAATCTTTATCGGGAAATTCGGTGGAGGCTTATCTTCGAGACGTGCAACAATTTGAATCTTTTTTATTGCTCAACGATGCCGATAAACCTATTAAGCAAGTCGAAAGTAAAGATATTCAAGATTTCATTATTTATGTCAACGAATTGGGAATGTCGGAGCGTTCTCAAGCCCGAATTATTTCAGGCTTAAAGGCTTTTTTTCGGTTTTTACTGTTAGATGAAATAATTTCGGAAAACCCTGCCGATTTAATAGAATCGCCCAAAATTGGAAGAAAATTGCCGGTGGTTTTAAGTCTGGACGAAATAGATGAATTAGAAAATGCAATTGATTTATCGTCTGCACAAGGGCATAGAAATAAGGCTATTATAGAAACTTTGTATAGTTGCGGTCTTCGTGTATCCGAGTTAATTGGTTTGGAATTAACCAACTTGCATTTCGAAGAAGGATATATTAAAGTAGTTGGGAAAGGAAACAAAGAACGGTTAGTCCCTATTAGTAAAAAAGCAATTAGAGAAATTGGCTTTTATGTAGAAGGGTTTCGGAATCATATGGATAATATTAAAAAAGATTCTGAGAATATTTTGTTTTTGAATCGTAGAGGGAAAAAACTAACTCGGGTAATGATTTTTACTATTGTTAAACGATTATCAGAGAAATTAGGTTTGATAAAAAATATTAGCCCTCATACTTTTCGGCATTCTTTTGCCACACACATGGTAGAGGGAGGCGCAGACTTAAGAGTAGTTCAAGAAATGCTGGGCCACGAAAGCATTCTTACCACCGAAATATATACGCATCTTGATCGAGAATTTTTGCACGAAACTATTATGATGTATCATCCAAGGAGTTATAAAAAATAAGATAATTCAATCCACTAGAATAAAGCAGAGCTTCTAAGAAAAATATTTCGTATTTTTACCTTCTATTTAGATGTCAAATTCATTTTTAATTAAATTAGTCTATGAACAAAATTCTTTTAACCATCCTAATTTTAGTGTTTAGTATCAGCTTAAGCTTTTCTCAAAATGTTGGACAAGAAGGCGATACCCTTGTAAATTATAAGGATATAAATGGAATGAAACAAGGGCATTGGAGTAAGAAATATAGAAATGGTAGAGTTGCTTATATTGCTGATTTTAAAAATGATAAATTAATTGGTAAATACCAGCGATTCTATAAAACAGGGAAGCTGAGCATTGAAGTTAATTATGGTGAAAATGAATCTGGTTCAGCCCAAATATATTACGATAATAAAGTTCTTGGAGCCGAAGGAAATTATATTCACAGAAATGTGAAGGATGGTTTGTGGAAATATTATGGAGTCGATGGTCGCTTGGTAGTAGAAATTACTTATAGCAATGGCAAAAAAAATGGAAAAGAGACTACCTTCTGGGCAAATGGGCAAAAAATGGAAGAAAAGGATTGGGTCGATGGCAAGCAGGATGGTATTTGGGCTCAGTGGTTCGAAAATGGAAAGGAGAAGCTTAAAGTACGAATGATTGCCGACAAAAGGAATGGTTTATATTATGGATATTATCCTAATGGAAGATATTTTATGAAAGGTAGATACAAGCAAAATCTAAAAGTTGGACAGTGGATCTATTACGATATCGATGGAAATATTACAAGAGATACTCAATTTACGAATGGAGTGCCAGCAGATAAAGATGAAATTGATGCTAAAACTACCAAAGAAATAGAAGAATGGGAGAAAATGGATGGCGTAATTCCCAACCCTAATCTCGATAATATGTTTAAGTATGATAAAACGTATGGCCCTAAAAGCAAATAATCGGTGAGAAAAATAATATTGGTCATATTATCAATAGTTATTATATCTTTCTGGTCTTGTCAAAAAGACAAGGTGAATATTAGTGAATACAATTTTAAGAATATATATTTCCCCATACATATTGGCAGTTGGATTTCTTATCAGATAGAAAGTATTAATATTGATACACAAATTGATGTAAACGATACTGTATCCTATCAAATAAAGGAATTAATAGAATCGGAATTGCAAAATTTTACCAATTTTAATACCTATAGAGTGGAACGGTATTATCGAAAAGATAGTACCGAAGAATGGGAGATTCTGAATGTTTGGGAACTTCGGGAATACGATAAGCGGATTCATAAAATTGAGGAAAATGTTGAGTATATTCGATTGCTTACACCCGTAAAATTACATCAAAATTGGGATGGGAATTTATATAATTACCAAGAACAAGAAAACTGTGAGTTAAGAAAAATTGAATTTACAAATATTGGACAGAAAATGAGTGAGACCGCTTTTGTGACTCATTATGATTTTAGTAGCCTAATTGACAAGCATTTTTCGGAAGAACAATATGCAAAGAACATAGGTTTAGTTAATAAAACCATTATCGATGTCGATTTGAATATTGATCCGAATACACCTTGGGAGAATAAAATAACAAAGGGTGAGATTTATTATCAGACTTATTTAGATAGTTATGAATAAACGAATTATTTACATATTATTAATTTTTTCATCCTTATTCTCTGAGGCTCAATTGGCTCCAAATACCTATTGGATTCAGTTTACTGATAAAAATGGAACTGATTTTAGCTTATACCACCCCGATGATTATTTATCTTTAAGATCTATCAATAGACGTTTGCAATATTCAATAGCTTTCGATTCTTTAGATATTCCCGTCAATTCCTTTTATTTAGATTCGCTTGTGAAAAAAGGAGCGACTATTGTTCATGCATCCAAGTGGTTGAATGGAGCAGCAGTTTATACCGAAGATTCGAGTGTATTATCGGCCATATATGATCTTAGCTTTGTTGATGAATCTGTATCAATAAGCTCTGCTTATGCAATGAATTTTTCACCAAGAATTCCGGTTTCTAATATAACCCAAATAAATGATGATTATTACGATTATGGTATTGGTCTCAATCAAATTGATTTACATCATGGGCAAGTATTACATAATAATGGTTTTAGAGGACAAGGAATGGAAATTGCAATAATTGATGCAGGCTTTCAAAATATAGATCAGGTTCCTGCATTCGATAGTTTATTTATTAATAATCAAATTATTGGGACTTGGGATTTTGTTTCCAACGATACCAATGTCTACGACGATCATTATCATGGTAAAGCTGTGTTATCAACAATTGCGGCTAATCTTCCTGGCGAATTAATAGGAACAGCACCAAAAGCGAAGTTTTTATTATTGCGGTCGGAGAATGCTAGCTCAGAATATAAAATTGAAGAAATAAATTGGATAGCAGCGGCAGAATATGCGGATAGCATTGGGGTCGATATTATTACAACATCATTAGGTTATAATAATTATACACCACCATCTACTTCTTATACTTGGGATAATATTGATGGACAAACTGCTCCAATAACAAAAGCTACAGATATTGCATTTAGTAGAGGGATGTTTTTGGTAACTAGTGCAGGAAATGAAGGAAACAAATCTTGGAAAAAGATTACTTGTCCAGCAGATGCCAATAATGCACTAACTGTGGGAGCTTGTACTAGTAATGGCGATTACGCCTCTTTTAGTTCGCGTGGATATAGTAAAGATGGGCGAGTTAAACCAGATGTAATGGCTCAAGGAGCTTCTACTTCAGTTATCACATCGACTACACCAACAACGGGGAATGGCACCTCTTTTTCTACGCCTCTTACAGCAGGTTTGGTAGCTTGTTTGTGGCAGGTAAATAAAAGTAAAACCAACTTAGAAATATTAAATTTGATAAAAAAGTATAGCAGTCAATTTTCTAATCCAGATAGTATTATGGGCTACGGAATCCCCAATTTTGAAGCCGCCTATAACGATTTATCACAAAATATTGAGGCTGTAAAAGCAAATAGAAATCAGATTCTTAATGTATATCCAACAGTTTTTAATAATCAAATAACTATTAAATATTATTCGGTACAAAGTTCTATGCTTAGTGCTGAAATAATTTCAATAAATGGAAGTTTAATTTTTAAGAAAAATTATGAAGTAGATTCTAATCGGGTTAATTTATTGAAAATAAATGAATTAGAAAACTTCTGGTCTGGCTTGTATGTATTAAGAATTATTAATAACGATTTTGTCGATACTAGAAAAATAGTCAAACCTTAGACTATTGAAAAACCGTATAGCAGATTTCTTCGAGTAAATCTAAATTACACCTTAGATAGTTATTCTCCGATGTCAGCATCAAGTTAATATTTTTATTGGTCACAGTTTATGTTAAACCTATGTATTTGCAGAGCATAGAGGTTTAGTTCTAATTATTTGTCTTAGTCTCTATTTCTCTGGTATTTAATAGAGAAAGAATAATATATTAATTGTGTTGAACGAATTATGATTAACTTCGCCGAATGGATTTAAAAAAACCACTTTGGCAGTGGATTTGGTTAATTGGCTTAGCATTTATCTGGGGGAGCTCTTTTATATTAATAAAAAAGGGTTTGAATTCTTATAGTCCAGAACAGGTAGCAGCATATCGAATGTTTTTTGCATCTATATTGTTACTCCCGATTGCATTAAAAAATCTAAAGAAAGTTAATAAAAGAAATTTTATTTATTTATTAGAGGTTGCCTTTATAGGTAATGCAATTCCCTCTTATTTGTTTGCTATGGGGCAAACTCATATTTCTAGTTCTCTAGCCGGAATTTTAAATTCTATTACTCCAATTGCGACGCTTATTATTGGTTTGTTGTTGTTTAAAACCAAAACCGGATTATTAAATATTATTGGTTTAATGATGGGCTTATTGGGGTCTGTAGGTCTTATATTAAATAGTAGTTCAGATGTAGATGGAAGTTTAATGTACTCGTTATTAGTAGTTGTAGCTGGTGTAATGTATGCTTTTAATTTGAATACAATAAAGTATAAGCTAAATGATATTGGAGGCTTGGCATTAACATCTATTGCTTTTCTTATAACACTTCCTGTGTCTGTTATTTATCTTTTATATACTGGATTTGGAGCAACCCATGATTTAGAACTTGCAAATTGGTCGTTGTTTTATATTTTTCTTTTGGCAACATTTAGTTCTGCAATTGCTGTAGTTGGCTTTAATATTTTAGTGAAACATACCTCAGCTATTTTTGCATCATCGGTTACTTATATTATTCCAATTTTTGCAATAATGTGGGGTTTATTAGACGGGGAAACTGTCTTGTTGGCACAAATTGTGTGGCTAACTATTATTGTTTTCGGGATTAGCTTGGTGAATAAAGAATCTAAAAAATGAGTTAGAATTCTATGTTTCAGTTAACACATTAGAGTCTTATTCCAGCAACTAAAATATCATCAACCTGATCTTCTCTTTTCATCCAATCATTAAGTATATTATCAAGACTGAGATTTTGTTCCGAAATATTCATATTTGAAAGGTCGCTTAACGTACTATAGAATCTTTTACGCATAAATTTTTTACCTTTTGGGCCACCAAATTGGTCTGCATATCCATCGGAGAATAAGTAGAGCATATCGTTTTCTTGGTAAGAAATATTTTGTGTCTCGAAGACGTTTTCTATATTTGTTCCGACTGCAAATTTATTGGTTTTATAGGCTTTTAGAATTCCTTTACGAACTACCACTAAAGGATTGTAGGCGCCAGAAAATGATATTTCCTTGTTTTGTTCATCGATTCTAACAATAGTTAAATCAATACCATCTTGAATCTGTATATCTTGATTTTGATGTAAAAAATCAAATAAATATTGATTTAAAAACTTCATAATATCGGCAATCTCAGTTAGGTTAAACTTATTAATGGCACCATTTAAACCATTGTGACCAATAATACTAAGAAATGCCCCAGGGACACCATGTCCCGTGCAATCAGCAGCAACAAAATATTTGTACTTTTCATTCTGATGGATGTAGAAAAAGTCACCACTTACAATATTTTTAGGTTGATATAATACAAATGCATTCTTGAAAATAGATGTTAGTTTCTCAGTAGTAGGAATAATTGCCGTTTGGAAACGCTTGGCATAATTGATACTGTCTGTAATTTCTTCTTTTTGTTCTTCAAGAATAGATTTTTGTTTTTCAACAATATTTAAGGTTTGTTCAATCTCGTTGTTTTGCTCCGAGATAATAATATTTTTACTGATTAAATCGTCATTGAATTTCTTTCGAACTCTATTATTTTTGTATAGAAGAAATAGCCCAAAAAAAGAGGCTAGAAGTACAAATAAAGTTGAAAGGATAACAATTTTGTTAGTTTTATTTTCTTCTCTTTGGTTATCTAATTTTAGGCGTTCAATTTTAGATTGTTTCTTAAAAATCTCGTTTTCTTTCTCTATTTGTTCAGTTTTGTATTTCGTTGTTATTTCTGCTATTTCTTTAAAAAACTTACTGTTAAAATATTTTTTATATAAACTATCATAGTTTGATAAATTTTGATAAGCATCTTTATATTTATTTTGTGTAGCATAAATAATTGAAGCAAGATGTAACCTAGATAGATAATCTTCTTCGTTTAGATATTTTTTTGCTTGAGCATTATTAATTTGGGATAAAGTAGAACCCGCTTCAATATCATTATTTTGTAGATGAAATAAATTGGCTAAAGTGTAATTGTTTTCGTAATAAATATTAACTAATTGATGTGAAAGAGCAATCTTATTTGATTTGTTTAAATAATATTTAGCATCATTATAGGTTTGAGTTTTATTAGCAATACTTGCTAAATTTTGAAAACTTTTGGCGAGATTTCTATAGCTTTTTTCTTCTTTAAAAATTTTGTTAGCTTTTAAGTAATATTGTTTTGCGTGCTGGTACTCTCCATTTCTCTCTTCCAATAAACCTAAATTATTATATATTCCTGCCTCCCCAATTTTATTTACTGTTGAAATGTAAATATTTAGAGCCTTCAAGTAGTTGTCTTTCGATTTGATGGTGTCGTCTAGGGACATATAAATATTCCCAATATTATTAAATACACGAGCCGTAGCTTGTGGGTTATCAAATTTTTTGTATATATCTAAAGCCATCAGATAACAAGACATTGCTGTATCGTAATTAGATTCTGCCGAAAGAGTCTGTCCAATATTCTCAATAGTTAAGGCAAGCGAAAGGGTGTCTGGTTGATTTTTTTTCAGTTGATAAGATTTGGTGTAATAATACAGGGCAGAATCGTGTATCCCTTGATATATATAGTTTCTACCAAGAGAATTGTAGATGTTGGCGAGTTTCTGAGTATCTCTTTGGTTTATATTGTTAAGTGCTAAACTTAAATAATAACTTGACGAATCGAACAGACTCATATCTTGATATAAGACCGCTAATCCGTTGTAAGTGGACTCTAAATCTGATTCTTGTTTAGATTTTTTTTTATAGAAAATAGCTAATCGATAATTTTGAATCGATTTCTTATTGTAGCCTAATTTATAGTTTATTAATCCTAAATTGTGATATAAATTAGCACTTTCGTTGAACGCTTTTGCTTTATCAAAATAGTTAATCGCTTTTCGATATAATTGAATAGCTTTCTTTTTCTGATGTTTGTAATACCAAACGGTGCCTTGATTTTTTAGGGCAAAGCCAGCTTGCGAATATTGATTAGATTGTTTTGCTTGTTCAAATGCTTTTTTAGCAAAATAAGCTGAACTGTCTAGGTTTACTTTTAAATATTCTTTGGATATTTGGTTTAGCTTTTCAGCTGTTTGAGCTGTAAGTGTGTAGTTTAAACTGCCAATAATAATTAATAATATGTAATTGTATATTTTCAAATTCTAGAGTGAATTTATTGCTGAGCGAAGTTTAGTTAATTTACCTAATAATTCATCTAAATAATCTAAGTGTAACATATTGGCCCCATCAGATTTTGCTTCGGCAGGATTGTAGTGTGTTTCTAAAAATAAGCCATCTACTCCAACAGCAATCCCAGCTTTTGCAACGGTCTCAATGAGTTCGGGTTTGCCTCCTGTTACTCCAGAAGTTTGATTTGGTTGTTGGAGTGAGTGAGTAATGTCTAAGATAACCGGATATTCATTTTTTTGCATTTCAGGAATTCCTCTATAATCAATAATCATATCTTGATAACCAAACATAGTTCCTCGATCAGTTATCATAATATTATCGTTGCCTGATTCTGAAACTTTTGTAGAGGCAAATTTCATAGATTCAGGGGCTAAAAACTGTCCTTTCTTAATATTAACTACTTTCCCTGTTTTTGCTGCAGCTACTAAAATATCTGTTTGACGACATAAAAATGCAGGAATTTGTAAAACATCGACATATTGGGCTGCCATTTCAGCTTCTTTAGCCGAATGAATATCGGTAACGGTGGGGACTTTTAATTCGTTAGATATTTTTTTAAGAATCTCTAACGCTTTTTGATCTCCAATTCCAGAAAAAGAATCTAAACGAGAACGATTAGCTTTCCTATACGAACCTTTAAAAATAAAAGGGATTTCATATTTATCGGTGAGTTCAATAATTTTGCGAGCAATTTTAAAAGCTTGTTCTTCGCTTTCGATAGCACAAGGCCCAGCTAAAAGGAAAAATTGATTGCTGTCCGTAAATTTTATTTGCGGAATATTCTTTAGTATTTGTGTGGTTTTCATATTATATTCCAATTATATTCTGAATAACTCTTAATTTGTGGGTGTAGATTTTTTTATCAATATTATAAATGCCTTGATGATCCAATTTATCTATTCGAACTTCACCCGATGCGTGAATAATTTTACGTCCTTTTAGAACGATTCCAACGTGAATAACACGTCCTTCTTCGTTGTCGAAAAAGGCTAAATCGCCTTCTTGAGCTTCGTCAATAAAGTTTCTGGATTCCCCTAGATTGACCTGTT
>JAMOQL010000103.1 GCA_027064025.1 Bacteroidales bacterium
GACTGTCAAACATCCAAGTCTGTTATTTTGTATACCATTCCGGCACCACAACTATTTGTAGGAGCTAGTAACGATACAGTGTGTCCTACAGAATCAATAGAACTTTATACAGAAATCAGTAATGGACTAGCGCCATTTACTTACACATTAAATGGTGATTATAAAACATTTCCCACTTTTGTTTATCCAATTGGAAACCAATCTTATGAAATATCAGTAACAGATGCCTGTGGTTCAATATCTAGCAAAACAATCTCTGCTTATTCTCCAATT
This sequence comes from Bacteroidales bacterium, assembly GCA_027064025.1. Classification (GTDB taxonomy): domain Bacteria; phylum Bacteroidota; class Bacteroidia; order Bacteroidales; family JAFGXI01; genus JAFGXI01. The sequence continues at coordinate 274 of JAMOQL010000103.1, forward strand.
TACGAACCTATTCAAATTATATCGGACAAAACAACAGGCTGTACACCGATTGAGATTCGTTTCCATACTAATTATGACGATGCCAGTCAAGTTCAATGGACATTTGAACAACATCAGGTTCCAAACTATCAGTCAGGACAGAACGTAACGCATATATTCAATGAATCTGGTCAATATCATGTTAACGTAAAAATACGCACAAAAGAAAATTGCATTCTCGAAAGAACAGTTCATAATATGATTCATGCTTTTCCTGTACCCGAAGCTACTTTTGAGATGGATAAGGAAATTGGCAACATATTAAATACGAGTATTTACTTTAACAATTGGTCGAAAGATAATAAATATAATTACTGGTTCTTTGGCGATGGCGACTCTGCAAGCGTAGTTTCTCCAATTCATAATTATAAACAGAAAGGAACATACGAAGTTGATTTAGTAGTAGAAAATGAATACAGCTGTACCGATACCGCTACGCAAAAAGTAGAAATCCAAGATGTATTTAAGGTTTGGATTCCCACAGCCTTTTCACCAGATGGTGATGGATCCAACGATTTCCTACACATAAAAGGTCATGGCATAAGCAAAAGCGATTATCTATTTCAAGTTTACGACCGCTGGGGAGAAGTAATTTTTGAGTCTACAAGTATATTAGACTCGTGGGACGGCAAAGCCAAGGATAATAATTATGTACAAACAGGAGTTTACAAATGTTTATTAATTTGTAAAGATTTTAATAGTATAGAGCATACATTAAGCGAAGATGTTACAGTGATAAGGTGAAATTATTTAAGATGATTATCAAACCAAGAGGAACTTATTCATTCTTTTTCATAGATTCTATAAAATTAATGATTAATAAACTGACGCACCTCATAAAGCTTATCGAATTCTATTTTTAATTGGTCGAAATCAAAGGAAGCTTACATATTTATTAACCTAACAGTCAATATGACTATTTAAATGTGAAACGACGTAGATAGAGACATAAACAAAACAGACAGAAGATTTCAAAAATTTAAGTATTGTATCAGATGGTTCTAAAATATCAAAAGATTTCACTGATCTTTTAAAATAATTTAATAGAAACTAAAGAAGATACTGTAAGTAATATTGCTTATTATCAACAAATACGTCCCAACAAATTAAGAAAACAATACAAGAAATACCTAAGCAATACAAGTCTTAAAAAGAAATTCTGAGATTAGCTTTATAATTTATATTTTCAGAACTCCCCTTAAATAAATACACAACTTTAAATTTGCAAATCAAAAATACTCATCGTACATTTGCGATGAACAATTGATATAATTATGAAACGAACATTAGAAGATGTAGATTACAAAAAGCAAACCGAAGAATTAGCAATGTTTGCTAAGGCACTAGGGCATCCAACCAGAATAGAGATTTTAAATTATTTAGATAATAAATCTTGCTGTTTTACTGGTGATTTAGTTGATGTTTTTCCTTTAGCACAATCAACAATATCGCAACATTTAAAAGAATTGAAAAATGCAGGTTTAATTCAAGGAGAATTAAAACCGCCTAAAATTAAATATTGCATTAATCAAGAAAATTGGAATAAAGCAAAACAACTATTTTGTGAGTTTTTTGATATCGATTTTAATAATAATTCTTGCTCAGTAAAGTAAAAAAATATATAAATCTAATCGCCTATTTGCGATAAACATCTTAAAAATGGAAACATTAATTTTTATAATATCATTAATTGCAGCTTTTATATTCTCGCTCGGCGGTGTTGGTGCTGCCATAATTCTAATACCGATTCTTGTATCGCTCGGAATACCTGTAAATATGGCAAAGCCTGTCGGATTGTTTTACAATACGGTAAGCCTTACGGGAGCAAGCATCAATAATATCAAAAACAAACGACTGGATTTCAAAGTTGGAATACCGATTATTATTTTCTCGTTTTTATTTGCAATTGTCGGAGCTTACGTGTCAAAATATATTCCCAACCGGACAATTTTATTTCTTTTTATCGGCTTTCTCTTGTTTTCGGGGTTTATGTTTTTATTCCACAAAAAGAAGGCAAAAGACGATTACAGAGAAGACGTTCCGGTGTTAAAACTGAGTCTTATCGGTGCTTTTGCAGGATTGCTTTCGGGTATGCTCGGCATAGGTGGAGGCGGTATCATCTCCCCTTTGATGTTGATGATTGGCTTTAACCCGAAAAAAATTACGGCAATCACGGCTTTTGTTGTGCCGTTTTCGTCATTCTCGGGTTTTCTGACCTATTGGGCTATGGGAAATATCGATTGGAAAATAACATTAATTGCATCGGTTGGAGGAATCATTGGTGCTACTTTGGGAACTATTTTTATGCAAAAAAAATTAAACCCGCAAACAGTGAAAAAAATTCTTGCAGTAATCTTATTGATTATGGCGATTAAATTAATATTCAAAATAATATAAGGAGGAATAAAAATGGAAAAAGCATTAAAATCAATGAATCTTGAGTTTTGTGGAACCGGCAAA
>JAMOQL010000104.1 GCA_027064025.1 Bacteroidales bacterium
TTATTTTAAATCAATTTATGACTATATTTGCAGAGAGACTGAGAATTTAAGTTATCGAACCAGTAGATTTTTAGTTTACACAGTTTTCAGGATAGTGTCCACATAAAAAAAGCAAGATAAATTTATCTTGCTTTTTTTATGTGTTATTTTTCTAAATCATCAAAATTAATATTTGAGAATGAATTTGTTTCGTGTTCGTCTTTAATTTCTTCTGGATGGTAGGGTTGTTTGCTTTCTATAAATGATATAGATTCTTTAAATGCATCAGCAAATTTAGTAAAATCTTCTTTGTATAAGAATATCTTATGTTTCTCGAAATAAGGTTGTTTCCCTTCTGGGAACTGCTTCTTACTTTCTGTTAAAGTAAGATAATATTCTCCATTTCGGGTTTCTTTTACATCAAAAAAATAAGTTCTTTTTCCAGCTCTTACTGATTGAGAAAAAATATCTTTTCTCTCGTTTTTAGTATAATCTTCCATTGTTTACACCTTAATAGATTGTTTAAGCAAAAATATAAAATATTTTAACAAAAGCAAGGGTGCGAATAGAAAGGGAATTAAATAAAAAGGAATTATCTATTATTGAAAGAACCAATCTAAGTATCAGCTAATTTTAAATAAAATAGACTTAGAGTACTTTGTTTGTAACTATTCGAATAAAAGATAATTCCGTAGAAATATATATATATCTTAGATTTTATTTAATCTAAGATAAAGAGAGCATCTCCATATGTGCCAAATTTATACTTCTCTTTAATAGCTTCCTGATAGGTATCCATAATTAGTTCAAAACCACCAAATGCAGCAACAGTCATTAAGAGTGTTGAATATGGTAAATGGAAGTTTGAAATCATTCTGTTTGCAATTTTAAAATCGTGAGGAGGAAATAAAAACTTGTTTGTCCATCCACTATATGGTTTTAGTGTAGCATTGGTAGAGACAGAGCTTTCTGTTGTTCTTAAAACAGTAGTTCCTACAGCACAGATGTTTCGGTTATTTAGTTTTGCTTTATTAACTATTTTAACAGCTTCCTCATCAATAATAATTTCTTCGGAATACATTTTGTGTTTAGTTAAATCTTCAACATCTACTTTGCTAAAATTCCCTAAACTTGCGTGAAGAGTAATATGAGCAAAATCGATACCTTTAATTTCGAAACGCTTTAAAAGTTGTTTACTGAAGTGTAACCCAGCTGTTGGGGCTGCCACAGCACCCTCGTGTTTTGCGTATATGGTTTGATACCGTTCGGCATCTTGTTCTTCAACAGCTCTATTTATAATGGCTTTAGGGATAGGAGTTTCTCCTAGTTTATATAGAACTTTTTTAAATTCGTCATAATCGCCATCGTATAAGAAACGTAGTGTACGACCTCTGCTTGTTGTATTATCTATAACTTCTGCAATTAATTCATCGTCACCAAAATACAATTTATTTCCAATTCGTATTTTACGTGCTGGATCAACTAATACATCCCATAATTTTTGATCTCTATTCAGTTCTCGTAAAAGAAAAACCTCAATTTCGGCACCTGTTTTTTCCTTATTCCCGTGTAATCTTGCAGGGAAAACTTTCGTGTTATTAAAAATTAATAAATCTTCTTCGTTGAAGTAATCCAATACATCTTTAAAAACTTTGTGTTCTATCTTTCCTGTACTTTTATGCAAAACCATAAGTCTAGATTCATCTCTGTGTTGGTTAGGATGAAGCGTAATTAATTCTTGTGGTAATTCAAATTTAAATTTTGAAAGTTTCATATATGATTAATTTATTAATGTGTAATTGTCTAGTTGCGATTGAAATTGATTAATAGAGATGGCATCTTCTATTTTATATTCTCCAATTTTTGTTCTTGTTAATTCGGTTAAATGAGCTACTGTATTAAGCGATAATCCTATGTCTCTAGCTAAAGATCTTATGTAAGTCCCTTTGCTGCAGTTAATTTCTAAACTAAGATATGGGAGATTAAAATCTAAAATATTTATGGAATAAATCTCAATAGTTTTCTTTTTTAACTCAACCTTTTTACCTTCTCTAGCGAGTTTATATGCTCTTTGTCCATTTACATTGATAGCTGAAAACATAGGAGGTACTTGTTCTATTGTTCCCGAGAAATCTTTTAAATGATTTTCAATCATACTACGAGTAATATGTTCTGTAGGTAAAGTCTGATCGACTTCTGTTTCTAAATCAAACGATGGTGTGCTTTCTCCAAGCTTAATAGTTGTTGTATAAGTTTTGCTTAAACCCTGATATTCATCTATCTTTTTTGTGTATTTCCCAGTGCAAACAATCATTAGCCCTGTTGCTAAGGGGTCGAGAGTGCCTGCGTGTCCTACTTTTATCTTTTTTATATCAAAAGTTTTACGAATAATATTACGAGTTTTGTTGACCAAATCAAAAGAGGTCCACTCTTTATCTTTGTCAAACAATAGCATTTTTCCGTTAAGGTAATCGTCTTTTGAAATCACTCTGAGATAATCTTAAATTGAACCTGCGAAGGTAGTGATTTATAAGTCTTTTTCAAAATGATTTTATATTATGCTTAAATCTATACCTAAGCCCCATAAAATAATGATAATAAGTCCTACAACAATTCGGTAATAACCAAATATTTTAAATCCATACTTAGTTAAAAAGGAAATGAAAGATTTAATGGCGATAAAGGCAACTATAAATGCAATCACATTTCCGAAAATTAAGATACTAATATTGTCTACATTGATTGCTTTGTAGTTCTCTAATAGTTTATAGGCAGATGCTGCAAACATAGTTGGCACAGCTAGAAAGAAAGAAAATTCAGCTGCTGTTTTTCTAGATAATTTCTGGGTCATTCCTCCAATAATTGTTGATGCTGATCTTGATACGCCAGGAATCATGGCAATAACTTGAAACAGACCAATTACTAGCGATTTTTTATAAGTTACGGTTTGGTCTTTGGCTTCGTTGTCTCTGTTAAACCATTTGTCAACAAAAACGAGAATAATTCCGCCAAGGACAAGCATTATTGCTACAACTAAAACATTTTCTAGGAGTTGGTCGATAATATCGCTTAGGAGTAAACCAAAAAAGGCCGCAGGTAGAAAAGCAACTAATAGTTTGTAATAGAAATTAATACTTTGGAAAAATTTCTTCCAATAAATAGCAATTACGGATAAGATAGCTCCAAATTGAATGTTGATTAAAAAGGCACTGACAAAATCTGAACCTTCCATTCCTAATAACTTTGTAGTTATTATCATGTGACCAGTCGAAGAAACAGGTAAAAATTCTGTTAATCCTTCAACAATTGCAATTATTAAAGCTTGTATCCAACTCATATTATTTAGGTTTTTTCATTATAGCATATATTTCGAAAATAAACCCAGCAAGAACAATCATTGGAGCAAGACTAATTCGTCTAAACGAGAAAACTTCTGGATTAAATTCGTCGGGACTCTTGGGTGCGCCTCCGACCATCAAGAAAAAACCAATAAGGATTATTCCAAAGCCAATAGCTAATAGAATATAGTTCTTCTTTCCTAAAGCAAACCCGTGTTTTACTGTACTTGTTTTTGTACTCATTTTTTTAATTTTAATAATAAAGTTCGTTTTCTCGTATTCTTAAATACTTGTTTACTGCAAAAAAAGTTGCCAAATAGGAGATAAGAATTCCAAAAAATATAATTCCGATAAATAATATACCTAATAATTCTAGTTGATTAAAATTAATTAATTCAATAAATTCTTGACGAATAAGAAATAATAAGCCTGTTAAAATACCAATTGAAATTAGGCTGCTAATTAATCCAAGAATAATACTTTGGATTAAGAAAGGATACCTAATAAACGATTTAGAAGCGCCAACTAATTTCATCGTGCGAATTAAAAATCGCTGAGAGTATATAGATAATCGAATGGTATTGTTTATTAATGTGTAAGAGGTTAAAAATAATAATACCCCAAAGATTAATAGAATAAGGCTAATCTTTTTTACATTTTTTTCTATTAAGACTAATAAATTCTCTTGGTAAAGGACTTCTTTGACTTGTTTGTACTTCAATAAGTTAGTTTTAATAGCTTTGATGCTATCAACTTGGGCGTAATCAGCATAAAAATGTACATTTATAGATGCGGATAGAGGATTTGATCCAAGAAAATTAACGAAATCTTCGCCTAAATCTTTTTGTAAAATTTGGGAGGCTTTATCTTTCGAAATATACTCTGTAGATTTTACATAAGGTTTTGCATCGAGTAATTTTTGTAATTTAATGACGTCTACTTGTTTGGCATCATCGTTAATGTTAATTGTAACCCCAATATTTTCCTTGACGTAGTTAGATAATTGTCTAGCATTTAATCCTAAAAAACCAATAATACCTATAATCAATAATACAAGAGCAATACTAATTGTGGTAGTAAGGTAAGATGATCGTATTTTTTTCTTAGCAATTTTTTTATGATTCCCCATACAGATTTTATAGTAATAGTTCGACAAATATACTAAACAGAGTGCAAATTTCGAAGACTTTTTTATACTATTATTCTTAATCTTTCTTAAATGTACAGACTTCTTTTTTAGACTTGTTTAGTCGTGCTATTTATTATAGATATGTAAATGGTGATAATCTTTGACTAATATTAAGGTATCTAACCGAAATTATATTAATTTTGCTTGAATTATGATACAAAGCTTATTTTCGAGCCTAATTACAAGCCTAGTTTTAACTTTTGTTATTATTCCATCGCTAATCACGGTTGCTAAAGTTAAAAAGTTATACGATGAACCTAATGAGAGGACCTCGCATTCTGACTCTATACCTACTCTTGGAGGTGTAGCTTTTTATGTTGCAATTGTTTTTTCGCTAACTTTTTGGGCGGACTTTTCTTCAGACTCTATTCTGCAATATGTTATAGCATCGATGACTATTGTTACTTTTATTGGTCTAAAAGACGACTTGCTAGAGTTAGAAGCTTTTCATAAATTAATGGGGCAAATGTTTGCCGCCATGGTACTTGTGATTTGGGCAGATATTAGAATAACTTCATTGTATGGTATATTTGGAATTAATGAATTACCTTATATTATTAGTGTTATTTTTAGCATTTTTACAATTCTGGTTATCGTTAACTCTTTCAATCTAATCGATGGAATTAATGGACTGTCGGCTAGTATTGGGATTCTATCGTCATTAAGTTTTGGTATTTGGTTTTATTTAATCGACCCTCATTCTCAGATGGCATTATTATCATTTACCCTTGTTGGGGCATTAGTTGCTTTTTTACGATATAATATTACACCAGCTAAAATATTTATGGGAGATACAGGTTCTCTTTTGTTGGGAATAGTAATTTCGGTTTTAGCTATTAAATTTATAGAACTTAATGGGCATATTCAAAGTCCGTATACCTTTCAGTCTGGACCTGCTTTAGGAATGGGAGTTATTGCTTATCCATTGTTCGATTTGCTCCGTAGTTTTTCTATTAGAATTGCGAAAGGACATTCTCCTTTTAAACCCGACCGCAATCATATTCACCATTTAATGTTGGATAATGGATTTTCTCATAGTAAATCAACTTTTTTGATTGTCTTATTCAATTTAATTCTAATTGTTTTAATCTTTACTTTTAATAAGTTAGGAACTTATGTTATTGGTATTATTATTATGGGATTGTTATTATCGTTTGCGTTTGTATTGAAGTATTTTTCAAAAAGAAGATTAGCAAGACTTAATACTAAAATGTAAGTTTTATGAATTTAAAACTTGGAGCGATACTACTTCTGTTTTTGGCATTGTACACGCAAGCTCAACAAACAAATATCCCTTTAGATTTTCAATCTCAGAACAATATAGAAAAAGAATTATTAAGAAGTAATTCTTTGACTTTTACTTCTCAGAGACCTCTATTATATTCAAATTTGCATAAAATAATAAATGTAGATTCTATGGTTAATATGGAAGGTAGAGACTCTATAATTATTACTAAATTAAAACACCCGTCTTGGTGGAGAAAGCTTAGGACAGAAGATTTAATTATTGTTAAAAAGAATGGTTTTATTCTTAAAATCAATCCTCTAATGAATTTTGCATCAGGAAGTAGTGATTTCGATAAAAAGAAATTGATGATTAATTCTAGAGGTGTAGATATTACAGGAAGCTTGGGGAAGAAATTTTCATTTGGAAGTGGGGTGTATGAAAGTCAGGCTATCTTTTCTAATTATTATAGTGAATTTATTAAAGATAGAGCGGTAGTCCCTGGTCAGGGAAGGGTTAGGCTTTATAAAGAAAATGGTTATGATTTTTCGCAAGCTTATGGATACCTTTCATTTAGCCCTTCGGGAAATATTAATTTTCAGATGGGACACGGAAAACATTTTATTGGGGAAGGTTATCGTTCTTTGATTCTTTCTGACAATTCTTTTAATATGCCATATGCGAAATTATCGGTAAAAAGGAAACGAATGCGTTATACAAATCTCATTGTTGCCTATCAGAATACCAAGATAGCTGATGGAACAAGTGAAATTTCTAATAGGAAATATGGTTCGTATACTAGTCTCGATTTTTTAATTGGAAAGTTCATGGAGATTGGGCTTACAGAATCCATTGTTTGGGGAAGGAAAGATAGTTTGTCTTATTTTCCAAACTTAAATTTATATAATCCGATTATTTTATTTCGAACTTTTCAATACGGAATGGATGGCGAGAATAATGTCTTATTAGCATTAAATACAAAAATAAAAATTAGTAAATCGATTGTTTCATATGGTCAATTTATTTTTGATAACAACGATAAAACAGCCTATCAAATAGGGGTTAAGTGGTTCGATGTTTTCAAAACAAAGCTTTTTGTGCAATTAGAATATAATTCGGTACAACCTTATACTTATACTAGTTGGTCCAAGCAGAGTTTTACACATTACAATCAAGAGATTGCACATCCCTTAGGAGCTAATTTTTCGGAGCTTTTCTGTAGGTTTAAATATAAGTGGAAAGATGTCTTGATTTCTTATCAATATAATCTCGCAAGCAGAAGATTAAACGAAAACTTCGAGGCTTATGGTAGCAATATTTTTATTCCATATCTATCTTCTGATGAAACTCAAATTAATAAAAAGGAGCAGATTGTTAATCATAGTTTTACGTTGGCGTATTTAATAAATCCAGTATCGAATTTGCAGTTGTATTTCGAAGCGAGAATTAGGAATTGGAGCATTCCAAATACTTCTGAAAAAGAAAATATTTGGCTCTTTGGAATAAAAACAAATCTTCAAAATCTATATTCAGATTTTTAATTCCCAGTTGCTTGCATTGAGTTAATAAATTTAATTCGTTATCTTACTGTGTTGGCTCTGTATCGAGAGTATTGATTGTCAGCGATAGATTTCCTTTTAAATTTCCTTGTGTATTTCCATTCAGAATATTTGGTTACGAATTCTACTTTGTAGACTCTAGTTCTATGAATATTGATTAAATTAACATATTAAAGTTAATAAAAATTAAAACTTATTTATTTTGGTGTCAAATTAATTTTTAGGTTTGATACTTATGATAAGCAAAGAATTTGAAGCTCAGGTTAAGCTATTAGAAGATCCAGATAAGCAAATATATTCTATTATTCATTCTAGAATAATAGAGAAAGGAGAGCAGGCTATTCCTGTTCTTGAGCAAGCTTGGGATAATAGCGTACATCCATTAGTCCATAGCCGTATTGAGGATTTGATTCATGAAATAAATTTTAATCAAATATTAAATTCTGTTCAATCTTGGATCAATGAAGGGAAGAAAGATTGGTTTATGATTTTATTTTTATTGTCTAAATTATATTTTCAAAATATTGAAAAGGATAATTTGTTTAAATTATTTTCGGAAATAAGAAATGATATTTGGCTGGAAATTAATAATAATCTTACCGCATATGAGAAAATACAAATTGTTAATCATATTTTATATAAAAAATATAACTTTTCGAATAGTAAAACGACTTCTAAATCATCAACAAGCTTTTTCTTAAGTGAATTACTATCTAATAAAAAAGGAAATGATTTAAGTCTTGGGCTGTTCTATTTAATGTTGTGTGAGAGCTTAGAAATGCCCGTATATGGTATTTGTTTACCTGGAAATTTTGTACTCGCTTATCTAGGGAATGATTCTTTAGATTTTAATTCCGACCTAAAAGATGAAGTATTGTTTTATATTAATCCAATTAACCAAGGAACTGTTTTTGGAATGCATGAAATCGATGTTTATATAGAAAAAAATAAATTAGAAGTTAACGATGATTATTACCAGCCGAATAGTACTCTGAGTGTTTTACAATATTATTTGAATAATCTAATGTTATCTTTGGAACGAGATGGGCAAAATGAAAAGATTGAAGAACTTAGTAAGATTATCAAAATATTGAATGCTTAGATTGTAGAAATATTATTCATTTTTTTTCTTTTATTAATAAAATGTTCGGTTTTTGTTATTAACTTTACTAGCTATGAAAAAGCTTAATCTATTAAAATATTTTTTTATTCTTTTATTGGCAGCAGTTATGTTTGGTTTTACAGGGGAACCTGATAATATTAACGAAGCTTTGAAATCGGGAAATGCATCCGATTTAAAACAGAATATGAATGCTACTGTAGAGCTTGTTATTTTAGAAAAAGAGAATGTTTATTCGAATATTCAAGCTGAGCAAATTTTAAAACAATTTTTTTCATTGCACAAACCTGTAAGTTTTCAGATATTACACAATGGTGGTAATAATAACTCACAGTATTATATTGGATTATTAAAGACCAAAACAGAATCTTTTAGAATTTATTATTTATTAAAAATAAAAGACAAACGAACGTTGATTTATCAACTACGAATAGAAAGCGATGAGTAAAATATTAGATGAATTTATTAAGCAGGCTATTATTGAAGATATTGGAGACGGAGACCATACTTCTTTAGCTTGTATTCCTGCGGACGCAATAGGAAAAATGAAACTATTGGTTAAGCAAGATGGAATTATTGCAGGAGTGAATGTTGCAGAGGAAGTCTTTAAGGCATTCGATTCAAGTATTGTTTTTGATAAAAAAATAGAAGACGGAAGTCCTGTTAAATATGGTGACATTGCTTTTTATGTAACAGGTAGGGAACAGGTATTGCTTCAGGCAGAGCGATTGATGCTTAATATTATGCAGCGAATGAGTGGAATCGCTACTGTCACTAGTTTATATGTCCAAAAAATATTAGGAACAGATGCTAAGATTCTAGATACTCGCAAAACTACACCTAATAATCGATTCTTGGAAAAAGAAGCTGTAAAAATTGGTGGTGGAACAAATCATCGTTTTGGGCTTTATGATATGGTGATGATAAAGGATAATCACGTTGATTTTTCTGGAGGAATTACTAAAGCTGTTCAAAATGTAGTGAATTATTTAGAACAAAAAAATAAAAGCATTAAAATAGAAGTAGAGGTTAGAAATTTTAAAGAACTTGAAGAGGCTTTGTCTATTAGGGCGATTGATAGGGTAATGCTCGATAATTTTACAGTTCAAGATACATGTAAAGCTGTTGATTTGGTCGACTCTAGAGTTGAATTGGAATCATCAGGAGGTATTAATATAGATACAATTAGGGCATATGCAGAAACAGGTGTAGATTATATCTCTGTTGGAGCATTGACACACCAAATATTAAGCTTAGACTTAAGCTTAAAAGCGATTTAATAGTTCTTAGTTTCAATCATAATAAATAAACTTGTTGGAACTCAGTAAGTTTTATACATTTGTGTTATGCGAATAAAAGAAGGTTTCCTTATTATCATATTATTCTTCTCAATTAATTTATGGGCTCAAAAGTCAGTTTCTTTAACTAGACTCTCCAAAAGTAGAAGTGGAATATATACCTCAAATCAAACTGGTAAATTATTTACAGGCGAGGCATATAAAAGATTTGAGAATGGTAAAGTTGGGATGCGTGGAAAGATTGTTGATGGGAGATTTTCTGGATTATGGGTATGGTGGTACGAAAACGGATCCAAAAAACGAGAAACAACTTATATAAATGGTGTAAAAAGTGGTTATGCTTATTGGTGGTATAAGAATGGTGTGAAAAAATTAGAAGTTAAGTTTGCTAATAACAGAAATGTAGAGCAAAAACGTTGGGATGAAAAAGGGAAGCGTCTTCCAAATCCTAAAATGGGACGTCGATAGATTTAATTTTCTATAAATAGAATAATGTCAGGTATTTATATTCACATCCCTTTTTGTTCACAAAAATGTAATTATTGTGATTTTTATTCGATTGTCCCTCTTGCTAGAAAAGCCGAGTTCGTTAAAGCTTTAATCAAAGAAATTATACTTAGAAAGGATTATCTCAGTGGAGAGATTGTCGATACAATATATTTTGGTGGCGGTACACCGTCAGTATTAAGTGTGTCAGAATTATCTAATATTATTGAGGCCTTAGCTGCTAATTTTCAGCATTCTAAAGATTTAGAAATGACTTTCGAGGCCAATCCAGAAGATTTAAGTATCTCTTACTTAAAAGAAATAAAAAAACTTGGTATTAATAGATTAAGTATAGGAGTCCAATCGTTTCGTGATTCTGATTTGTTATTTATGAAAAGGACTCACAACTCCTTAGAAGCTCTTAACTCTGTATTACGAGCAACAGAAAGTGGCTTCGAGAACATAAGTATAGATTTAATTTATGGATTACCAAACCTTTCGTTAAATGATTGGGAATTAAATCTTAAACAGGCTTTCCAATTACCAATAAAGCATCTGTCATCTTATCATTTAACATACGAAAAACAGACTTTGTTGTATAAGCAATTGTTGCAGAAAAAATTTACACCATCAACCGAAGATTCTAGCATTGCACAATTTGAACTTTTGATGGATTATACACAGCAAAATAATCTCCCTTACTACGAAATTTCTAATTTCTCGATAGAAGGCTATTATTCTAAACATAATTTATCTTATTGGCAGCAAAAAAAATACCTAGGACTAGGACCATCAGCTCATTCTTATAATGGAAGAACAAGAGAATGGAATGTCTCTAATTTGTTAAAATACTTAGAAGGAATCAAAACTAGAAATAGAGTTTTTGAAAAAGAAATATTAAGTCCCATAGATATAGAAAATGAGTTTTTAATAACTAATCTTAGAACAAAATGGGGAATAGATTTAATAAGTTATTCAGAAAAATTTGGGGCGCTTAATAAGCAGAAGATAATTAAAGATGTAGAATCTTTTGTGAATCAAGAATTGGTAATATATCAGCAAAACACAATAAAATTTAGTAGGAAAGGAATTTTGTTATCCGATTTTATTTTGGAGAAATTATTTCGCTTATAATACTTAGTTATTTAGTTTTAGTTTTACTCTGAAAGAAATAAAAGAATACTTTTCATCAGTTTTCTTAACCGAAAAATGAACAGGATAACCTGTTTGTCTTCTAATTTCTAAGAAGCCTAACTTTTGAATATTTCCGTTATTGGTATTTTCTTTTAGGAGTTTCTGATATGTCTTTTCAATGTTTTCTAGAGAACTGCCGTTTATAGAATCAACAAAATTACATATTTTATTAATTTCAGAATTTAAAATGTAATTTCCTGTAGTAATTAAATAGGAATCTTTAAGTTGACTAATATAAAAGATACCAGGATTTCCATTTCTTTCTTCATAAACTCCATCGCCATGTTTAACAATGTTTTGGAGCATTTCGGATGTAATCTCCGTAAGTTTATTTTTAAGAATCTTAGTCTCTGAAATATTTTTTTCTAGCGATGATATAATGTTGGAATAACTTTCTTTATTAAACACACCATTAAAAATCATTAATACATCCTCTTGGTTTAAAATATCGTGTACCTTAACAATACGGTCTAAAGAATGACTTTTTCCATTTACGGCAATATCGTCTGCAACCTCTAAAGAGGGGACTGTGTGTAAATAAAAGTAATATAAATTGTCGTTGAGTTTTTTAAAATGGTAGGATAATCTATTGCCAGATTTTTTTGCCATATCTATTAATCCTAGGCCCGCACCACCCTTGTTAGATAAAGTTCCTTCCTCTAATACTTGTTTATAATAAATTTTAAGTTCGTCTTTATCGAGCTTATTAATTTTGGCTATTAAGGTTTTAATATTATCAATATTTTGTTTTTCAATAATATTCCCTGTGGTAATAAAGTATTTTTCGTCTAGTTTTTGGAGAACAAAAATACTTTTATACTCAGCTTTAACATCAGGACTAGAATCTTGATGCCTTGTAATGTTTTGTAGACCCTCTACCATGATGGCATATACTCTCTTTTTAATCTTAGAAGATTGTTCTTCTGATTGTAAAGAAATTTCAGTAAGTTCTAAAATACTATCTGAGATATCATCGTTAAAACTACCACGATAAATATAACCAAGGTTATCCTTAACCATTGCGTTAAATAACTCGATTGCATATTTTAATTCTGAATGTGTAGTAGTTTGGGTCATTGTGCAAATTTCAAGGCATAAATATACCAATAAAATGTACGTTGACAAATGTTTTTCTATAAATTAATTAAATCTGATTACTTTTATTGGAGAAATTCGTGAAATGTAACTACTTGGTATTATTAAAAACATGATAATCAGTAATATAGACAAGACGTCTAATATTAATAGGTTAAGCCAGTCGAAGCCAATTGGCACATAAGATATGTAGTAATTCTTTGCATCTAGAGGAATAATCTGAAAATAATATTGCAAGAAAGCCAATACTAGAGCAATAATGTTGCCCCAAACAATTCCTTTTAGAGCTAGATAGATTGATAAATAAAGAAAAATATTTCGTATTGATCCGTTCTCAGAACCAAAAGATTTTAGCATTCCAATAAGGTTGGTGTTTTCTATAATAATAATAAGTAAGGCCGATATTAGATTGATAATAGCTACAGCAATCATTAAGGAAATAATAACAAGAACATTATTATCAAACAGATTAAACCAAGAATAAAATTCTGGGTAACGTTCGTGTTTGTTTTTTGATTTTAGGAGTGTTTTTCTTTTATCTTTTTTAAAGTATTGTGGTCGTATAATTTGATCAATTTTCTTTTGACTATCAATTTCCTTGTTTGAGTTTTTTAATATGATTTCAAATCCGCTATATTGATTGCATTCCCATGAATTTAATTTTTGTAATAAACGAATGTCTACAACCGCAAATAGATGATCGAATTCATAAATATCAGTTTTGTAAATACCACTTACTTTTAGTTTCCTAAAACGAATAGGGTCTTGAATAAAATAAAGTAAAACTTTTTGCCCTGTGTCTAGTTGTAAACGCATCGACATTTCTTCCGAAATAAGAATTTCTTTATTATCGAAATTAGGAAATTTACCTTTGATAATATTTCTTCTGAAGAAATCATAGTCATTGGTCGATTGGTAAGATTTTAGAACAATTCCCTCAATGTTATTTTTGTATTTTAGTATGGATGGTTTGCTTATAAAACCAGCAACAGATTTAATATTATCAATTGTAGATATTTTGTTGGCTTGTTCGTCGGTTAAACTGATTGCCTTGTAGTCGAAAGATTGATTGGCATCATAATTGAGAATCTGAATATCAGAACTGAATCCTCTAACTTTTTCAATGATATTTTCTTTAAATCCATGACTGATAAATATAGTAAGAATCATAATAACAGTACTGAGGATAGTTCCTATAGTTGCTATTTTGATAATGGTTTTAGAATTTTTCTTTGAACCTTTACCAGCCGTAATTATTTTTTTTGCTATAAAAAGAGAGCTATTCAATTTTATCTTGGAATTTACAGTTCTGAATATTAATTTTACAAATCTATATAAATTTATAAGTTAATCCTATGAGAGTAATAATTATTATAGTAATAACGATGGTACTAAATCTTCAAAATGTTTGGGCCATTAAATTTGATTCTGTTAAAGTCGGAGCAGAAAGAACTAATAAATACATTCCTCTTTTAAAGGGAAAAAAAGTAGCTGTATTAGCAAATCATACTAGTTTTGTTGGTAAAACGCATTTGGTTGATACCTTAATTAGTTTAGGTATTGATGTTAAGAAAATATTTGCCCCAGAACACGGCTTTAGAGGTCTCGAAGATGCAGGTGGAGTTATAGAAAATTCAGTTGATAAAAGAACAGGATTGCCTCTTATTTCTTTGTACGGAAAGAACAAAAAACCGACTGCTGAACAACTTAAAGGAATAGATATTTTAGTTTTTGATATCCAAGATGTTGGGGTTCGATTTTATACTTACATTTCTACAATGCATCTTGCTATGGAAGCTTGTGCCGAGAATAATATTACGTTTTTGGTATTAGATAGACCTAATCCTAATGGCTATTTTGTTGATGGGCCTGTTCTTAATGCAAAATA
>JAMOQL010000105.1 GCA_027064025.1 Bacteroidales bacterium
TAATTTGGTACATCTTTTCTAACTTTCGATCCAAAAAAGTAAACTTTTTTATATCTTCGTTCTCAAAGATGAACTACGTTTAGAAGGGCATTGTGTGCAATGCGAAGGTATTTTAATATGAAGAATAAATGGAGATTTTAATAATACTACTAATTGCATTAGGATTGTCAATTGATTCGTTTGCTGTTTCAGTTGCAAAAGGATTATCAATTAAAAATATATCTTTAATCGATAAATTTAAAATTGCCTCTTCATTATCAATATTTCAAGCTTTAATGCCATTAATTGGATGGTATGCCGGAATAGGAATATCAGAATATATAAAAACCTTTGATCATTGGATTGCATTTGTTCTTTTAGTATTTATTGGTTTGAAAATGATTTATGAAAGTTTTTCAAAGAATGAACTCAAAGAAAATAATACAATAAAGACATCTACATTAATAGCGCAATCTATTGCAACAAGTATAGATGCTCTTGCAGTAGGTATAAGCTTTGCCCTATTAAATATTGAAATAATGATTCCTGTATTAATTATAGGAATAGTCACATTTCTTGCTTCAATTATAGGTTTGCAATTAGGGAAATATATCGGAATCCGCTTTGGAAAATATATTGAAGTTTTTGGAGGGCTTGTCTTGATAGGTATTGGTGTAAAAATTCTAATTGAACACATCTATTTTTAACATCTTTTTAGCAAAATCCCTATTTGTAGGTATTGTTAGTTAATCTCGAACATTAGATCTTTGTTTTTATTAATTCTAAATAAAGATAAAGAGATGAGATTATATTTATTAGGCATTTTTATCATAAGTTCAGTTATGGTAATTGCACAGGGAAATGACAGTATTGTAAGATATGAAAATACTGCAGATAAATTATTGAAAAATAATAAAGGGTTTACCATTGGTGGTTATGGACAGTTAGATTATAACCAACCTATTAGCTCTACAACACTGAACAGCGGCACATTAGATGTGCATAGATTAGTAATGTTGTTTGGTTATAATTTTAATGAGCGTTTAAAATTTGTATCGGAAATTGAATACGAACACGTTAAAGAAGTCTATGTTGAGCAGGCTTTTTTACAATACAAACTAAATAATTACATTAATTTAAGAGGAGGATTAATGCTAATCCCAATGGGGATAATTAACGAATATCACGAACCTCCAACATTTAATGGAGTAGAACGCCCGATGGTTGATAAATATATTGCCCCAACTACTTGGCGAGAATTAGGATTGGGTATATCTGGTAATATAATAGAAGCATCATTAAAATATCAACTATATGTTGTGAATGGATTTAATGGTTATGATGGTAACGCGAATTTGAATGGAAAGAATGGCTTACGAAAGGGACGACAGAAAGGAGCCGATTCGTATATAAGTTCTCCTAATTTTACAGGAAAGGTAGAATATTATGGTATCCGAGGTTTAAATATTGGCTTGTCCGGTTATTTCGGAAAAACCCAATCAACAGCATATGATAAGCTTGAAAAAAGTGATGATATTGCAATTAAATCTGCTGATTCAACTGTTGTTGGTGTATCTATGGTAGGTTTAGATTTGCGCTATCAGTTAAAAGGATTGGCTTTAAGAGGTCAACTGATTTATAGTTCACTCGATAATACAACTGCTTATAATCAGAAATTATCAAGCGATTTAGGAAGCGAAATGATAGGATATTATGCCGAAGTTGCATACGATGTATTTAGCTTAACTGATAAGTTTAAAAGTCAATTAATCCCTTTTATTCGTTACGAAGTTTACGATACACATTCTAATGTGGAAGATAATATTGTAAAAAATGATGCATATTATAATACATATATTACTGCTGGTATATCGTGGAAAATAACACCTAAGGTTGTTGTTAAATCCGATTATCAGTTCTACAAATCAAACAGTGATAATGAATATTCTCAAATGTTTAATGCCGGAATTGGTTTAATGTTTTAATATGAAAGTATTCTTTTCAATAATTACAATAGTTTTACATCTTGTTGGTTTTAGCCAGCAAGATGTAAACTATCAACATAAAAAGATTAGTAAATTCATTAAAAAAACCTACAATATTGATGAGTTTAGTCTAAAAGAAATCCAAAATAATAATCAATTAAACGGTAAGCTATTTATTATAAAAACTGCTACTGACAGCTTTTCGACTGTGTATATTGGAAGAGTTAATAGTTGCAGAGCCGATGGTTGTTCAATTGATAATAATTCAACTAATAAAAGCTTTGAGTATTTTGATTATATAATAGCTTTTAATAAAGACAAGCAAATAATAAATATAAAAGTTTATAATTATCAAGCAACTCACGGACAGGAGATAACTGCAAAATCTTGGTTAAAACAGTTTATACATAAAGAGAATCAAGTAGCTTTTAGTGTAAATAAAAATATTGATGCAATATCGGGAGCAACTATATCTGTTTATGCAATTACAAATGATGTGAATATGATAAATGAATATTTGAGAGTAAACTTAGAAAATAACAAGTAAGCACTTCACACAACAAATGCTTATATTCATACGCTCATTAATGTCCAGCCAAAAACACACTAGGTCCTTATGCACAAAAGGAAGCAGGGTTGATTTGTGAGATATTAAAAGGTCTTGAATGGACACCAAACGACACTTTTGTTACACCTTTTGTTTTACCATTTCATAGTTTTTTTTCACTACATTTGTCGAGTAAATTAATTAAATATTTATTCAAATGGCAAGTGTAAAAATAATATTGAGAAAAGATAAAATAAATAAGAATACTGGTTTAGCACCTTTATATATTAGAATTATTAAAGATAGAAAAAGCAAGTTTATTTCATTGGGTATTAAAGTTGAACCCAAATATTGGAATGAAGAAAAAATGAGTATTAAGAAAGGTGCAACAAATTATCAAGAGTTGAATAACTTCATAATTCAGAAACGTGCAGAAGCTGAAAAAGCATCTATTGAGATAGAAATAAACGGAGGTGCAACAACTAAGAAAATTAAAGACCAAATTGTAGGAAGGAAGCCAAAAAACTTCTTTACATATGCCGATAAGAAAATATTAGAATTAAAATACTCATTATCTCCAAGCACTTATTCAACTTATAAATGCTATGTAGATAAGTTAGCTAAATACAAAGGTAGTAGAGATTTGTCATTTAATGAAATTGATATAAATTTTGTTAAAGATTATGAAAATCACCTTTATAAAATTGGAAACAAAGCTGCAACAGTTGAATATACATTTAGAGTTGTCAAGATTATGTTTAATCACGCAATTAACGAAGGTGTTATTGGTTCAGAGAAATACCCATTTAAAAACTATCGTTTTAAGGTTCCAAAGCCAATTAAGAATTATCTTAACGAAGAACAATTTAAGGCTGTTCTTGATTATAAAGAACGACCATTTGCAAATTCTGACATCTATTATGATATGTTTATTTTTGTAAGTTATGCAGGAGGACTCAGATTTTTTGATGTGCTTGAATTAAAATGGAACAATTATATAGAACAAGAAAGTCGCATTGTAAAAGTCATTCGAAAATCTAAAAGAAAACATCAATTTAAACTTCCTAAGAAAGCAATAGAAATTATTGAAAAATACAAGAATCCGAATGATAATCAAACTGATTACATCTTCCCTCTTCTTAGAAACAATTACGACTATACTATTGCCCCTGAAATTATCTATACAGAAAAAAATAAATGGGGACGAAAAGTTAATAAATTACTAATTAGAATTGGAGAGGATGTTGAATTACCTTTTAAATTAACATTCCATACAAGCCGACATACTTTTGCAACAAGAGCCTTAAATAAAGGAATGAGAATTGAACACGTTTCTAAGATTTTAGACCATACAGACATAAGTATTACCCAAGTTTATGCAAAAATAATAAATAAGGAACTTGATAAAGCAATGGATATTATGGATGATTAAAATGTTAAATTATCAAAATTTCTTGCATAATAAAATAATAATCTATTTCTTTAAACTTTAGAACATAAATAGTCAGATTATATAAATCTATTTATTATGGCATCAGAAGATACAAGAGATAAAATATTAAGTGTGGCAAATAAGCTTTTTAGTCGATTTGGCTTCCATAAAACATCTATGGACGAAATTGCGAAGATTGCAAGGAAAGCTAAAGGTTCGCTCTATTACCATTTTGCAAGCAAAGAAGATTTATTTACGGAAATTGTAAATAAAGAGATTGTAAGCCTAAAAAATCAATTATCAATTATTGTAGAAGATACCGATTTAAGTGCATCTGGAAAGATGAAGAAATATCTTACTAAAAGAATGGAAGTGCTAAATGATGCAGCAAACTATCACGAAACAATTAAAGCAGATTTCTTTGAACATTTCGATTTTATTGATGAGATAAGAAGTGAATTAGATAATTGGGAAAAAGAGAACTTAAAAAAGATAATTCAACAAGGTGTTGACTCAAATGAATTTTCCCCTATTCAAGATATGGAGGTTTTGTTAGATATGTTTATTATGGTATTAAAAGGGCTTGAAATTCCGTTCTTTTTACAAAATAAATATAATAAATATTCTCCTTACTTTGAAGGGCTGATGGGTATATTAACCAAGGGTCTATCTGCCTAATTTTTTTAATTAAAACTGACCACAAAACATAAATAGTACAAAAACATTAGTTAAATGAAAGACGCTCTAAAAAATATATTTTTCAAAATATGGTATTGGTATATAAGCACCATAGATAAGAACGCAGAAATCATATTTATGAATTATGGCTATTCATCTAAATCTATTAAAATAGAATTAGACAAAGAAGATGTGCCTAATAGATATTCTATACAACTATACCATCATACAGCAACAGGTGTAGATGTAAAAGGTAAAGATATTTTGGAAGTTGGTTGTGGTAGAGGTGGTGGATTGTCATATGTTAATCGCTACCTATCACCAAAAAATGTTACAGGTGTTGATTTGAATAAAAAAGCAATACAATTTTGTAATAAGCATTATAAAGGAACTAATAATATCTTTGTTCAAGCAGATGCTCAAAAACTACCTTTTGCAGATAATTCTTTTGATGTTGTTTTAAATGTAGAGTCATCGCATCGTTACCCAGATGTTGATGTTTTTCTTAATGAAGTTTATAGAGTATTAAAACCTGATGGTGTTTTATTATTAACTGATTTTAGACAAAAGAAGGATATAGAATTACTTGATAGGCAAATTAAAATTTCACTATTTGAATTTTTAAAAAAAGAAAATATCACGAACGAAGTTGTAGAGGCCTTAACGTTTGCTACGCCTGACCGAAAAGTGTTAATCGAAAAGATGGTGCCTTCATTCTTACAGGATTTAGCTCATAATTTTGCTGCAACAGAAGGGTCGACAACATATAAACGATTTGTTAATCGCTATTTTGAGTATGTAAATTATGTATTAATAAAGTAAATATGAGAATTATATCAACTAACATATTAAGAATTCTTGGTTGGAAAACATCTGGAAATTTTCCTTTGTTAACTAAATCAGTAATAATATTTGCACCACACACAAGCTATTGGGATGGGTTTTATGGTAAGCTGTTTTTAATGCAATTTGGTATAAACTATAAGTTCTTGTCAAAGAAAGAGTTTTTTAAATTTCCATTAAATATTTTTTTTAAACTTTTTGGTTCTATACCTGTTTCTAAAAACAAAGAATTTATTAACGACGTAACAGAATTATTTAAGAATCATAGCGAACTACATATTGTGCTTTCTCCAGAGGGGCAGTTAGCAAAAACAGACCATTGGAAGAAAGGGTTCTATTATATGGCAAAAAGTGCAAATGTGCCAATAGTGGTAGGTTTTATAGATTATAAGAAAAAAGAAATGGGTTTTAAAGGTGTATTACAAGATACTGCTGACATGAGAAAGACTATTACAGAAATATGTGATATGTATAAAGATGTAAAAGGTAAATATCCACAAGATTTTGCTTTGGATAAAAGGTATTGCTAATTTTTTTAAATAGAACTGACTAAAAAACAATAAAAGTATAAGAATGTATAAATTTTTGTCTGAAAATATTATTTCTAAAATTAATTTCAATAAAACCATTATCCTTGTTCAATACGGATATACTAATGGACAGATTATAACCGAAGTTTTGGAAAAGATGAATGATGATAGTCTGCTTTTTGTATTCGAAACAGATAATAAAAAGGTGACTGATTTATTGCAATTGCAAGATAAACGCCTACGGATATACGATGCAGATGCTTATAGTGCTAAATCGATTTTAGAGAAACAAGGGTATTTAGGAAAGGTAGATTGTATCATTTCTACAGTAGGATTCAGTTTTTTTGATAGTAGAAAAACGAGACGAATTGTTTTTAAATCCTATGCACTACTCAAGGAAGGCGGTATGCTTTTTACCAATAAATATTCATTATTAATTTATTACACTATTAAGCATCGATTTATTGAAACAAAAATAAAATTCAAGCCAATAAGCTTTTCTCTAATATTTATTATCAAAGGAATAAAATAATGAAAACATTATCAGGTAAAATATTAAAACTTTTTGGGTGGGAAATAGTAGGTAAATTCCCCGATATAAAAAAAAGTGTGGTTGTAATTGCCCCACATACAAGCAATTGGGATATTATTTTAGGCAAAATGTTTATGAACGAAATGGGGGTAAAAAATATAGTTCTGGTAAAAAAGGAATTGTTTTTTTTTCCGATGAATATAATAATGAAAATATTTGGGACCTTACCTGTTGACCGATACAATAAGGATAACTCTATTATTTATCAATCTGTAGACTACATAAAAAGCAACTCAGAATTTAATCTTGTTATTGCCGCAGAGGGCACCAGACAAAAAATAGCTATGTGGAAAAAAGGTTTTTTCTACATAGCTCAAAAAGCAAAGGTACCTATTGTTGTGGGATATTTAGATTATAAAAATAAAAAATTAGGTATTAAAACTACAATATATAATACAGATAATGTTAAAAATACAATGATAGAAATAAATGAAATTTTCAGAAATGCACATGCTAAATTCCCTGATAATTTCATATTAGATAAAAGATATTCTTAAATAATTAATTATTAAAACTAAAGAATGGAACTATTAATAATAGAAATAATAAGCAAGTTGTCGGATATAGATACATCAGAAATCAATAATGAATCTGAATTTAAAGATTTAGGTTTCGATAATCTAGATATGGCTGAATTAGTAATGAATATTGAAGATAGATTATGTATTACGGCGGGTGAGCGTATGTATTATGCTAAAACAGTAGCCGAATTAATTGAACAAATAGAAGAATTAAATATCACAGTAAAGTAAAAGACTATATGAGTAAAATGTTTATAAATATAATTACACATTACTTTGTAGATATAATAAATAGACCTAAAAATAATTCACTCAAAAAAGATGTTAAATTTTCAAAAAAAACTTGCATACAATAAAAATAATATATTTCTTTGCAGACTAAAGTACAGAAATAGTCGAATAGTATTTAATTAGATAGTGATGGAAGACATTGATATTAAAAATAGAATAATTGAAGAAGCACAAAATATCTTTAAGAGGTATGGTTTCCGAAAATCTACTATGGACGAGATTGCCACAGCAGCAGGAAAAGGCAAAAGCACTTTGTATCATTATTTTAAAAGTAAAGACGAAGTATTCGCTGCTGTAGTAGAAAAAGAAGGTAATACGATGTTCGTAGAGTTGAATAAAATAATAACGGCAAATATTGATTGTAAATCAAAATTAAAAAAATACATTATTACTAGGATGGATATAATAAACCAACTTGCAAACTTATATTCAGCCATTAAATCTGATTATTTTAATCATTTTACTTTTATTCAAAAATACAGAACAAAATATGATGAAAACGAGGTGTTATTTATAGAACAGATTTTACAGGACGGTATTTATAAAAAAGAATTTAATATTAACGAGAGTGAAGCAAAATCTTATGCATATGGGATAGCAACAGCCTTAAAAGGTTTAGAAATTCCTTTTTTTATAGAAAATAAGTATTCGGAAGTAAACAGTCGTTTAGACAGTATGCTTAATATTTTAATATACGGTTTGGCTTGTAAAGATACAGAGTGATGAAAAAATTTAACATAAGCCCGATCAAAACACCAATACAGTCGGGTTGAATTATTAAAACGATGGTAAAAAAGATAATATTTATAATGGTTTTTGTTTTAGTTAGTGTAGTTGTGTTTGCACAACAAAATATATTAACAGTAAACATAACAGGTATAGAAAGTGTTAAGGGTGATATTTACGTGTATCTATATACTTCTGAAGAAGGATTTCCTATTGAAATATCAAAAGCAAGCAAATTTGAAAAAATAAAGCTTACTAAAAACAATACAAGCGTATATTTTAAATTTTTAAAATCGGGAACTTATGCTGTATCAGTTTATCAAGATATAGATAAAAACGGAGAAATAAATCAAAATTTCTTAGGAATACCAAAAGAACCTGTAGGTGTATCAAATAATGCAGAAGGCTTTATGGGAGCTCCAAAATACGAAGATGCAAAATTTAGTCTGAATGCAAATAAATCTATCAATATAAAATTGAGCGAACAATAATTTTTTTTGAATAAAACTGACTATAAAACAATAAAAGTATAAATAAATAAATTTTTTAAATATGAACAGATTAGCAGAATTAATAGTAAAACTAAAATGGCCAATAATATTGGCGGTAGTTGCATTAACTGTATTTTTTGGTATGCAGTTAAAAAACATAAGCATCAATTCAGATGTGTTAAGCTCACTACCCGATGATGACCCCATAGCAAAACTATATAAAAATGTTGGGGATAAATATGGTGGTAATGCAATGGGAATGGTTGTTTTAGAAACTGATGATGTTTTTAAAACCGAAGTATTAGAACACGTAAAACAAATTACCGATAGTTTAAAAATTACCGACGGTATTTCTACTGTAACAAGTCTTACCGATATAATTGATATAAAATCAACCGAATTTGGTTTGGAAATAGGAAAACTGGTTGATGAATATGAATTGCCACAAACACAAAATGAATTAGATAGTTTAAAAGCCTATGTAAATTCTAAAGATATGTATAGTGGCTCCATTGTTAGCGAAGATGGCACTGCCACTTTAATAATGTTTACTCTACTCGATGATGCTGACAAGCAAGCCGTTGCTGCAGATGTAAAAAATAAAGTAGAGCAAATAAACCTTCCAGAAAAAGTATATTACGGAGGTCTGCCAATGATGATGAACGATGTAGCAGATTTAATAATGGCTGACATAACTTATCTGCTACCGATTGTGTTTTTATTAATTGCCTTTATATTGTTTTTAAGTTTTAAATCGGCAAGAGGTGTTATAATGCCATTACTAACAGCAGGTATTTCTGTTGTTTGGACTTTGGGATTAATGCAAGTATTAGGTTACCAACTAACTATGATTTCTAATAACATTCCAATCATACTTTTAGCTGTTGGTAGCGCCTATACCATTCACGTTTTAAATAGGCTTAACCAAACTTTCGACAAAGATAGAAAGAAGGCAATAATAACAGCAATGGCTTATATATTTATACCTGTAATTTTGGCAGCAGTAACCACCGCTATCGGCTTTGTATCATTCGTATTCGGAGCATATTTAACCATGATTCGTGATTTCGGAATATTTACTTCACTGGGAACTTTGTTTGCACTTATGTTATCACTATTCTTTGTGCCTGCGGTTATATCTGCATTAGCTTTACATAAAAAGAATGTTAGCAAAGAACAATATAACAATACTCAAAAAAACAACTTTTTATCAAATAAAATACTGCGTCCATTAGTAAACCTCTTGTTTCATCACCCTAAATATACTCTAATCGCATGGGGGGCATTAATAGCATTGAGTATTGGCGGTATGTTTTTAATAACTACCAGTGTAAATATGAATGAGTATTTTAAAGAGGATAATCCAACCAGAGTATCAGAAGATGTGATGCAAGAAAAATTTGGTGGTTCTCAACCTGTATTTGTAGTTTTTAAAGGCGACATACAAAGTCCGGAAGTTTTAAATATGATGATTAAAACCGAAGACTATATGGAACAATACCCTGAAATATCGACTACCCAATCTATTGCCGATTTAGTAGAAGAAATGAATAATGCAATGGGTGAGGGCAAGAAAATACCAACTTCTAAAGAAAAAATTGAGCAATTATGGTTTTTATTAGACGGACAAGATATTTTATCTCAGCTTATTACCGATGAGCTTGATGAAGGAATAATTCAGTCTAAATTTGCCTCATCAGACAGTAAAGAAATGAGTGATTTTGTAGATTATATGGATAAATATATAACAGAAAACTCTACAGAAGATTGTCAAATATCAATAACAGGAATGCCTTCGGTTTATGTAAGAATGAGCGAGAGTTTATTATCCAGTCAGGCAAGTAGCTTAATCATAGCCATATTAATGGTTCTTATTATAGTAGGGCTAATGTTACGGTCTTTCTCAAAAGGTGTTTATGCCACAATTCCAATTATAGCAACCATTGCCATTTTATTTGGTTTTATGGGTTATGTAGGTATCTCATTAGATATTGCAACAGTGCTTGTTGCAAGTATTGCTCTTGGTATCGGTATCGATTATTCCATACACGTAATTACACATTTTAATCATTCAATGAAAGAAACAGGCGATATTAACAAAGCCTTGGAAGACACGATAATGGTTAGTGGAAAAGCTATTGTAATAAATGTAGTTTCTGTAGCCGCAGGATTTTTGGTATTGTTATTCTCACAAATGGTTCCTTTACAAAATTTTGGTCTGTTGGTAGCTTTAAGCATGATAGGTTCAGGGTTAGGAGCCTTAACACTATTGCCTGTGATATTAATATTGACAAATAGAAAAAAGCAAATAACAGTAAAATAAATTAATTTATAAACATTTAAAATTTAGAAAAATGAAAACAGTAAAATTTTCAGTATTAGTAAGTGCATTATTCCTTTTAATTGGATTTAATGCCAATGCACAAGATGGAAACACCATTCTTAAAAAATTGGACGAAGTAATGTATTCTCCTAAAGACATGACAGGTAACACGCAGATTATCTTAATAGATAAAGCAGGTAAAAAGAAAACTCGTGAGGCAACGACCATTCAAAAAGGAACAGATAAAAGATTGTTTAGGTTTACAGCCCCATCTTCACAAGCAGGAATTGCAACCTTGTCTTTGCCAAACGATGTAATGTATTTATATATGCCTGCATTTGGTAAAGAACGCAGAATATCATCCTCTGTAAAATCATCAAAATTTGCAGGAACCGATTTTGCTTACGAAGATATGGAAGCCAAATTATTTGTTGAGAAATATACTGCAAAGTTATTAAAAACAGAAGGTAATTTATTAGTGGTTGAATTAAAACCAACATCTAAAAAGTCTTCTTATTCAAAAGTTATCGTGAAATTAGATAAAATCAATTACTATCCTACCTATATGGAATTTTACGATAAAGGGAATAAAAAAATAAAAGAAGCGACCTATAAATTTGAGAAAATTGGCAAATATTGGAATGCTAAAGAAATAAATATGGTCGATTTAAAGAAGAATCATAAAACCATAATGAAAATGTCTGACATTAAATACGACACAGGTTTAACTGATGATGACTTTACAGTAAGAAAGTTAAAGCAATAAATAAATTATGGAGGAGGGGAACGATCAGTCTATTAGGAACAGATTTATTTTTTTAGTTAATAATGCCCTCCTCTTATTTTAAATTTCAGATAAAAATTATGACAAATAAAGTTAACTTGTACGAAAGCAAGTCGTTTAAGAACATTGATTATACAGAAAAAAGATTAAGAGATACTGAGTTCTATAAATGCGAATTTGTGAGTTGTGTTTTTTCAAAAAGTGACCTTATTGATATTAGTTTTGAAGATTGCACTTTTGAAAATTGCGATTTTTCGATGACAAAAATACGAGGGACAGGTTTTAGAAATGCAATATTTAAGGGGTGCAAGATTTTAGGAGTCGACTTTTCGGAATGTGACAAATTTTCGTTCTCTTTTTCATTTTATAATTGTCATTTAGATTATTCTACATTTTTCGGCACAAAATTATTGAAAACAAGGTTTGAAAAGTGCTCTTTACAAGAGACAGATTTTTCTGAAGTTAATTTATCTAGCTCAGTATTTTCTGATTGTGATTTAACAGGTGCTATATTTTCAAATACAATATTAGAAAAAGTAGATTTCAGAACTGCAAATAATTATTCAATAGACCCTGATTATAATAGATTAAAGAAAGCAAAATTTTCTGCATTAAATCTTGAGGGTTTATTGTATAAATATCAATTAGATATTGAATATAATAATTAAAAATATGAAACCATTAAAAATAGGAAACCTAATAGTAAAAGTTCCCATAATTCAAGGAGGTATGGGAGTGGCAATTTCCTTATCTGGTCTTGCGTCAGCTGTAGCAAATGAAGGAGGTATTGGTGTAATTTCTGCTGTTGGCATAGGTATGACAGAGCCAGACTATATAAAAAACTTTCGAAATGCAAATAAACGGGCTTTACGAAAAGAAATAAAAAAAGCAAGAGAATTATCGCCACATGGTGTAATTGGTATAAACCTTATGGTGGCTATATCTGATTTTGACGATTTGCTAAAAGTTGCAATAGAAGAAAAAATAGATGTCGTTTTTATTAGTGCGGGATTACCTTTAAAAAATCCTGTTAATCTTCCTGTTGAAGTACTAGAAAACTCAGGAGTTAAGATAATTCCAAAAGTTTCCTCGGCAAGAGCAGCAAATCTTATTTTTAAATATTGGAGTAATAATTATAATCGAGTTCCTGATGGTGTTGTTATAGAAGGCCCCATGGCAGGAGGTCATCAAGGATTTAAGAAAAAAGATTTAATTAACCCTAAAATTAAATTGTCTGATTTAATAGAAGAAACAGTTGAGGTTTTAAAACCTTTTGAAGAAAAATTTAATAAAGAAATCCCTGTTATTGCGGCAGGTGGAATATACACCGGGGAAGATATTTATAACATAATGCAGTCAGGTGCAAAAGCTGTGAAAATGGGAACTCGTTTTGTTCCCACTTTCGAATGCGATGCAAATGAAGAATTTAAGAAATCATATATTTCTGCAAAAAAAGAAGATATTACAATTATTGACAGCCCCGTGGGTTTACCAGCAAGAGTTATAAAAAATAATTTTGTGAGTGATATTTTGAAAGGAATAGAAAAGCCTATTAATTGTCCTTGGAAATGTCTTAAAACGTGTAATTATAAAGAAGTCTCTTTTTGTATTGCACAATCCTTATTTAATGCAGCACAAGGAAAAATGGAAGAGGGTTTTGCCTTTGCAGGAACAAATGCATATTTAACAGATAAATTGCAATCTGTCACAGATATTTTCGATGAATTAATTTCTGAATACAATATTGTCAAAAAATTACAATTAGGAACAGTTTAATTATTTAAAAGGAATAAAATGAAACAAATAAATTTAATAATCATTGGAGCGATAGCACTTCTGTTTAGTGCAAACATTGCAAAAGCACAAGAGAATGCCAACAAATTAAAATTGTCGGGAGAATTAATGACCGACCAACGATTTTTGCTTGATGACCCAAACGATTGGGCGTGGAATGAAAATCGCTTGACATTAAAATTTAACAAAAAGATAACCGATAACTCAAAATTTTATAGTGAGGTTTGGTTAAGAAACATAGGATTGCCACAAATAAATTCATCGGCAGATCTTTATAACAAAGGAATTGTTGACCCATACAACTTAGAAGTAAGAGAAGCTTATGTTCAGCTGTTTGGAGTTTTAAGTAAGAATTTAGATGTGAAAATCGGTCGTCAGCGAATTGTTTGGGGTACAGCCGACAAACTAAACCCTACCGACAATCTTAACCCTTACGATTTAGAAGATGTTTTAGACTTCGGTCGCCACAGAGGTTCCGATGCGATTAGTTTAGATTATTATTTTAATTCAGAATTTTCTTTACAAGGCGCATATATTCCATTTTTCCAACCAGCCAATATGCCTGTTGGTATTTTTGCAACAGCACTTTCGCCATCAATGGAAATGCCACAAGGAACAAGCCTAATGGGAATGACCGACCAAATAAATATGCCACGATATAATTTAGCAGAAAGTTCAACCGCAGGATTAAAGTTTAAAGGTTTTGCAGCTGGTTTCGATTTTTCGTTAAGCTATGTTTGGG
>JAMOQL010000106.1 GCA_027064025.1 Bacteroidales bacterium
CGAAAGCTAAATTGTGGATAGAAGGGAGGAAAAATTGGCGCCAAAAATTACAAAAAGCCATTCCTAAAGAATCAAAAGTTATTTGGTTTCATGCAGCTTCTTTAGGAGAGTTTGAACAAGCACGTTTGCTAATTGAGAAGATTAAAAAAGAGCAAAAAGATATTTTCTTGCTTTTAACTTTTTTCTCCCCTTCGGGATACGAAATTCGAAAAGATTACGATAAAGCAGATTATATTTGCTATTTACCAGCTGATACACCCCAAAATGCTAAAGATTTTGTGCAAATTGCGAATCCTCAGCAAGTCTTTTTTATTAAGTACGAGTTTTGGTACAATTATTTATCACAAATAAAAAAACATAATAGTCCTCTTTATCTAGTTTCTGGAATCTTTAGATCATCCCAAATATTCTTTAAATTTTATGGTATTTGGTTTAAAAAACAATTAACGAACTTTGATTGTTTTTTTTTACAAGATCAATCTTCTTTAGATTTGATAAACTCGCTAGGTTATACTAATGCCGTAAAAACAGGAGATACCCGTTTCGATAGAGTGATAGAAATTGCAGAACAAGTTCACGAAATACCTAAAGTAAAAGATTTTGTAGGAACCAAGAAATGTTTAATAATTGGAAGCTCTTGGCCTCAAGACGAAGATTTATTAGTAGAATATATAAATACGCATGTCGAGTATAAGTATATATTAGCCCCGCACGAAATTCACGAAGTACATTTAAAGCGCATAGAATCAAGCTTAAAGCTTAATGCTGAGCGTTATTCTAGAATTAATAAGACTTCAAAAAAGAAAATCAATGTCATGATTATTGATAACATTGGCATGCTAAGCTCTATATATCAGTATGCTACAGTCTGTTATGTAGGAGGTGCATTTGGAACAGGCTTGCATAATATATTAGAAGCTGCAGTTTATGGTAAACCAGTCATTTTTGGACCACAATTTTCAAAATTTCAAGAAGCAAACGACTTATTAGAAGAAAAAGCCGTAATTTCTGTTTCGAATTTCGAGTCACTTTTTTCCGCTCTAAATCTTCTTTTTACAGATGAAATCGCTAATAAAAAAATGGGAAAAAAAGCTAAAGACTTTATCTACAAAAGTAAAGGAGCTGTCGAAAGTATTTACTCAAGAATATTTATTAAAAATTACTCAAACTAACAAACTCAATATCATATTTGCTTTTATTTCTATGACTAGAAGCTGTTATTTTTAACTATAAATAGCTGGTATACCGTGAATTTGATATTATGCAAAAGTTATTCAACAATTTTTGTTTATAATTCATGAGTAGCTTGATATCCTTTACCTAGAGCAGTGAAAATTTAAGTTTTCAACGGGCTGTTTATAACCTTTATGGGTAAAAAACGTCATAAATTTCTACCTTGCACATCGATTCCCCAAAGAATCCTTTAGATAACTATATTATTGAATATAAATAAATAAGCGATGTTAGTGAAAGAAACTGTGACCGAAAAAATGACAAGTAAAAAGCAAAAAAGAATTTATTCTTTCGATGAGGCTTTTAAAGCTTCTGTAAAGTATTTTAAAGGCGACGATTTGGCTGCAAGAGTGTGGGTGAATAAATATGCACTTAAACACTCCAATGGAGATATTTACGAGAAATCTCCAGACGATATGCATAAACGTTTGGCTAAAGAAATAACAAGAGTAGAAAACAGATATTCTAATCCGATGACCGAGGATGAAGTTTATAATTTGTTGAAAGATTTTAAATATGTTGTACCTCAAGGAGGTCCTATGTCGGGGATAGGAAATAACGAGCAGGTGGTGTCTTTATCGAACTGTTTTGTGATAGGGAACGAAGGAAATTCTGATTCTTACGGTGGAATTCTTAAGATTGACCAAGAGCAAGTACAATTAATGAAGCGCAGAGGAGGCGTTGGGCACGACTTGTCACATATTAGACCTAAAGGTAGTCCGGTATTAAACTCCGCTTTAACATCGACAGGAATTGTTCCTTTTATGGAACGGTTTTCTAACTCTACACGAGAAGTAGCACAAGACGGGCGTAGAGGAGCACTTATGCTAAGTGTATCGATTCAACATCCCGATGCCGAAGATTTTGTAGATGCTAAAACAGATAGCACTAAAGTTACAGGAGCAAATGTTTCTGTTAAAATTGATGATGCTTTTATGAAAGCCGTAAAAGAAGGAACCACCTATCGCCAACAATATCCTATAGACTCAAAAAATCCAACTTATACTAAAGATATAGATGCCACTAAATTGTGGTCGAAAATTGTGCATAACGCATGGAAATCAGCAGAGCCCGGAATATTATTTTGGGATACAGTAATTAATGAGTCTGTTGCCGATTCGTATGCCGATTTAGGATATAAAACGGTTTCAACCAATCCATGTGGTGAAATACCTTTGTGTCCTTATGATAGTTGTCGTTTGTTAGCTATAAATTTGTATTCATACGTAAATAATCCTTTTACAAAAGAAGCAAAATTCGATTTTAATTTATTTCGTAAGCACGTTGGTTTTGCACAAAAAATAATGGACGATATTATCGATTTAGAAATAGAAAAAATTGATGGCATTTTAACTAAAATTGATAATGATCCAGAAAGTTTAGAGGTTAAAAGAGTAGAAAGAAATTTATGGAATAATATTAAAACTAAAGCCGAAGAGGGAAGAAGAACTGGAGTTGGTATTACAGCTGAAGGTGATATGTTAGCTGCTTTAGGTTTGCAATATGGTAGCGATAATGCTATTGATTTTTCTGTTGAAGTACATAAAGTTTTAGCCTTAGCAGCATATCGTTCGTCAGTAGACATGGCTAGAGATCGAGGAGAATTTAGAATATTTGATTATCAAAGAGAAAAAACTAATCCATTTATTAAGCGACTAGCAAAAGCCGATCCTGAATTAATAGCAGATATGGAGCGTTATGGACGTCGAAATATTTCTTTATTGACGATTGCTCCAACAGGGACAACCAGTATGATGACACAAACTACTTCTGGAATAGAGCCTGTATTTTTACCAGTTTATAGAAGAAGAAGAAAAGTAAATCCTAATGATGCTCAAGTTAAATTAGAAGATTTAATTAAAGATGAAGTAGGAGATTTTTGGGAAGAGTACAATGTATTTCACCATAAATTCTTAATATGGTTAGATGCCAATGGATACGATTCAAAATTAATAGCAGATTACAGTTTAGATGAACTTAATGCTTTAGTTAAGAAATCACCTTATTTTGGAGCTACATCTAATGATGTTAACTGGGTTTCTAAAGTTAAAATGCAAGGCAGAATCCAAAAGTGGATAGACCATTCTATTTCGGTAACCGTGAATTTACCTAATGATGTTGCTGAAGAAGTAGTAGGAAATGTATATCAAACAGCATGGGAGTCAGGATGTAAAGGGGTGACTGTTTATAGAGACGGTTCTCGTTCTGGAGTATTAATTTCAACTAAAGAAGAAAAGAAAGAATCAACCACGAATGAAGTAAAAAAACGACCTAAGGTATTAGAAGCAGATGTAGTTCGTTTCAATAATAATAATGAAAAATGGATTTCTTTTATTGGCTTGCTTGATGGCTCTCCATACGAAGTGTTTACAGGTAAAGTTGACGACGACGTACTAATATTCCCAAAGTCGGTAGATAGGGGTAGAATTATTAAAGTTAGAGACGACGAAGGTGTTTCTCGTTACGATTTTCAATACATTGATAAACATGGATACGAAAATACTCTAGGAGGTTTATCACGGTTATTTGATAAAGAATTTTGGAATTATGCTAAATTAATATCTGGGGTCTTACGATATAATATGCCAATCACAAATGTTATTAACTTAGTTTCATCATTGCAATTAGACAACGATAGCATTAATAGTTGGAAAGCGGGTGTAGAAAGAGCGCTTAAGAAATATATCGAAGACGGTACAAAAGCGAAAGAAGGTACCGTTTGCCCAGAATGTGGTCTCGAAGGTACAATGGAGTATAAAGAAGGTTGCTTATCTTGTAATAATTGTGGATACTCTAAATGTGGATAATTCAAATGTATTCTAACTAAGCTTAGAAAGTACGAAATAAATTAATGAGTACATTCGTACAATAATTATATATTAAGCTCACTTCAAACAAAGTGGGCTTTTTTTATATCTTTGATCATATTAAAAATGATTAACTTTATAGAAAATTACGATTCAATATAATTGCAGTCTGAAAATAGTATTAAATAAACTCGAATACTCTTCAATCTTGTTATTGAATTGATTATTAGTAAGTTAAATTACGTGTGTTATGATGAAGAAAAGTAACGATTTTATATATGGTGTAAATCCTGTATTTGAAGCGCTCGAAGAAGGTGCAATGATTGATAAAATTCTGATAAAAAGAAGTAAATCAGACGAAATTATTAATTCGATTATTGCTCGAGCAAAACAATTAAGTATTCCTTTATTTTTTGTTCCTCAAGAAAAATTAGATAGAATTACCCGCAAAAATCACCAAGGCTGTATTGCTCTTAGTTCACCAATAGATTTTCATAGTATAGAAGATGTCTTACCGCAGATTTTTGAAGATGGCGAATTACCTTTAATAATGATTCTAGATAGTTTGACCGATGTGAGAAATTTTGGAGCTATTTCTAGAACTTGTTTATCGGCAGGATT
Organism: Bacteroidales bacterium; assembly: GCA_027064025.1. GTDB lineage: Bacteria > Bacteroidota > Bacteroidia > Bacteroidales > JAFGXI01 > JAFGXI01. The sequence continues at coordinate 4,662 of JAMOQL010000106.1, forward strand.
TCAAACAATAATTATTCCCTCAAAGAATTTTGCACGAGTAAGTCCAGATGCTGTAAAAACATCGGCAGGAGCACTGTTGAAAATACCAATTTGTAGAGAGGAGAATCTATCAGATGTAGTATCGTTTTTGCAACAGAGTGGAGTACAAGTGATTGCGGCAACAGAGAAGGCTCAAGACAATTATTATCAAGTTGACTTTACTCGACCTACCGCAATAATTATGGGGTCCGAAGATACTGGTGTTTCGACAGAATTAATGAGAAAAGCAGAGCAGTTAGTAAAAATTCCAATGCATAATGAATTCGATTCTTTAAACGTTTCGGTAGCAGCAGGAGTATTAAGTTTTGAGGCTGTTAAGCAAAGACTAACAGAATAGTGCGTTTAATATTATTATACATATTTATTTTTTTATTGAGTCATCTTTTTGCTCAAGAAGTTGTATACGATAATTTTTCGTCGGGTAGTGGGCTTGCAAGCTCATACACCACTCAAGTACTCCAAGATCAAGAAAATTATATTTGGGTGAGCACCTCTAGTGGGGTAAGTCGTTTCGATGGCTATTCGTTTATAAATTTTGATATCAATGATGGCTTACCCGAGAATGATATTGTTAGAATGTACAAAGATCAAAATAATACAATTTGGTTTTTGAGTCAATCGGGTCTGCTTTCTTTTTATAAAGACGATAGTATTCATCCGTATTTATTTAATCAAAGTATTTTAAATTTACTAAAGGATTGTGATGTTATTGAACCCACAAGCTTATCCATAGAAAATAATATTGTAGAATTTAATATTCACGAAAGTGGAAGCTATCGAATAGATAGCATAGGCAATTTATCTTGTTTATATCAGTCTGCAGATAGTGTGAATATTGTTAATTTATCAGGGGAAAATTTGACTTACTTTTTTAGTTCCCAGAATAAGAAATTAGAAATAATAAGCGACAGAGGATCTATTTTTATTTCATCTCCAAAGATTTATGAAACTGAACCTGTTTTAGTAAAATATGAAAAAGGAAAATTATTTATTGCTAGTCAGAATAAGTTATATTTTATAACAACTAGGATAGAAAAGACCTTAACTTTTGATAAAAATATTAGCTCACTAGATATAGATTCTCAGTCTTGTTTGTGGGTTGGTTTTGAATCTGGTGGTGCAGCTTGTTATAGAAACTTAGACATATTTCAGCCTTCTATATACCAAGAATTGAGAGAAGAGTCTGTTAGTTCGGTTATATTAGATAATCAAAATAGTGTTTGGCTAAGTACAACCAACGAAGGCCTATTTTATGTGCCATCTCAGAATTTTAAACAGGTTACCACTAAAGATGGTTTATTAGATAATAATATTACTCATTTAGATTTTTCGAATAATTTTTTATGGGCCATTACGGGCAATAATTCTATTGCAAGAATAAATTTCTCAGGTATAAAGAACTATACGTTTAAAAATCCAGATTATACTTCCGTAACAGACTTGTATTGGTTCAATGATAAACTTTGGTTAAGCTTTAAGAATAAAATATCCTATTTTCAAGGAGAAGAATTGGTGGAACTTTTTAGATTAGATAATAATTATGGAAACCATTCAAGAATTAATAGAATTAATGCAGGGGTCGGAAACGATTTATGGATTAGTAAAACAGATGGTTTTGCACAATTGCAGAATAATAAGATAATCTTCGAGAGCTCGTCGAATAATTTTAAGAATCTTAATGTGAATTTTATTTATACGGAACCAAATGGAAACTTGTGGTTAGCATGTAAAAATGGACTTTGGAGATTTGAAGATAATAAACTATATAATTATAACCAAGACAATAAATTGTTATCGACTAATATTTTAGATATAGTAAAAGACAGTATTATTGGAGCCATGTGGTTGGCGGTTAATGATAGAGGGATTGTCAAAATCCAGAACGATAGTATTTGGCAAATCTCAGAGAAAGACGGTTTGGTAAGTAATTCTGTCACATCTATTTCTGTTTATGGAAAATATCTTTGGGTGGGAACAAGAAAAGGACTAAGTAGAATCGACATCACTCGACCTAATAGTAAAGCGGCAATTACTAATATTTTAGAAAACGATGGACTAATAACTAACGAAATTAACGATGTTTTGGCTAACGATACTTATGTTTTCTTAGCTACAAACAGGGGGTTAGGTTTTTTTAATTATAAAGCGTTTCATCTCAATAAAAGTATTCCAGAGGTTAAAATTAGAAGAATTATTGTGGATGGAAAAGTAGTTGAAAAAGCCACAAAGCGTCTAATTATTGATTACTATTCTAACAATATTACAATTAATTATAAGGCTATTCATATTCGAAGTAGAGCAAGAATACATTACCGTTTTCGAATAAAAGGATTAGATAATGATTGGACTTATACCTCTGATCGAAATGCAATATATCCATTTTTACCTTCTGGTAAATTTACATTTCAGGTCCAATCTGCTAATGAAAACAATATATGGAGCGACTCTGTTGCCGAATTAGAAATAAAAGTGGGAAACCCATTTTGGTTAGAATGGTGGTTTTTTGTAATAGTATTTGTATTATTAGGTTTAATATTTTTTCTAGTTTATAAAATCTTGCTTTCATTTAAACAAAAGAAAGAAAAGATTAGAAGAGAAATTAACGAATATCGTCAGTTGGCTTTAACACGTCAAATGAATCCTCATTTTATTTTCAACTCATTAAATTCTATTCAACATTATATTTTACAAAACGATACCAGATTATCAAATCGTTTTTTAACAAAGTTTTCTAAACTGATACGTATTATTCTCGAAAATTCACAATCCTCCCTAATCACCTTAGACAAAGAATTGGTGGCATTAAATCTATATTTAGAATTAGAATCGTTACGTTTTAAAGATAAAATGCGGTATGAAATAGAAGTAAGTCCCGATTTAGATTTAATGAGTATTAATATTCCTCCTTTGTTAATACAACCCTTTGTGGAAAATGCAATTTGGCACGGTATTATGAATAAAGATGACCAAACAGCGGGTTTTCTTAAAATCTCTTTCGTTTTTGAAAAAGAATCAGTAATTTGCACTATTACAGATAATGGAGTAGGAAGAACAAAATCCGAAGAAATTAATCAGAAGAAAAATAATACTCACAAGTCTATGGGAACTATGATTACTCAAGACAGAATAGAACTAATTAATAATATTTATAATAAAGATTTTAATGTAACCTATACAGACCCTGTCGACGAACAAGGAATTTCGAAGGGCACTATTGTTAGATTAATCTTTAAAGCCTAAAAATAAGAAATATGATTAGTGTTGTAATTATTGATGATGAACAAGATGCGATTAACTCCATAGAGTTGATTATTAACGAATATTGCTCAAACGCTGAAGTTGTTGGTACGGCATCTTCTGCGGTGGAAGGTCAGTTTGTAATATTAAATAAAAAACCAGACTTAGTATTTTTAGATATAGAAATGCCTAGAGGCAATGGCTTCGACTTGTTAGAGATGTTGCCAGAACGTAATTTCGAAATTATCTTTATTACTGCCTATAACAATTTTGCAATTAAAGCATTCAAATATTCGGCAATAGATTATATTCTAAAACCAATCGATATAGATGAGTTTATCGAAGCTGTTGATAGGGCAGAGCATCGAATAAATCAATATAAGAACAAGCCAGAGAAAAGAACAAACAAGTACGATGTGCTTTTAGAAAATATAAAAACAAATGTACCTAGTAAAATTATGGTACCAACTTCCGAAGGGCAGATATATATCGAAGTTACAGATATTAATAGAATTGAAGCAGAAGGAAGCTATTCAACTATTTTCTTAATCGAAGAAAAAAAGATTTTAGTTTCTAAGAATTTAAAAGAATTTGAGAGAATGTTGTCTGATAATAATTTCTTTAGACCTCATAATTCTCACTTAATTAATTTAGAACATGTAAAAAAATATGTTTTAAAAGATGGTGGTTATATAGAAATGACTGATACCACAATTGTTCCAATTTCACGAAGGCGAAAAGAATCTTTTGTAGAAAAAATGCAAGAGTTTATTGGAAGATAATAATACCATTAGAATATTGCTTCGTCACTAAAAAACACTCTTTTATCCTAAATAACAATAAGATAATGTATGATATCTAAGAATATCTTTTTACATTTGTTTATCTAAAAATTATAAATTTAATGAAATATTTACTTGGTCTAGTTATCGGATTCTTTACAATAAGTATTGCCTTCTCGCAAGGAAGTAAACCCGTGGTTTTAGTTTCAGGGAAAGCTGTAAACGAAAGAAATATGCAACCTGTCGATGTCGATGTGCGTGTTGTTTACGAAGAATTACCATCTGGAAAAGAAGCTGGAATTGCTCGTATCAATCCTATAGATGGCAGTTATAAAATTATTTTACCATTTGGAAAAAAATATAGCTATAGAGCTAATGCCGAAGGCTTTTATAGTGTCACTAAGTTTCTGGATGTTACTAAGTTAAAAGAATATAAAGAAATTGAAGAACAAAATTTATTTCTAGCTCCACTCTTAGTCGATCAGGTGGTTCGTATTAATAATCTATTTTTTGTCGGAAAAACAGAAGAATTATTACCTGAGTCATATATCGAGTTAGATCGTTTTGTCGCTTTTCTGAAAGTTAATAAAAAAATTAAAATTGAGTTAGGAGGCCATACCGATAATCAAGGCGGTTTGAAGTCGAATATTGAACTTTCGCAAAAGCGAGTCGATGTAATTGCAACTTATCTTAAAAAGAACAAAATTAAATCGGATAGGATTGTCGTTAAAGCCTATGGCCCAACTAGACCTCTAGGATTTAACAACTCAGAGGAAGGTAGAGCAATGAATAATAGAATCGAGTTTAAGGTGCTTAGTCTCGATTATAAAAAGAAATAATTCCTATTCTAGTAATACATCTAGAAACTTTATATTTAGAACAAGATTAAATTAGATTATTAATATGAGTGAAGCCCTAAAAGTAACCCTTATACAATCCGATTTAGTTTGGGAAAATAAAAAACAGAATTTACTTGCGTTTGAAGAAAGAATTTTATCTGCAACTACAGAAACCGATTTGTTTATTCTGCCCGAAATGTTTACTACAGGTTTTTCGATGACTCCGGAATTGTGGGCAGAACCTCATTTAGGCGAAACCTTTACCAAGATGAGAACTTGGGCACAAACAACCAAAGCCGCTATATTGGGAAGTATTATTGTAAAATCCAATCAGCAATTTTTTAATAGAGCTTATTTTATTTTTCCCGATGGGACACATCAGTATTACGATAAAAAGCATTTGTTTAGAATGGCGAAGGAAGATGAATATTATACTCCTGGGATAGAACGAGTTCTTGTAGAATATAAGGGATGGCGAATTTTTCCTCTTATTTGTTACGATTTACGTTTCCCTGTGTGGTCACGCAATGATTTGGATTACGATTTGCTAATCTACCTTGCTAATTGGCCAGAAAGGCGCTCTTCAGCGTGGAAAACCTTACTTAAAGCTAGAGCAATAGAAAACTTGTCGTATGTTGCGGGTGTTAATAGAATTGGTAATGATGGAAATGGAATAGAACATTCAGGAAATTCTGCACTCATTGATTTTAAAGGCGAGGAGTTGAGTCAAATTGAACCATTCAAAAATGTTAGCGAGAGCATAATCCTTAATAAAGAAGATTTACAGCAATTTCGTAAAAAGTTTCCCGCACATACCGATGCCGACTATTTTACAGTAAAATAATTTTATAGTTGTTCAAGTCCGTTATTCATTAATTTCAGATAAATCTTTTTTGTCTATTTTTTCAACTTCAGCCCCATCTTTTAGGCGTTTATTAATAGTGGCATAAGGAGCGGTAATTATTTCATCATCTAGCCCAATACCATCTTTTATCACAATATATTGATTGTTCTGAATTCCCGTTTTTACAACTCTTTGTTGTGCAATCCCATCTTTGTAGATATATACAATTTCCTGCAAATCGTCTTCGTTTGTACTATCAGGTTTTACGCTTATAGCCTCGATTGGTAAACTAATAATATTTCTTAATGTTTTAGTTCTAATATCTACACTGGCGGACATGCCAGGACGGAATGGATAATGATTATTGACCACAGTATCTATTAAATCAGCGTACGAAGATTCAAGAATCAAAATCTTCACCTCGAAGTTTGTAACTTGGTCGGTAGAGGCTCCTGTAGTATTTGCCGAATTGGCAATTTCGGTAACTAGACCTTTAAATTTTCTATCTAAATAAGCATCAACATCTATATATGCAGTATCGTTCTTTTTTACTTGAATAATATCATTCTCATTAACATCAACCTTTACCTCCATTCTGTTCAAGTTAGCAATGCGCATAATTTCTGTTCCTGTCATTTGCATAGTTCCAACCACACGCTCTCCTTTTTCCACATTTAACCTAGAAACAGTTCCTGTCATTGGAGAGTAAATAGTAGTTTTTCGTAGATTTTCTTTAGCTTCTTGTAGCGATGCTTCCGAGCTTAATACTGCAAATTGCGAAGCTTTGTAATTGGCTTGAGCCACTTTATAATTGGTTTCTGCTTGTTCGTATTCAAATTGAGAGATGGCTTTCTGTTCCCAAAGTTTTTTTTGTCTTTTAAATTGATTTTCTTTATCCAATAATTGAGCTTCGGATTGTAAAGCTTGAGCTTTCGATGAGTTTAATGATGCGTCAATACGTTGAATCTGAGATAAATAAATCTCGGGGTTTATTTTCAAAAGAACTTGTCCGTATTTAACTTTATCGCCTTCTTTTACCATTAGGTCAATAATTTCTCCAGAAACATCTGCCGATATTTTAACTTCTTTTTCGGGTTGAATTTTCCCGTTAGCGGTAATATTTTCTGTAATAGTTCTTTTCTGTGCTTTCTCTACACTTACTTTATAACTTTTAGTAGGTTTTCCTTTTATCGACATCACAACAATAAGAACAGCTGCAATAATCATAAGAAACCAAATAATATATTTTTTTTTCATTATTGTAATTTTGTGACAAGTTAGATATTTATTACAAATATTGATAAATCCATTAAGAATAAATTTATAACTTAATTGCTTTACCTTGATAAAAGTCTAAGATTTTTACAGCAAAGATATATTCATATTTTGCTTGTAATAAATCGGATTGCGACTTGGTAACTTTATTCTTGGCAAGGTTATAATCTAAGGTATTGATCATACCAACATCAAATTTCTTTTGAGTATATGCGAAAAACTCCTGAGCAGATTGCAAGCTGCTTTCTGTTGCTTTATATTTCTTTTTCGCAGAAAGGGCATCTAAATATTTTTGTTGAATTTCTTTGTATAGATTCTTTTTTTCTAAATCGAGAGAATATCTTGCATTAAGTACATTTATTTTACTGTTGCTAATGTTAGTATTTATTTGCCAGCCATTAAGGATAGGGATATTTAGTGTGATGACAGCATAAGCATTCATATTGTCGTTTAATTGGTCGGAGAAACTTTTGGTTTTATATGAATAATTTGGTGATAAAACATAAGTTGGGAGCTGATTTCCACTAGCATCTTCTGCGTATCCCATATTGGGTTGATACGACATTGTGTAATTATCAACTTCTTTACGAGCATCGGAATATCCTGAATTTAAACCCGTTCCAAAAGTTAGTTGAGGGCTTCTCCCTCCTTTCGCAATCGATAATTCTTTTTGGTTAGATTCCAAGCGATATTGTGCACTCATAACCTGAGGTAAGTTTTGGCTTGCGTATTCAAAAACCTCGTCAATATTTAGGGGCATCTCCACTTGGTCGATAGTAACATTAGGTCTTACAATTTCGAAATCGTTTAAGGTATCTAACTCTAGCATTTGTTTTAAGTTTAAAATAGATATTGCTAGTTGGTTCTCTGAGTTAACAATTTGTAACTCTTCGTTAGATTTTTGAGCTTGGATTTCTAGTAAATCTCCCCTTGCCAAACTTCCTGCATCAACTAATTTTCTCGTTCTATCTTCTTGTTCGTTAGTAATAATCAGTTGGTTTTGTGCAGTTTCTAGTAATTCTTGATTAAATAAAACATTGAGGTAGGCCGAAGAAATATTCAAGGAAATATCGTTTTTAAACTTTTCTAAATCTGCTAAATTAGCTTTTAAGTTTAGTCGATTCTTTTTTATAGTATTTATCTTTTGAAATCCTCTAAAAAGTGTCACTTGACTATTGATAGAATAATTGTCGTTTAGATTTTTTTCTTCGTTAAATTGATTGGTATATGGATCGACAGAACGACCGTAAGAATAGTTACGGCTTAGCGAACCATTAAGATTTGGGGCTAAATCGATTTTAGATTGTCTAAGCTGATTTTTTTGAATAATAGTATTCAGCTCTTGTTGTTTAATTTGGATATTATTTTGAAGGGCGTAGTTAATGCAATTCTCTAAATCCCATTGTTCTTGTGCGCTAACCCAAGTCGTTAGAAAAATAAGTGATATTGTTAAAAACCTCATTGCTAGTTTTGTTTATAGAATTTGTTCTTCAATTTCAAAGATAAATGTTTTTTATGGTCAATACATGTTTGTGACGAAATAAGTATTAATTTGTTACTCTGAATCTTTTAAAACCCAGATTATTTCAGATGGCAGATAAAAAGGAGTTCGCAAAATGTAGCCACTTGTTGAATCTAATTGATAAGAGAATTTAGTTGGTTGATTGGCTATATTGATAAATCTCCGACTCTATACCGGTTAGATTTATAGTACGTTTCGATTCGTATTACTTCAAAGGTAATAAATTTCAGCTTAGATTAAAACGTACAAATTGTTGTTGATGAAATTTATGTAAAATTAATTAAGGTACTTATTGTGCTTGTATTAAGAGTTTTAGAAAATCTGTTCTGGATACTTCTATAGCTCCCATACTTATTAAATGTTGAGTTGGTGTTTGGGCATCAATAAATAAAAATTGATCTTTTTTAAGTTTTTCGACTAAAAAATATAAAGCGATTTTAGATGCATTACTAACGGTATGAAACATAGATTCTCCACAAAATACTTTTCCAATAGATAAACCATAAAGCCCTCCAACAAGTTTGTTATCTAAATAGACCTCTACAGAATGAGCATCGCCTTTATTATGTAAATCGATGTAGCCCTTTTTCATTCCGTCGGTAATCCAAGTCCCCAATTCACCTTCACGTTTGGTATGGGCACAAGCATTAATGACTTGAGAAAATTGAGTGTTAAATTTGACTTGAAATTTTTTAGAATTAATAATTCTTTTTAAACTTTTGGAGAGTTTAAAATCTTCAAGCTTAAGAATAAGACGAGGATCAGGCGACCACCAAAGAATTTCATCATCATTATCGAACCATGGGAAAATTCCATTTTTGTAGGCAAGCAATAATCTGTCAGAAGATAAATCTCCACCAACAGCAAGTAACCCTTCTTCATTAGCAAGTTCAGGATTAGGAAACTGTAGTTTATCATCAAGTAAGAAGATAGGCATTAGCTTTGTTTTTTCTTTTTAAATTGCTTGGCAAGAGTAATCAAAATAACACCTAAAACGGTAAAAATACCTCCTAATACTTGATACCAGAGAGGGAAAATGCCAAAATATAG
>JAMOQL010000107.1 GCA_027064025.1 Bacteroidales bacterium
TGATAATACTTTTCCTCCATTACTTTCGGCATCTTCAAGTATCGTCTTCTTAATCTGCTTCATTTCAGTTTCGGCGTGTTCTTTACCTCCAGCTTTAAGCATTACTTGTTTAGCCTCTTCTTCACGTCCTTTTTGCATTAACCAACGTGGACTTTCTGGCACAAACAACATAAGTATAAAATATATAATTGGAAATATTACGCCAACCCCAAGCATAAAACGCCATTTCATCTCAGGATCATCTATCATACCATCAACAACAAAATTCGAAACAAAAGCAAGTAAAAAACCAATGTTAATATTTAACTGATTAAAAGAAACTAAAAAGCCTCGTTGTTTCGATGGTGCAAATTCGGATATATATAATGGAACAACCAATAAACTTATACCAATACCAAGTCCGCCAATAAATCGAGTTATTAAAAAAACTGAATATTCAGTAGCTAAACCGCTACCTATTGTTAAAAAACTAAATAAAATAGCTGCTAATAACAAAGCTTTTTTTCTCCCCAACTTATCGCTAACTGTTCCTGCAAAGAAATTACCCACAAATGTTCCCAACATACTTGCTCCAACTGCAAATCCTTCCCAAAAAGAACCAACTGTTAAATCAAAATACATTGTATAAAATAAGCTTGCTCCCGAAATATTCACAGATATTCCTAATAACAGGCCTCCAATAGAAACAATTAACGAAATTATAATTGCGTAAAATTTACTTGATTTCATAGTCAACAAATATTTAATTAAAAAACAAATATACTAATAAATACAACAAAAACACACTAATTAGTTGATTAACAATAAGATAACGCTCGATTACTGCGGATGAGTAACATTATATACATTCTTTTAATTAGCTGATAATAAAATATTTAATAATGTATCATTATATATTTATATTAATAATCAATACACTTAAATTACATTAATAACTTTCTTCTTACAGTTAATTTTAGTAATTAAATTTAGTTATCTATGAATAACGTTATTAAGAAACGTTTTAAATAAGAGTGTTATTTAGTTAGTGGAGTTATATTTAACGGGAGTGTTAAATGTTTTATATTTATTAATTGTTAGGATGATAAGTTCAAATACGCAATGTTACTTAACCGATAACATTAAGGCTTCAAGTGCTAATTTTAAGCACTTTACAGATGTTACTACTTAAAATAATCTAAATAATAACGTATATTTGTCTAAAATTACTTTAACGCATTAGTAACAGAAGTAAAAAAAATATGAGAATTACTTGCATAATACTTTTTTTGTTTGTTGGATTAACTAATAGTTTCTCAATTAGTTTAAATCCAGACAGTACTCATATTAAGCAAAATATTAGTTTCGATGAACAAAATATAAGTAAACAACCTCTTCCATATCCTTTACAAAATATTTATATGAGTGGTTATTATCGCCTACAAGTCTACAGTAGATATATGACCGAGGCTTATGATGAGCATAACAGCAACCCTAGAACTATATCTATTGGTGATGGATATAGGTTACCGACCTTAGAATTAAATTTTGGAGGTAATCCAACATCTAACACTTGGTTTGGAAGTCAATTATATTTTATACCCAAATATAAAGGACCTAATTATACTGGAGAAAATACTTTTGCTTTAGGTTTAGGCGTTAACCTTTCGGGAGGAATAAAAACAAACTTCGGAAAAATAAACATTGAAGGTGGTGGTCTAAATTGGAAGAAAGTTAGTCCACTTACCCTTTGGCAAAATGAAGGCTTAAATCGTTTTAGTATTTTTGACCGGTCGCCTTGGGAAATAACAGGTAATGCCACGACTCGATACGACGAATTCTACTCAAGAGGTAGCATTCAGCAAGATGTGCGTTGGGGAAGACGAGCTTTTTCAGGGATTCATTTTTCAATGACAGATATGCCCGGGAAGTTTAGTACCCAATTTATGTATGGGAAAACGGAATACAATGGTGGTGTAAATAGCTATTTAAGCGATTATATTCCCAATCAAATTTATCTAGCACAGGTAAAAAAGCATTTTAATGATAAGCAATTTATTGGTCTAAATTCTATAGACAATATAGTTAAGACAGATAGTGTGAATGCAGAAAATTATGGCTACAGTATTAAAACCGTTGAATTTAATATTAAACTAAACCAAATAGTATTATCAGGAGAAATTGGAGCAGGAACATATTATAGTCCAAACTACGATAACGATACATGGAGCGAGGGTATTCTTTTAAATATTAATACATCAAAAACACTTACGAAACTTCCTATTCATTTACAATTGTATAGATTGGGTAAATATTTTATTAATCCTAACGGTACATTTTATAACACTTCCATTGCAGAGGCACAGCAGTCTGCTTTCAATTTATCCAATAGTCAATCTATACGTCCTTTCGACAGTCCAGTAACATCAATAGGTCAGGTTACAAATAACCGACAGGGATTTAATATTAACACCGAACTAAAACTGAAGAATTATCATCTAAGTTTAGGTTATGGAATAGCTACTGAATTAGAAAAAATTAGTCCAAGTATTTCTTATAATCATAGAGTTAATGGTTTAATGTTTTCTCGTTTATCCTTATTCCAGTCTCAAATAGGACCATACAACAGGATACAGTCTGGCTGGATGGGTTATTTCGAGAAAATTGGGATAACAGATCTTGATACTGATAGTGTTCCTTTATATAGAAAGAACTTTAATTTTGTAGAAATTCACTCAAAACTT
>JAMOQL010000108.1 GCA_027064025.1 Bacteroidales bacterium
TCTAAAAAAATAGAAAGGGAATTAAAGCAAATTGTCAATATATTCGATGATTGGATCTTAGATAGAATTACCAATTTAGTTAAAAATAATGTCGGCTGTTCATTTCCCGAAAAGGAATATAATTTAATCTTGCATGAAGGAAAAGAAAGATACGAAAAGGAAATCCCTCCAGGGTACAAAGATAAAAATAAAGATAATGACAACCAATATGGAGATCTTTTGATTTGGAAAGAAATTATTCATTACGCTAAACAAAATAAAAAATCTGTTATTTTTGTTACTGATGAAGAGAAAGAAGATTGGTGGTTAATTAAAGAAGGAAAGAAAATTTCTCCTAGGCCCGAACTAATTAGGGAATTCTATGATGAAACTGGACAGTTATTTTGGATGTATACATCAGAGCGTTTCTCTGACACAATAAAATCTATACTGGAAATATCTGACAAAGAAGCTTTAGAGAAGGCAATAGAAGAAATGAAAGAAACAAAAAGAAAAGAGAAAATTTACTCAGACATACAATCGCTATTTGGAGAATATTCAGTACTCCAACTTTCTAAGATATTGTTAGAACAGTTAAAAAAACAACAAGAACAAATTCAAACCTTAATGGAGCAATCCTCAATAAGATTGCTGGAAAGAGCTCTAAGACAAGTAAATCAAGCAGAATACTGGGTTAAGCAATTGCAGGATAAGTATTCGAAAGTATCAGAACAGCTTCTAACACAACAGCAAAGTTTGACAGAACCGTTGAGAAAAACTCCAAAGCCAGAGGCATCAGATAATAAAACCGAACAGGATTGAAATTTTTCAGGAGGGAAACCGTTGGGAAAATACGATTTAGTTGGAATCTGTTATTAAAGCTTATAGACAAATATCGTGCAGATGCAGAAAAATGCTTGAAACATGGAGCATACTTTGCTGGTCTTGTCTCTGTGCGTGCTGCTTTAGAAACCATGCTTCTTGCAAGGTTTTTGGTAGAAATGTTTGAACAATCTGATGAATATCTCAGCAAACATGGTGTAATTGTAGAAGATGACATTATAAAAGTACCTGGAGATGTAAGTTTTTGGAACTTAATTGAAGCTGCTAAGAACAAAAATCTTCTTACCAAGTCTGGTTATAAGGCGGCTCAGAGGATCAGGAAATGGGGAAATAAAATTCACTGCAGCCGAGTAGCTGGAGCTTCAAAGTTACCAAGTATTGGTAAAAGAAATCTGAAAGCACGGTTAAACGACCTTGCTTTTGTTTCTGAAGAGCTTTTAAAAACTTTGTAGAATATAATGTGTTTGATGAACACTAGAGAAAATTCTGATACAAAAACTACTGTAGGAGGGTAGTATGTTTAGAAAGAACTTTGTTTATCTAATTTATGAAGCTGCTAGTATTCAGAGATGGAATGATCATATCAGACCTTTAGAATTTACTGAAATAGACAAACAGGCTCACAAAGCAATAATAGCTCTATTGCTGGCAAAATTTGAAGAAGAAGAAAATAAAAGAAAAATAGATTGGAAAAAACTTATAGAAGGTTTGATATTTGAAATCCTTCACAGAATTAAGCTTACAGATATTAAACCTACTGTATTTCACAAAGTAATGTTAAAAAAGAGAAAAGAATTAAATGATTGGGTATTCAAAGAACTTGAACAGCCTTTGAGAGATATTGAAAGAGGAGAGTTTTATAACAGGTTTAAAACATACTTTAATAACGAGAGATATGGTGTTTTTGAGAAAAGAATTATACAAGCTGCACATTACTTAGCAACATATTGGGAGTTCAATATAATATATCATGTCTCTCCAAAAACCCACTTACTAGAAAATACAAAGATAGAAATAGAAAGTAAAATTGAGGATCATTATGATTTGATAGGAGTTCAAAGGATATATTTAAAAAAGAAATCATTTACTTTTTTAGATTTGTGTAGTCAGTTGAGATTCCAACAAAGATGGGCTCAAACTCCAAGAGTTCCAAAAACATCGGTGTTGGGACATATGCTAATAGTAGCTATATTGACTTATGTATCTCTGCTTGAGCTGGAAGCCTGTAAAAATCGCCTTGTATATTCATTCTACGCCGCCTTGTTTCACGATCTTCCAGAGGTTATAACTCGAGATATAGTGTCTCCTGTTAAAAGGTCTGTTACTGAGCTTGAGGAGATAATAAAGGAGTATGAGTTATTACAAATTGAGGAAAAAATTTTGCCTCTTTTGCCTTCAAGGTGGCATGACGAGTTTAGATATATTTTAGGCATATATCCAAGAAACAGTGGAAACAAATTTGAAAAAGACGAATTCAAAAGCAGAATACGGAAAAATGGAAACATTGAATTTGTAAGTACTTCCGAGATAAATAAATTTTATAATAGAGATGAATATAAACCAATAGATGGTGAGATAATGAAGGTTTGCGATGACTTAGCAGCTTATGTAGAAGCAGTTCTTTCCATAAAATATGGCTTGTCGTCTTCTCACTTGGTTAAAGGCAAGGAAAGTTTAGAGGAAAAATATTCTATGATTCAGCCTGTTGATGAGAGATTAGATTTTTCTAGTTTGTTTTATGAGATTAGTGAAGAAATTCCTTAAGGAGAAAGAAAAACTCATGAACACCTTTGAACTCTGCCGTCAGGTTATAAAAGACCACAGCCGGTATGTATCCGGGTTTCTCAACATAAAGGATGAACGCATAAGGAGCTATGTTGAAAGGTTCT
>JAMOQL010000109.1 GCA_027064025.1 Bacteroidales bacterium
CTCCTGTCATAATATAAGGAATTCCATTTGTAACTGTTTCAGGCATTCTATGGTCTATATCTCCAATTAAGCATAAATCGCCAAGATTCTTTGCTTCCCATTCATCAGAAAATTCCTTAAATCTAATATTTGGTATATTTTTATTCATATTATTCGTCTTTACCTTTTTTTAGGGTTTCATTCGTATTGCTTATAGCTTGTATTGTAGCTTGTTCTATCTCTTCAATCGACGGTAATGATGCTTTATATTTGTCGGGCAATAATTTTGTTAATGTATATTCGCTTATCCCCATTGGTTTTGATATGTCTTTCAAGGCATATTCTACAATTGTTTTCTTTTTTTCTTTACAAATTAAAAGTCCAATTGTCGGATTATCTTTTTCGGTTTTTAAAATATCATCAACAGCAGAAACATAAAAATTTAATTTTCCGGCATATTCCGGTTTAAATTTTCCGGTTTTTAATTCAATTACAATATAGGAATGAAGTTCGATATTGTAAAAAAGCAAATCAATATAGAAATCTTCGTTATCAATTGTTAGCTTGTACTGTTTTCCTACATACGAAAATCCTGCTCCAAGTTCTAAAAGAAAATCGGTAATATTTTTAATTAGCGCATTTTCCAGCTCTTTTTCATTATATTTTTCTTGCAAAGTAAGAAAATCAAAATTGTATGGGTCTTTTAAGGTTTGTTGCGCTAAATCGGACTGTGATTCGGGAAGTGTATTTTTAAAATTTGAGATTGCTTTACCTGCTCGTTTAAATAAATCAGCTTCAATCTGATTTATTAAAACATTTCTTGACCAACCGTTTTCTATTGTTTTTTGAGTATAAAATAAGGCTTCTTTAATTGTGTTTGTTTTGGTAATAATTTCTCTATTATGCCCCCATGGAATTGAGAAAATATAAGCATTATTTAAATTGTCCACAACTTGTGGACTTTTTTCATAAAACAAATACCATTTTTTTATGTATTTTAAATTGGTCTCAGAAAAACCTTTTATTTCAGGAAACTCTTTTTTCAAATCCTTACTTAATGTTTTAATAAAGTTATCTCCCCAATTGCTGTTTTTCTGCTTTTCAACAATATCAGCACCAAGTTCCCAGTAAAATTGTAAAAGTGTAGCATTAACTTTAATTGCAGCTTTTGTTTGGGCTAAGCGAAGTTTTTCCTTTAAGCTTTTTAGCCATTGGATGTATTCTGTATTTTGCTTTTCTAATTTCATACTTCCCTTTTATTTCCTATCATTCATTGATAACAAAGATTTAAACTCATTAAGTCCTTTTATATCAAACTCGTTGCCTGTAAGCTCGTCAATAAGCGAGGCTAATTCTTTTTCAGTATCTTTTATATCTTCAACTACATCGGAATAAGTAGTTTCGTATTTCTCGGCTAATGCTTGAACCTTTGCTGTTAGCTCGTTAATAGAAACTTCTGGTAGTTTGTTTATGGCTGTAATTAGTGGGTTTATCCATTTTAATTCGAGCAATTCATATACTTGCTCATCGCTAAGTTCTTCTATTGTTTTTTTAGTTAGCAGGTGTAGTTTATCGGTATCTGTTTTTATCTGCTTTTTTAGTTGTTTTTCTTCGGTAATTAGCTTATCTACTTTAATAACTTTAAGTTCGTAAGCATCTTTTTCAAACTTAACGCCTTTTTTTATTTCTGCTCTTATCTTTTTAGCCTCTTTAACTACCGTTGCATTTACAAAGCTGTCTTTTGCTTCGTTTACAGTTTCGGCTTCTTTTTCTTCTTCGGTAAGGCTTTCTAAAATTTCATCATACTCGGCAGTTATTTCTAACAGTCGGTTTTCTTTTTGTTTTAATGCTTGCAAATCGTCGTTTAAATAGGTCTCTTGCACCAATTCAAATGGCATAATATGACCAAGCCAACCCTCTTGAACTTCTGTATCTTTACCTTTTTTCTTTTTAATAACAATATTAGGGTCAACTTTTTTAGTTGCCTCAAAGCCTTCGGTTTGTATAATTTCTAAATCGCCCGATATTTTCTCCCATTCATCATCGAGCAATTGGTAGGCTTCGTATTTATCTATTATCGGAATATTATCGAAGCGTGTAAATATATCACTACTCAAAATGCTTTCTTCCTTAGAAATAGGCACTTTTTCAATATCGCTGAGTAATTCTGTTTTTAGAAAATCGCCAAAATCGCCAAAAGAAGTATTAAAATTGCTTACAAATTCTTTTATGTTAGCGTGCTGTGTTATTACTTTCTTTACTTCCTTATCTTTTAACTCGGAATAAGCCTTTGATGTTTTCGAGAATAAAGCATCACGCAATAGCGGAAAGGCTTCCCAATATTTGTTAAGTTCGCTAATTTCCTTTTCAGGAATACCACCAAACATAGAGGAATAAATATCCCAAGTTTCGTCATTTTCAGACGAATCTACATATCGAGGGATATTAAGATTGTATTCGTTTTCACGGATTGTATCTCTACTTACTACTTTTGAAAATTTAGGGTTAGTTTGTCTATTAATAACCGTATCTGCAATTCTTTTTATATCGGAAGCTCTTAGTTTATTGTTCTTTCCAACTTTAATAAATCCTTTTGAAGCATCAACAATTAATACATCAGTATTTTCTCGTTTTTGCTTTAACACTAATACTATTGTAGGAATACCAGTTCCAAAAAAGATATTAGACGGAAGTCCAATAATTGCATCAATATGATTGCCTTCAATTAAGTTTTTACGAATTTCGCCTTCTTCGCCACCACGAAACAATACACCGTGAGGTAAAACAATAGTCATTATACCGTCTGGCTTAATGTGAAATAAATCGTGCAATAAAAATGCGTAATCGGCTTTTGTTTTAGGAGCAAGACCAAAACGAGCATAACGAGGGTCTGTTTCTTTATTTGCAGAATCCCATTGTTGCGAATATGGCGGATTAGAAACTACGGCATCAACATAAAGCGGATTGTATGAGTTAACAGGGTCGTTCTCATCGAAATATGGCCAGTCTTCTTCCAAAGTGTCGCCGTTACGAGTTAAAATATTATTTGGCAATATTCCACGCATTACCAAATTCATACGTGTAAGGTTGTATGTGTTTGCTTTTAACTCTTGTGCGTAGTATTTAATATTGTTTTCATCATCAATATGTTTGGCTACACTACTACCAATATTTATAAGCAACGAACCCGAACCACTTGTTGGGTCATATATTTGAATTTCTTTTTTATCTTTTAAATGGTCTGCAACAATTTCAGACATTAATACAGATACTTCGTGAGGTGTGTAAAATTCCCCTGCTTTTTTACCTGCATTAGCAGCAAATTTTTCAATAAGATACTCATAAATAAAACCAAGAACATCGTAATCTTGCTTGCCGTCCATTGGTATATTCTTAATCAGATGAATTAAGCCACTAATAGCTTTTGTTTGAGCTGCTGCACTTTCTCCAAGTTTACTCAATCCAGTCTGCAAGGTATCGAATACACCATCAAATAGTTTTTTATGAGCAGGACTAATCAAACGACTAAATGCAGAGAGGGCATCTCTTACATTAGATACTTCAAAATCGCTACCTTTATCAATCCAATTAGAGAAAAGGTCGTCATAAGCAATAAAATAGCCCAAATTCTTTTTGAAATAATCTACTGTTTCGGTATCTTCTTCATTTAGGGCTTTTATATCTTCTTCGGAAAAATCATTTTTTATTGCGAATTGTATTTCTTTATCGGATAGATATTTATAAAAAATGAACCCAAGTATATAATCCTTGTATTCATTAGCTTCAATCTTTGAACGCATTTGGTTAGCAGACTCCCATATTTTTGCTGCTAATTGTTGTTTATTCATATAATACCTATTTTTTTATTTGTTCTTTTAATTCCTCTTTACTTGGTAATTTAAGCATATATTTTTGTACAAAAATATTTTCATCTACACCTGCTGTTGCATATTTTACTGTTGTTTCGCCTTTATCGGTACAGAGTAATATGCCAACAGGTGGATTATCTCCCCCTTGCATTACTTCTTCTTTGTAATAGTTAAGATAAAAGTTTAATTGACTTGCGTGGCTGTGTTTAAATTTCTCGGTTTTAAGTTCAATAATTACGTGGCATTTTAATATTCTATTGTAAAATACTAAATCTACAAAATAATATTCATCGTCAATTAATATACGCTTTTGCCTTGCTTCAAAACAAAAACCATTTCCCATTTCGAGCAGAAATTGTTGTAAATTATCTACCAATGCTTGTTCCAAATCAGTTTCGGTAACAATAGCACGGTCGCTTAATTCTAAAAACTCAATAGAAAAAGGAGAATTTATAATATCCTTTGGTTTTAGTTGTATGGCTTTGTTATTTACAAATTCAGATAATTTTTCTTTATCTTTCGATAATCCAGAACGTTCTAAATACAAGGATTCTATTTGTCGTTTTAGTTCACGAACCGACCAAACACCTTTGGCACATTCTAATTCGTAAAAAGCACGTTTATGGCTGTCTTCAATTTTTATTAATTCTACTAAATGACTAAAAGATAATGATGTTATTAATTTAGATGGTTTTAAACCAAACTTTTTATCGTTCCCTTTACTAACAAACTCTTTTATAGTGTTTTGCAATTCATCAGACGCTGTCTGATGAATTCGCATAATAGATTCATCAGACAGCGTCTGATGAATTACTAATTGTTCATTAGCAAAATCAATAATATTGTTTTTTTCGAAAAAGTCAGACACTGTCTGACCAATTTCAGGATATGCTCTGTAAAACTGACGAAATAAGCTTAAATTAGTAACTGATAAACCTTTTATTTTAGTCGATTTAGATATATTGGGCAATAATTTATCGCCATATTTAGATCTGTCTTCTCCGTGTTGCTCAAACTCTACAATATAAAAACCATATAACCAATTTCTAATTGTAGTTCCTGTATTAATTGCTTTTGAAACCGAAGCTTGTAATACATTATGCGTTATTTGTATATTACTTATTAAGTTATTAAAATCCATTATTGTATCGAGTTTAATTCTATTCTCAAAAGTAATTAAAATAAGTATTGAATCTATTTTTAATTATTAACAGCTGGTTAAAATAAAAAATCCTATCTTTTATATTAACTCCGTTGAGTAATTAAACTCATCAATTACGGATTGAATATTGTCAATCTTTGCAACAAGACTATCAATTATTTTTACAAGTTCAACCTATGTAATTTGCACTTTCTTGGTTATCATCACATCAGAATATCTGTAAGAGGTAACACCTTGCTCGGTGCTAATTCCTTTTAACATTTGAAGTTCTTGCTTTAACTCAGAAAGTTCAAATATCTTTTCTTGAATAGGTTGAGCAGTTATTGATAATTGCTTTTTTAAGATGATTAATTCAGCAACTTTTTCTTGTCTTTTTTCAAATAGTTCGTTTATATCAAACTCAAATTCGTTTTCAGCTTGAATGGAATTATTACTTTGAATTAAATCGGTTAACGGCAAAATTGCAGAGATTAAATTCTTCTTTATTTTTAAGGCTTTGTAAACTTTTATCGCTATTCGTTAAAAAAAAAACGATACAAAGTAAAAGCACTACTACGCAACTATTGTGCATAGTAAAATAAATAATTGTATTTTTATTATTAGAGGATATTTTCATTAGCCTTATCAATATCCGATTTATCGAAATTAGCCAAATAGGTTTGTGTTGTTTTTAAATCCTCATGACCTAATCCTCCAGATATTACACCTAATGGAACCCCTGAGAAATTTGCTATGGAAGCCCAAGAGTGACGAGAAACATAAGAAGTAAAATGGTTATTGCTACCAATTAACAAACCTATTTTCTTTAAATTAGAATTATATCTTTTAAGCCTATTCTTCATGTTATTTCGTTTATTCAATCCTGTATCATCTCTCTTAATTATTGGAAAAACATACTTATTGCCTTGATTAAGATAATAAGTAAGTATCTCACGAATATTATCATTAATTTCAATAGAATAATCTTTACCTGTCTTAGCTCTTCTGTACACAATTCTATTACTTAGTATATTTTTACGAGTTAAACTTGCCATATCAACCCAAGACATACCAATCGTAAAGAAACTAAATAAAAAGTAGTTCCGAGCATGCCATAAAGTTGTTCCTACTTCTAGTTCTAAAACTACTATTTTTTCCATCTCCTCTTTAGAAATAGCTCTTTTGATAGTTTTTTGTTGACTAATCTGATAATCTTTAAAGGGATAATTGTCAAGAGAAACAACGTTTTCTTTATAAGATTGATTTTGAGAAAAACTTATTTTCGGGCTAAATCATAATTTTACAACGTAATTATTACGATACAGTAATTTTTTAGTTAGGAGGTCAGAAACTTTCAGATGCTAATGGTATGATTACTTAATGTACACTGGAATTCCTACCTTTACACGGACATTAAATTTAAGATTAATTTGCTAATAAAATAGTATATTAGAATTATGGGAACCAAGAAAAGGAATTACAGTAAGTCTTTTAAAGAAAAAGTGGAGTTGCTACTTTTGTTAGGACATAAAATATAGGGCTGTTTGTGTAAAAATAAATACCTTATAAAAATGAATAAAACAAACAAGCGTTACAGCAAGCTACGAAACAGGTAATAATTTATTTCTTAAACTACCTGACAAATATCCTAAAGGATATTATCGCTCCAATGCGTTTCATTTTACGGTATTTGCAGAAATTAAAGCACATAAAATTTATGTATTAACCAATCAATAAGCTCAAAACAGAACCTACAAAGAATGATAAGGAATAAATTTAAATAATATTTTTAATTTGCTCAGCAACACGTTCTCCGTCTACCGCTGCAGAAACAATCCCTCCTGCGTAACCTGCACCTTCGCCTGCAGGAAATAAATTGGTAATTTCAGTATGATTTAAAGTTACTTTATCTCTAGGTATTCTTAAAGGAGAAGATGTTCTAGATTCAACCCCAATAACAAGAGCCTCATTAGTCAAATAACCATGCATCTTTTTCCCAAAAACTTTAAAACCTTCCTGTAATCTCTCAGCAATATGTTCTGGTAACCAAAAATGCAAGGGGGAAGAAATAACTCCAGGATGATAAGATGTTTCTGGTAAAGTCTTAGAAAGTTTTCCTTTCACAAAATCTAACAATCGCTGTGCTGGGGCAACCTGTCCCTCACCTCCATTAACATAAGCCAACTGTTCTAATTCTTCTTGAAACTTCATCCCAGCTAGGACACCAAAATCTTTATAATCGGTTAAATCGTCTGCGGTAATTTGCACCACCATTCCCGAATTTGCATATTTAGAATTTCTTTTAGATGGAGACATTCCATTAACCACAATCTCCTTTGGAGACGTTGCTGCAGGAACAATGAACCCCCCTGGACACATACAAAATGAATAAACCCCTCTCCCTTTAATTTGGCTGACTAAACTATAAGAAGCTGCAGGTAAATACTCATCTCTAATTTCGCAATGATACTGAATAGAATCTATTAAATCTTGAGGATGCTCTACACGAACACCCATAGCAAAATCTTTTTGAACCATTAATATCTTTTTACTATCTAATAATCTGTATATATCTCTGGCCGAATGCCCTGTCGCCAACACAACAGCTTCTCCATTGAATTGAATATCATTAGCCATAACTCCAATAATCCTATCTTCTTCAATAACGAAATCGCTTACTCTGTGTTGAAAATAAATTTCTCCTCCCGACTTTAGAATAGTTTCACGAATAGCTTGAATAATTCGTGGCAGTTTATTAGTCCCAATATGTGGATGAGTATCAACCAAAATATCTTTATCAGCTCCATGCTGTGTCAAAATATCAAGCACTCTAGTCACATTTCCTCTTTTCTTAGAACGAGTATATAATTTACCATCAGAAAACGTTCCTGCGCCTCCTTCTCCAAAAGCATAATTTGAATCAGGATCAACAATATGTTCTCTATTAATTTTAGCAAGATCTCTTTTCCTATCGCTAACCATCTTTCCTCTTTCCAGTACAATAGGTTTTAATCCAAGCTCAATCAATCTCAAAGCAGCAAACAAACCAGCAGGACCCGCACCGATAACTAGCACAGATTTCTCATCGGTCACGTCAGGGTAATTAATGATTTCATTATCCAAAGGAAGCTCCTGGTCAATGTAAATTGTTAACCATACATTAATTTTAACGTCTCTTTTTCTAGCATCAATTGATTTTCGTTCAACCTTGACGTGAACAATCCTATCCTCAGCAATATTTATTTCCTTAGATATTAAAGTTTTGTTCTCTGATATCTCAGCAGCTTCTTTTGGATTTAGTACTAAGTGTAATTCTTTTTGCATATTACTGCTCTTTTAATATTTGTTCGATAACCGTCGGGAAATTATTCATTTCTAAAATATGTATTTTAGCAGCAACATCTTCATAAGTATCATCAACATCAACAGGGCATTTAAACTGCGAAATCACATTCCCTTCATCATAATTCTGATTAACATAGTGAATAGTAATACCTGTTTCTTTCTCATTATTGTCAACCACAGCTTTGTGCACTTTCATTCCATACATACCTTTACCACCGTATTTAGGCAATAATGCAGGATGAATATTTACAATCTTACTGGGATATGCCTCTATTAAAAAAACAGGAATCAATTTTAGATAACCTGCAAGAACGATAAAATCAATTTTATTTTGATCTAAAATATTTAATAAAACCTCCTCAGAAGAAAGTACATCGTTCGATAAATACATATTATTAACCCCCAAACGAGATACTCTTTCCAAAACAAAGGAATTTTTGTTGTTAGAAATAACAAGATTGACGCAATTATCGTCAGACGTTTCAAAGTAATTTATTATATTTTCGGCATTTGTACCCGAACCTGAAGCAAAAATTGCAATATTCATTTTTTTTAGCTTTAATTTATTTATCTGATACACAAAACAATAAGATTGTAACAGCTTTATTATCAGTTAGAAAAGCAAAACTAACACAAATTAGTTAATAAAAGGTAATATCTTTTTAATCAATAAAAAGTAAATTTGTTTGAATAATAATGCTAGAATATATTTCTTTGCAAAGTTAAAATTAAAAATATTTATAAATAAAAATTAAAAGTTATGTCAGACGTTAATTCAAGAGTAAAAGCTATTATCGTAGATAAATTAGGTGTAGATGAGAGCGAAGTTACTACAGAAGCTAGCTTCACCAACGATTTGGGTGCTGATTCATTAGACACTGTAGAGTTGATAATGGAGTTCGAAAAGGAATTTAACATTGCTATTCCAGACGACCAAGCAGAAAATATTGGTACTGTTGGAGATGCAGTTAAATACATCGAAGAAAACGCTAAGTAAGAAATTAAGTAATTTATTCACAAGTAATTGAGTTTTATAATGGATTTTAAAAGAGTTGTTATTACAGGAATTGGTACAATTAATCCTTTGGGTAATTCAAAAGACGAGTACTGGGAAAACCTTGAAAAAGGTGTAAGCGGTGTCGATTTAATAACAAATTTTGATGCCAGTAAATTTAAAACTAAATTTGCTAGTGAAGTAAAGAATTATGATGCCATTGATCATTTCGGAAGAAAAGATGCTCGTAAATTAGATAGATATGCTCAGTTTGCATTAATTGCTGCAGACGAAGCCTATCATGATGCTAATTTAGAAAATGCCAATTTAGATTTAGATAGATCTGGTGTTATTTGGGCTTCTGGAATTGGAGGTATCGAAACATTAGTGAATGAGATAAAGGATTTTGCCAAAGGTGATGGTACACCTCGGTTTAGTCCTTTCTTCATTCCTAAAATGATTTCCGACATTGCAGCAGGACATATCTCCATGAAGTATAACTTTAGAGGTCCTAACTTCGGAACGGTTTCTGCTTGTGCATCTTCAACAAACGCATTAATAGATGCCTTTACGTATATACGTACAGGTCGCTCAAAATTATTTATTACAGGTGGGTCAGAAGCTGCTATTAACGAAGCTGGTATGGGTGGATTTATTTCTATGCATGCCGTTTCTACAAATAATGATGAATACAAATCAGCCTCTCGTCCTTTCGATGAATCTCGTGATGGATTTATTATGGGAGAAGGTGGAGCAGCCCTTATTCTCGAAGAGTTAGAGCATGCAAAAGCAAGAGGTGCAAAAATCTACGCCGAAGTTGTTGGTGGTGGAATGACTGCAGATGCTCATCACTTAACAGCACCTCATCCTGAAGGATTAGGAGCTATAAATGTTATGAAATTTGCATTAGAAGATGCAGGTTTAGAACCTGAAGCTATTGATTATGTAAATGTTCATGGTACTGCAACCCCTCTTGGAGATCTTGCAGAAACTATCGCCATAAAAAAAGTCTTTAATGAGCATGCTTATGACTTAAACATTAGCTCAACTAAATCGATGACAGGTCACCTTTTAGGAGCCGCAGGAGCTGTAGAAACTATTGCTTGCCTTATGGCCATAGAAAAAGGAATTATACCTCCTACTATTAATCTTAAGAATCTAGACAAAAGAATCGATTCCAAATTAAATCTTACTCCAAATACAGCTCAAAAAAGAGAAGTAAATATTGCTTTAAGTAATACATTTGGTTTTGGCGGACACAACGCTTCGATTATTCTAAAAAAATACAAAGGATAATTTGTTCATAAACTATCTACTCTCAAGAAAGATAGCTTATATTAATCAATTTTCGGTGCGTCTTTTAAACAGCTTAAGATATTTATTTATAAAAAATGATTCCTTAATCTTTAGGATTAAAGAAATTACAGACTTTTATCCTATAAATATTCGTTTATACGAGCAAGCATTAACTCATAAATCTGTAGCACTTCATGACAAAGAAGGTCATTCTATAGACAATGAGAGACTTGAATACCTTGGCGATGCTGTACTAGATACTGTTCTTGCCGATTTCTTATTTAAGAAATTCCCTTACGAAGACGAAGGCTTTCTTACCCAAATGAGATCCAAAGTTGTTAATAGAAAACAACTATCGCTTTTAGCAGAAAGTATTGGTTTAGATAAACTAGTAAAACTAGATCAAAGAAGGAGAAACGTTCACAGCAGCATCTACGGCAATGCTTTTGAAGCATTTATTGGAGCTATCTATTTGGATATTGGCTACGAAAAAACCAAGAAATATATTATTAAAGATCTCCTCCATAATCATATTGATATCTGTAAACTAAAGGCCACAGAAACCAATCACAAATCTGTACTTCTAGAATCTGCTCAGAAACAGAATTTACTAATTAGTTTTAGAACGGTTGAAAATCCAAAAAGAGAAAACACATTTATTTCTTCGGTAATTATTGACGGCAAAGAATACGAAAAAGCAATGGGAAGATCTAAAAAAGAAGCCGAACAAAATGCTTCATCAATTGCTTTAAAAACACTTCAATCCACAATAAACACATAGTCTAATTTCAACACTCCGAAATACTCACTAAGAGTGATAACAGTTAATCTTATTCGAGTTATTCAATTCTATCATGTCTCTTTTTAGTTAGCAAATCCGCCCTTATCATATACTGCCTAGACTCATCTCTAGGAGATTTTATTTTCATTAAATTATTGCTAGAATTAGCATACCCAATGGACATATATTCTCTTGTAATTTTGGGAAATAATTCCTACCTTAGAAAATAATTAACTTATTGATGACAAAATTATTTAAATACATTTTAATTATTAGCATCGTTACCTATTCTTCAATTCTAAATTCTTATGCTCAAGATTTAGACATTCTTTCTGATAACCTTGACTCATTGTCGATTAGCAATCCAAAGAAAGCTCTTATTATTGCTAAGAAGATTGAAAGATTAGCTAAAAAAAACAACAACAACTCATTCTTATTACAAGCCTATAAAACTCAAGCAAAACTATATTATCAAAAAAATAATTACAGTAAATCTATTAATTATTTTGAAAAAGAACTCAAAATCGAGGAGTTGAATTCTTTATCAGCAAATTTATCAGAAGCGTATTACAACTTGGCAAGTACTTGTCTTAAACTCAAAAAAAACAAAAAAGCCGAAGATAACTTTAAAAGAAGTTTGCAACACGCAAAAAAGAATAATCAGCGGGATCTAATTAATGCAAATTATAAAGCTTTAGTTATCGTTAATGAGAAGAACTATGATTATAAAGAGGCGAATTCATTTATTAAGTTATTATTAAAAAATAGCGAAGGAAATTTTAATTCAAAAATAAACCTTTATAAAAAACAAGTTATTCAACAAAAACAAATTGTTCGTCATAAAAGTAAGCTATTAAAAACAAAACAAGAATCATTAGATACAGCCAATATAAAATTGGTAAAATCTTCAGAAACAATCAATTTTCTTGAGGAAGATACCGTACGAAAACAGTTGAAAATTTCATCCTTAAATTTCCAAAAGGCACTGAAAGATATAGAATTAAAATCTACTAATGAGGAGTTAAAAGTTGAAAAAAGATTTGTTTATAATTTAATAATTGGAGTATCAAGTATTTCAATTTTAACACTTCTGATTTTCTTTCTATTACAAGCCAAGAAAAAGATGAACATTAAACTCCAGCAACAAAAAGAAGAAATACAGAAACAAAAAGATTCTATTACGCAAAGTATTGTATATGCAAAAAAAATTCAACAAGCTATATTGCCTGACAAGCAAGTTTTCATCAAAAATTTCAAAGAGTATTTTATTGTCTTTGAACCGAGAGATATTGTTAGTGGGGATTTCTATTTCATCCAAAAAGTAAATAGATATATTGTATTTGCTGCTGTTGACTGTACCGGACACGGAGTTCCTGGTGGTTTTATGAGCATGTTAGGACAAGCATTTTTAAACGATATTATCAGAAAAAAAGAGGTTACCAAAGCGAGCCAGATTCTAAATTTACTAAGAGACGAAATAAAAACTTCTTTGCAACAAAAAGGGTTAAAAGGGGAACAAAAAGACGGAATGGACATGGCTATTTGCGTCATAGATATACAGAGTAATCAATTACAATTTTCTGGGGCTCACAATCCTCTAATCATGATACGATCTGGGAGACTAACCGAAATTAAAGCAGACAGGATGCCTGTCGGTATACATATTAAAGAAAGAGAGTTCACTAATCACACCCTACAACTTCAAAAAGACGACCAACTTTATATATTCTCTGATGGATTTTCTGATCAATTTGGTGAACAAAGTAGAAAGAAATATAAATCAAAAGCATTTAAAGAGCTACTACTATCCAACTCCAATTATTCTATGTCCGAACAAAAAGATAAACTAATTGCAGAGCATCAAAACTGGAGAGGCTCGGTTAAACAAACTGATGATATCGTGATAATTGGAGTAAAAATTTGATATATTTAACGTTCTGAAGTACCATCGATATAAGATTGTATATGACGTTCCTTCTTTTTAGGATAAATATCTTGTACTGTAATCATAATCGCTGTTTCTTCAACATTCCCAAAATGATTATTGATGGATGTTCCGAATGTAACCATGGTTGGTGAAAGATTCATATAAGAATTAATTAATGGCGGTATGTTTTCGCCAAGACTCCGTACAGTTCTAGATAAAGTTTTATATGCTTCGTCGTATTCTTTACCCTTAAATAGAGCCTCTAATTCAGCTTCAGGAGTAGTTATATGTAGCGGAATTCTCGGATGTAATAAATTTTCTTTATCCTCAAACTTTTTCTGTAAGAAATATAAAATTGTATCTCTGGCTTTTATATTATAATCAGTGTACATGGTCACTTTACCAAAAAAATACTTCATCTCAGGATTATCAACAATTAAAGCCCCTAATCCGTCCCAAAGATTATCTAAAGCAAACAATGTCTTCCGATTTATACCTCGTGACTGATAATTAGGCTGAACAAATGAGCGACCCAATTCGATAGTATATGGTAAATACTGATCAATAAATTGATCGGAGAGAGCAAACAGATTAGCTGTTGCCATTTTAACTTCACCATTATCATCTTTTTGTAATTTATGTCCTAACATAAATCTATACCCGCCCAAAATTTCATCGGCTTCAGGATCCCAAATAATAAGTTGCTCATAGGGGACATCAGCCGTGTCCAAAGC
>JAMOQL010000110.1 GCA_027064025.1 Bacteroidales bacterium
TCATCAGTTAGTTTAATGCTTTCGCCAAAGTGGGGAGAGCCAACCACAAACGAGTTTAGTTTTTTTCGGCTGTCCTCTAAAATTTCTCTTTTCTCAATCAAAATTTTCAAGTTTTCAACCTTTTCGATTTTCTGCTCCAAACTAAGCTCGGGAACAATTACAGGTTTAGGAAGTTCAACAAGTTTTTCAACTTTCTTGGTTTCCTCTACTTTGGGACTATTCTCAATAGCTGAACTATTCCCAATAGTTGGGGTTTCCACACTTTTAGTGCTTTTTACTTCTTCTTTAATCTCGGCTTTCTCAACTGTTTTTTGAATTACAGGAGTTACATTTTTAAGGTCCTTTTTAAAACCTAAACCGCTTGCACGTCTTGTGCTTGTTTTTGTTGCTACTGTTGTCATAATACTAAATTTTAAAGTGAATATTTGATTTATTTAATAGTGCAGACTTTCCGCACAGTTTACTTTGTATTTCGTTTTTATATGCTGATGATAGATTTGGAGCGTGAAGTTCTTTTTCTATCATTATTTCTATTTTTTGTTTTTTATACATATTTCTTCCTTTTTTAAGTTCTTATTTGCCTCTTAATGAGTTTATCGCGTTTGTTCAGCTTAACCATAGAAAGTCAGAAATACCGCACATCAATAGAGATAGTTCTTAGTTTTTGGAGTGTTTTATTTTATTAACTCGTCGAAGACACCCGAAAACACACCGAAAGCTTAGAAATATCTGTTTACACTCTATTGTGTGGGGGATTTTGACTTTCGACATTTGCTGATACAATACCGATACTCATTAAGATGCATAGCACGCATCCAAAAGTAATAGGGTATAAAAAACAGAGAAAAAATAGGAATAATGATAGTTTATGAAATGCAAAAAGGAGCCTTTTTAGCTCCTTTTTACCTTATTGTAGTATTAATACAGTAATAATCCGTTATGTAGTTTTTGTTGTAATTAGATATAATAAATTAGGCTAATTTGGTTTAGAAAATATTGTATCCATTGTCCACTTTACATTATTAAGCTTGCTAATAAAACTTTTTATATCATCTATTAGCCTTGTAAAACTTGGCGAATCACCGTAAATCATTTGTTCTTGCATTGTCTGATAATCTTTTTTCCAATCATTAATAAAATCGGTAGGAGGTATCGGATTAATGGTTTGAGGTTGGTGCAAATTATAATCAACACCACCAACTCTTGTTAATGAATGCCTATGTATAACAATCGTTTCGTAAAGTTCTTTATCAGTTAAAATTTTATTTGCAAAATCAGTTTTCGATAATTGGTAAATGTCATATAAATGGCGACTTAAACGACTAACTCTTATTTTTTCTTTTGGACGTTGAAATTCTTCGTGCAAAAGGAATATTTTTTCTAAAAGTGTTCTTTCTGGATTAACAGTTGGCACATTAATAGCTTGCTGTGTAAAGTCTTTGTCAGGATAATGTATATCAAGTAAAGAAGAAAACTTTTGAATTGTGAATGGTTCTCGCAAAGAACGAGAGCCAATTTCTAATTGAATTCTTGGTTGAATATAGCCTGGCGATTCAATTACATTAGGGTAGTAGATTTCAATAATACGAGGATCTTGGTCTTTTGACACAGCATCTTCAATTTTAAACTCAACATTATCAAATCCTTTTTCTCTAAACCTTTCAATAAGTTCAGGGTAAAATATCTCAGTAATATATTGGTTTGCTTTTTTACGTAAATTAGTCCTTTGACTTTTAGATAAATCACCATCAAATCCATAAAAAGTTCTATCGACAGCTAAGTCAATATCTTCTGAAAATCTATCAATTAAGCCCCAAGCTTTACTTAAAGAAGTTCCGCCTTTAAATACTAATGATTTTCCAATTTCCATATCAAATACAATTGATAAAGTTTGAACAACCCACCAATCTTTTTCTGCGGCATAATCTGCCATTCCTGTATTTTCCGCAATTTGTTTATACGCACGAATCTTTGTTGTAGATTCAACTTTATTCCATTTGTTCATTACTATTGTTTTAAGGCTTTACGCATTATTTTTCTTATCCACTCAGGAGCAAAACGAATATCGTGCTCTAAACTATTAATATCTTCTTTCTGTAAATGATTAAGTATTATTTGCTCTTCATCTTTTGTAATATTACCGTTGCCAATTTCTTTTAGAGCTTGTATAACCAAACTGCTGATTTCTCCTCTTAATATTAGATTTTTAGCACTTGTTTTTTTAAATAGTATAGACCTTTTACCTAATGATATTTTTCTTGGAGAACCATCAGTAAGGTAAACAACATTCATAGGAACTTGGCTTGATAAACCTAATGCGTTTAGAGCTATTGAACCAGAAGGGATAATACGAGCTCTTTCTTTTTTGGCAATAGCTTTTGCAATTTCTTCGGTAGATGGTTTTACTTTTCCTAATATAGGGTCGATAACAGGTAGAGAGTATATTCCTCTTGCAATACGGATAATATCATTTTTTGTAACTAATCGCTCTAAGGCTTTGGATATAGCTTTGTAATTACCGAAAATTAAGAAATCATCAATAAATAATAGCGTGCCCCCTCTCGCTTTTTTAAACTTTGTAAGTATCTGTTTATCAATTGAAATATTCATTATTATATAGTTATTTTGTCGCAAATATAGTAAATATTTGCGACAAAACTAATGAAGCGTTGGTAAATGATATT
>JAMOQL010000111.1 GCA_027064025.1 Bacteroidales bacterium
GTCTTTAGGGTTTTGTGTTTCTAATTTGTAATGACCATCAAAATCGGTCATTGTTCCAATTTTTGTTCCAGCGAAAAATACATTGCAAAACATAATTGGCTCGTTAGAAGAGGCGTCGGTAACCTTACCTTCAATAACGGTAGTTTGTCCTTGAGCAAATGATGAAATTAATATTAAAAGAAAAATATATTTATTCAAAGTTTACGATTTTAACGATTGAAAGTCTTTCCCTGTTGGGTTTTGGAAAATACGTAAATTAAATGTGTGAACAGCAGCAAAAATATGATCGAAAATATCAGCCTGTACGCTTTCATACTCTTTCCATGATTTTATTTTGCTAAATGCATATATTTCGAGGGGCAAGCCTTTTTCTGAGCTCTGGAGTTGGCGAACCATAAAAGTCATTTTGTGGTTAATCTTCTGATTATCTTTAATATACTCCTCTAAATATCTTCTAAAAGTTCCAATATTTGTGAGTTTTCGATTATTTATATCATTAGAATTAATACCTTGTATTGATGAATTATATTCTGATAATTCTTTTGATTTTTCTTTAATATAAGGTTGAATAAGTTTAATTTTTTCAAGTTCATTATGTTCCTCTGTAGACAAAAAGTGAATGCTACTAACGTCGATAAACAACGATCGTTTGATTCGTCTTCCACCAGACTCTTCCATCCCTCTCCAGTTATTAAAAGACTCACTTACAAGTGCGTAAGCAGGAACCATAGAAATGGTTTTGTCCCAATTCTGAATTTTTATTGTTGTAAGTGCTATTTCGATAACAGTACCATCTGCCCGATACTTCTCCATCGATATCCAGTCTCCGATTCTAACCATATCGTTAGCCGAAATTTGAACTCCAGCAGCAAGTCCTTTTATTGCATCTTGAAAAATTAATAGAAGAACGGCAGCAAAAGCTCCTAAACTAGCCAAAAGGGTAATGATATCTCTACCCGTTAGTGTCGAAAATAATACGATTAGTGCTACAAAATAAATGATAATTTTTACAACTTGTATATAGTTTTTTATCGATTTTGATTTTGCTTTCGTTGTTGTAGAAAAAATAGAGTCGAGGGTGTCTAAAAAAGAGGATAGAATACTAACAATAATTAGAATTGAGTATACTTCTATACCAAGAGTCAAAATATCTATAATTTTATATTCTAAATTAAAAATTAAGGGAATAAGGAAGTGAAAAACTATTGCTGGAACCAAAAGAGAAATGCGATGAAAGAATCTGTTTTGTAATAAAAAATCATCCCATTTTGTTTTGCTTTTTTGAGTTAACTTTGTTGCAATATTTATTAATATAGATTTTACGATTTTGTAGCTTACAAAAGCTAGCAGAAATAGAAAAATAGTGGAGATGATGGCAATAAGATTTTCTGCGTATCCATCGGGGATGTCTAATTTTTTTAATACATTTATTAAATATTCTTTCATAAAAATTAAATTGTTTACAAATATACTTTAATTATGCTTTCAAAAATAGGTTTATACAAAATTTTGCTAACGTTAATTTTCTTGGCTACTTTTAGCACCACCCTTATGGCTCAGGATTATAATAAGTGGTTTACAGAGAATGTAATGCGAATAGATTTAACTCATGCAGGTGATGCAAAAACAGAGTATTATTTTACAGAACAATTTTACAAAGAAGAGGTGTGGGCTGGGTCTAAAACAAAATTGATAGATAAGCTTTCTTATGGCGATAATTTTTTTGAAGTTTACGATTCCACCAGTCAAACATTAATTTATTCGAGAGGCTATAATAATTTATTTTACGAATGGCAAGCGGAGCCTGAGGCCAAGCACAATAATAGAAGTTTCGAAGAGGTTATTCGTTTTCCTTTTCCATTAGAAACCGTTCAAATTAAAATTTATAGAAGATTATTAACAGGAGAATTAGAGCCTTTGCATCAGTTTTATTTAAATCCTAAAAGTTATAGAGTGATTAAAGGTACAAAATACAATTTTGAGACCGAACGATTATTTGGAGAGTTACCCGTGAATAAGGCCGTAGATATTGTTATTATGGCCGATGGTTATACCAAAGAAGAATTGTCTGTTTTTAAATCAGATGCTACCAAATTGTCAGAGTTTTTGTTAAATACAGAGCCTTTTTCTCAGCTAAAAGAAAGATTTAATATTTGGTTGATTATGTCCGATTCTAAAGAAAGTGGTACCGATATTCCAAGGCAAGATATTTGGAAAAATACGGTTTTTGACTCACATTTTAATACCTTTAATAGCGAGCGTTACTTAACATCGCAAAGTATAAAAAAGATTCACGATGTGGCGGCACTTGTACCTTATGATCAAGTTTATGTTTTGGTAAATACAGATAAATATGGTGGCGGAGGAATCTTTAATTACTATAATTTAACCTCTGCGCACCACGCCTTATCTCCTTGGGTTTTTATTCACGAATTTGGGCATGGCTTCGCTGGTTTAGCCGATGAGTATCCTTATGGGGCTATAAATTTTGAAGATGTTTATAGCTCAAAAAGTGAACCATGGAACCCTAATATATCTACCCTTGCAAAGCCCGATAAGAAGTGGAAAAATATGATGGATAAAGACACTCCTATTCCTACTCCAGTTACCGAAGAATATAAAAATAAAGTTGGTTTCTACGAAGGTGGTGGTTATTTGAAAAAAGGTATTTATCGACCTTATCAAGAATGCGAAATGAGAACTCTTAAATCAGGATTTTGTCCTGTTTGTCAAGATGCTATTATAAAAATGATTAAGTTTAATATCGACCAATAGTAAACTTTCTTAACAGAGTCTGAGAAAGTTATAATTTAAGCATACTTTTACTTGATTAAAAGATAATCCATAAATAACTGATATATGAACAAAATTTTATCGACATTTTTCTCGTTAGTCATAGCGCTTAGTTTTTTCTATCTATTAAAGATACAAAGAATTAGCGGCGTATCGAAATGTAATTGGTATTACACTCACATATAGTACAGAAAAAAGCAAGAACATGCGAGAGTTGTCATACCAATCCAAAAGCAATGGGTTATGGAATTAATAGTGATGATTTGTATGTTAAACCAGATTCCGATGTTGTAATGGATTTGGTTGATATAGAAGGTCATCCTGTCGCTAATCAGCTTGATACGGTTTTTAATAGAATAGAAAACCTAAATATGGATTGGAGTCGCTTTTTGGATGAGGATGGAAATCAGTTACAAACTGTTGGGCATCACTTTTCTGGCTCTCGACCATTAAATAAAGAAGAGCTTAGCAAATTGGATAGAAGAGGGGTTTGTATTTCTTGCCATAAAATTATACCCGAAGGCGATTTAGTAAGTGATTTATTGAGCCATGTTGCCAAATATGCTAAAGTAGAGATAGACAATAATGAATATCAAAGTATTCTAAATAAGTCGATTATAATTTCGACATGGGTACAAATATTAGTTCCTTCTTTACTTCTTTTATTTGCTGGTTTATGGTGGAGAAGAAGAAAGAAAAAATAAATGTACCTTTACACTTTATTAAAATTAAATGATAGAACAATGAAAAAACAAATTATTTTATTAGCAATAGCTGCAATTTCGATAGCTTTCTTTTCTTGTACAAAAGACGAAGTAGAAGAGGCCGCAGCAAGCGTAACAACAGCTTCTATGTCGGCCACAGTAAACGATACCACTTGGACATCTATTACTAGAGTAACCAAGAAGTTTCACACCCCAGAGTCTTTTGTGATTACTGGGACTTCGACCGACCAAAGAATATTAGTAATAACAATAAGAGGTATAGAGAAAGGAACTTATACGACTTCAGTACAACTAGAAGACCCTAGCGCTCAGGTTGGAGGAGCCTGGAGAGCAAATTCAGCCAATTACTTTAGCAAAGCCGGTACTGTAGAAATAACAAAATTAGATACTGTTAATAAAAAAATATCTGGAACCTTTAACTTCGATTTAATTAGTCAAACAGATTTAGATGGGTTTAAAGTTGAATTGGGTAAATTCGATAATCTAAGCTATACTGAATCTGACTCAAGTAGTGAAAATTAATGCTATTAGTTAGAAAGATTGAGTTTGACCCTTATAAAGAATCAATATCTATTAAGCAAAGCTTATAGGTATGATAAGGATTAAATAAAGAGGAATTAAAAATCTCGAATAAGATTAAAAGTCTGTTTCAAAATTAGCTTTATAAAATTTAATAAAAGCCCGTCTTGAAATAGACTTTTTTCATCGAAATAGGGCTTCTTCTAGAATAAATATTTATCTTAGAAAATTCGTAACCCTTAATTATGGCAGAAGGCACAAAATATAATGGATTTTCAGGTGTTTTTACACCATCTTTACTAACAATACTTGGCGTAATAATGTATATGCGTTTAGGTTGGGTTGTTGGTGAGGCAGGTTTGGTGGCGGCTTTAGTTATTATTATATTGTCTCATGTTATTTCGATTACGACTGGTTTAAGTATTTCATCAATAGCCACCGATAAGAAAATAAAAACAGGTGGAATTTACTATATTCTGTCTCGAAGTTTGGGGATGCCAATGGGTGGAGCGATTGGAATAGCTCTGTTTCTAGGAACAGCTTTAAGTATTTCGTTGTATTTGATAGGTTTTGCCGAAAGTTTCTTAGCTGTTGATGCTATTAGAGAATTTACAGGTTTAGCAGCCGATATTAATGGCTTTAGAATTGTAGGAACCCTCGTTATTCTGTTTTTAGTAATACTTGCGTTTATTAGTACATCATTGGCCATGAGAATGCAATTTGTAATTTTGATTATTATTGCGTTGTCTCTGATTTCCATAGCACTCGGGTTTTTTCAAGGAAGTGGAATTACTACTCAACACCTTTCTTTAGCCCCTTCGGGAGATATTCCTTTAGAGATGCTTTTTGCTGTCTTTTTTCCAGCTGTAACAGGATTTACGGCAGGCGTTGCTATGTCTGGTGACTTAAAAAATCCTAAAAGTGATATTCCGAAAGGAACAATTCTGGCTATAAGTGTTGGCTTTATTGTTTATGTATTATTAGCTATTGGAATGGCTTATTTTATCCCAAAAAAAGATTTAATTGGCGATTATAATATTTTAACTAAAATTGCTTGGCTTGGACCTCTTGTTATTGCCGGAGTTTGGGGAGCAACGCTCTCGTCGGCCTTGGGTGGTATATTGGGAGGGCCAAGAATTTTACAAGCCATTTCGAAAGACCGTATGGCTCCAAAGATATTTGGTAAAGGTTATGGCGAAAGTAACGAACCACGAAATGCTTTGTTGTTGATTTTTGCAATTGCCGAGGGCGGTATTTTAATAGGGCAATTAAATGTTATTGCCGGTGTTGTTTCTATGTTTTATTTAGCGTCTTATGGATTTATTAATCTTTCTTATGTTTTAGAAAAATGGTCGAGTAGCGATTTTCGTCCTTCCTTCAAAATACACATTGCTTTTGGAATAGTTGGCTTTATAGCATCATTTGCCATTATGTTTAAAATGGATATGGTATCTATGTTGGTTTCGCTATTAGTAATGGGATTATTATATTTCATCTTGAAAAGACGAGAGATAAAATCGGAAAGTGGCGATGTTTGGCAGTCAGTTTGGGCATCTATTATTCGCAGAGTTTTGGCAAGTATGGAGGGAAACAAGATTGAAGAACGCAACTGGAAACCCAATATTTTACTCTTTAGTGGAAGCAGCGATAAGAGAGTATATCTTCTAGAGTTTGGGAAATCTTTAATAGGAAAATATGGAATTCTTTCTAATTTTGATTTGATAGAGAAAAAAGATTCAAAAGTCCTATTTACAAAATATGAGCAAGCTGTAAAAGAAGACGAAGATAAAGGTGTTTTTACTCGTAGGCAATCCTGTAACGATATTTATCAAGGCATAGAAATGGTTTCGCAAACCTATGGTTTTTCGGGAGTTGAACCCAATACTATTCTCATGGGTTGGGGACGAGAAACGAGTAACCCAAAGCGTTTTGTTCAGATGCTAAAAAATGTTAGCCATTTAGATCTAAATATCCTATTAATGGATTACGATAAAGCTAATGGTTTTGGTAAAAAGCAAAAAATAGATATTTGGTGGCGAGGCTCTGGGAGTCATGGAAATTTATCGTTAACACTCATAAAATTTTTATCTAACTCCGAAGATTGGAATCAAGCACAAATTCGTTTGCTGATTGTGAATTATGAGAATCATAAAATGGAGATGATTCGTAAACGTGCCGAAGACTATTTAGAAAATGTTAGAATAGATGCTGAATTGAAGATTATTAATAACGAGGTAGAACAAAAACCTTTTTATGATATTATGAAAGCCGAATCGCGTAAAAGTGATTTAGTATTTCTTGGCATTCCAGAAATTGAAGAGGGTAAAGAATTAGAATTTGTAAAGAGTGTCAACGACTTGATGTATAATATTGGCTCAGTAATTTTAGTAAAAGCATCGACGTTATTTAAAGATTTACATTTGGGAGTTTCCGACGAAGCATACAATAATGAGCAGATTCAAGCTATTAATAAAAAATCGGAAGCAAGTATAGAGTTGGTTTGGCCTAAGAATTTGTCAGTTGCT
Organism: Bacteroidales bacterium; assembly: GCA_027064025.1. Classification (GTDB taxonomy): domain Bacteria; phylum Bacteroidota; class Bacteroidia; order Bacteroidales; family JAFGXI01; genus JAFGXI01. The sequence continues at coordinate 6,563 of JAMOQL010000111.1, forward strand.
CACGAATTAAGACAGGTGCATAATAAATTAAGTCAAGGTTTCAAAACACATATATCTGTCTTTTATCAACAAATTGCAGACGATAATTTGTTTTTAATAAATAAATTAGAACAAGATTATTTGCAAGCTGTTAAAACAATCGAAACAGCAAACCAAAAACTGGAACTAAATCGCATAGAACGATTGATTAGCCGAAATCGAAGCAGTTTGTTGATTCGGTTAAATAAAGCTATAGAAATCTATAAGAAAGAGCAAATAAAAGAGCAAGCGTATATTTTCAAAGCTCATTTCCCCAAATTTATTGAAAGCTCAAAAAATATCTTTGCAGAAGTACCACAGCATATCCGTGTACAATACAATAAATCCAATCTTTTACCAAGTGATAGCGATACTAATGCACAAAAAAGGTACAAAAAATGGAAAAGAATTTGGACAAAAGATTCTGTAAAATACAATCTGGCATTTAGAAAAATAATTGAAGAGAAGTGGGTCCCTAATTTTGAACCTTTCCTATTAGATTATTTCAAACATTTTGGTTTGTTGCAAGTACAGTTTGCTATAGAACTCTTAAAATTGGCTAAAACTATCGATAGCCGTTTGTTGGGATTAATTGATGGTATTAAAACACTTGAGAATATCGATAAATTAAGTGATTTGGAGAACGAAATAAATAAAGAATTTTCTAAAATTAAGAAGTTTAATAACGAGATATTTAGTGGCTTATCAGTTGAATATTATAATCAAATAGGAAAAGAATGTAATCTGGTATCAGGCGTACTAGACCAAGTACATCCTAATTCATTTTTAATCCAAGACGATGAAGAACGTCCAAAAAAGAAAAAATTAACAGCGGTCTTTGCCGAAATCCCTACTGCTTGGTATAGAAATCAGCGATTAATTTATAACGCATCCATAACCGAAATAAGATTACTCTCGTTAAAAACTAGGATTAAATCGGTAATATATAAATTGGCAGAAGATAGCAAGTTAAAACTTCAAAAACAGCTCATTGATAAGTATGAAAATTATTTAAAACAAGATATTGATTTTAAAAATGATCTTGACAACGAAACTAGCGCAATTGATATTACTAACGATCTCTCAAATTTATTCGAAGAAAGTTATAGAGCCTTAAATCGAACTTTTGCAAATTTCCCAGAACAAGTAGAAATTTTTGAGTCTGAAAAATTAAATGACTTTGAAGACTTACAGTTTTCGAACTTGGAATCGAGTGAGATTTCAGCAAAGCAATTGATAGATTATCTTATAAAAAACAAAATAGAAGCTCCATTAATTAACGGACTCGAAAATATGAGTCCTCAGATTTCTAAAAGCATTTCTGCTCTTAACGATGCAAGACGTCTTATTAATTTTACACGAGATCATCAAGAGCAAGATGGCAAATCTAATCCAAAAAATGTAGCTATCGAAAATGCAAAAGCAAAAATTGAAGAAGAACTTTTTGTGCTTAGAAAATTAGTCTGTGAAATTGAGCTCGATGCAGAAAGTTTGTATAATGAAATTAGTCAGCTTCTTTCGTATTATACGTTTGTAAAAACAGCTTCGAACCTGAAACAATATATTCATCAACAAAAGAAATTAAATCGATTCGAAAAGATTAAAGTAATAATTAATGATTGGAAACTATATCTTAAAACACAACAAGCCAATTTGATTTATTCCAAGAGCAAAGCATTAGTTTTTAGAAAACAAATAGAACAGTCCCACGAGATTCAGAGTCCTGTAAAGCAATTATTAGATTTTACATATTGTCTCAGTCCCAACAAAACGGTGATAGAGCAATTGCCATTTTACTATAAGCAATTATTTAGGAGTAGCAATATTCAATATAAAGATTTTTGGGTGGGGAGAGAGCAAGAACTAAAGCAGGCGCAAGCTGCTTTTGAACGCTATCAATCTGGTTATAAAGGTGCCATTGCTGTTATTGGAGCCGATGGCGTTGGCAAATCGTTCTTTTCCTATTATATTGCTAGTATTAGCTCAGCTCCAAAAGTCTATAACATCAGTCCAAATTATGGACAAAAAGCTACCATGAACGATTTGACTAAAGCTTTCCAAAAGGCAACGGATCAATCTGGAACAATAGAAGAAATTTTATCTGGGTTAGAAAAAAATAGTGTTATTATTATAGATAATTTTGAGTTGTGGGCATCCCCTTATCAAGACCAAACACTTACAGAATATTTAAAACAATTAGTCGATAAGAATCTAAAACAACTTGTTTTTATACTCAATATGCACGAGTTAAGTTTTAAACAAATATTTATCTCAACCAAGTATTCCGATTTATTTTTGGATATCATAAGATTAGGGAATCTCGATTCTCGGGTCTTAAAAGAAATTGTATTGACTAGGCATAATACCAGTGGTTTAAAACTAAAAATGAATAATAAATTATTTATGGAATTGAGCGATTTAAAATTAGCTCGACTCTTTAATAAAATTCATAGAATTACAAATGGTAATATCGACGCATCGTTAAAACTTTGGCTAACATCTATTAATAAATTCACAGATAATATAATAGAAATAAGTTTGCCACAAATAGAAGTGACTAAGCTAGATAGTTTGGATATAGATAGTAAAATTATTTTAAAACAATTTATAATTTATAAGCGGCTCACTATTGAAGGTTTAGCTTATCTAATAAAAGAAGATTTTGAAGACGTTAAACAGAAAATTAAGTATTTGGAGCGCTCGGGATTAATTGTAAAACATAAATCACACTATCAACAAAATAGCTATACTAAGTATTATGTATCTAATTTTTTAAGTCAAAAAGGAATGCTATAAAATGTTTGTTAATCATTTTTCCATATCGTCCATATTATTTCTGATTGTTGTAACAACAGTTTTAATATTGTTTTTTTCATTTTTAAAAAGTTATTTACCTATTTTTTTTAAAGGAGCAATTAATAGTCATAAGTTTAAAAATAAATTTAAAAAATGGATTTATATTAGCGAATTACTTGTTATTGTATTGGTTCTGATAACTTTTGTAAGTTACTCCTTATCCAGAAATTTGCTTGTTGCTAGCGTTCTATTGTTGGTGTTATTACTATTAGTTTTCTTTCTAACTCAATATTTTTTTAAAGATTATTTAGTGGGCTTACTAATAAAATCTTCTGGCGAATTGAGAATTGGTGACCAAATTTCAATAGATAATACTCAAGGTAGAATCTCCGCTTTACGCAAAACTCAGATTCAGCTTAAAAATAGCGAGGGAAATACTATTTATATCCCATACAGTTATCTTTCCAATAAAACCAAGATGGTTCAGCAAGTTAGCGATAAAGTAAATGGTTTTACTTTCGAAATAGATCTTCCAAAAGTCGAAAACTACGATAAAGACATTGAATCGTTAATCCAATTTACAGAGAGATTGCCATGGATTCATTCTGCGTATAAAGCAGTTGTCGATTTAAAAGAAGAAACTCAAACATCGTATCAATTGACACTTACTGTTTTTAGTTTTGACAAAAAGTATCACAGAAAAATTGAATCTACAGTAAAAGAATTTACAGTTCGTAATTAATGATATCTGATTATTAATTGAGTTTAATAAGGATTTTCTCTTTATATCAAACTCAGATTATTATTTTTTAATACCTTTAACCTTTTATGAAAAACTAAAATATTACAGATGAAAAAATTAACCACAGTTCTTTTATTACTCAGTATTATTTTTGCACAAGCCCAAATAGGAAATGTTATCAACTTTAACAAAGCAAAAAGACTGATGTCTTTAGACGCTTATCAAGAGGCACTTTCCATTTTGGATTCTTTAAAAAGCAATAATCCAGAAAATTATAATCTGGATTACTTAATAGGTAAGTGCTATTTGAATCAAACTTACGATAAAGTTAAGGCTATTCCGTACTTAGAAAAAGCTAAAGCGCATATAAGCAAAGAATATAAAAATAATTATAAAAACATGGCAGCACCGCAGGCAGCCTACTACGATTTAGCAAAATCTTATTTGCTAAATTATCAGTTAGATCAAGTTATTTCTATTGCCAACGAATATCAAAAGGAAGGAGATAATCAACAAATTCAGGAAAAATTAGATTTGCTAAAACAGAATGCAAAGAATGCTAAAAACTTGATGCTGATGCCTATAAAAATAAAAATTGACTTGTTGAGCTTAAAAATTAATTCTAAACAAGACGATTATACCGCATTAGTAAATGCAGACGAAACCGTGATGGTATTTACATCGAGACGAAAAGGAAGTACTGGAGGTTTGAAAAATGATGAAGGGAAATATTACGAAGATGTTTATATTTCGTACAAACAAAATGGCGAATGGACAGCTGCTCAGAATATGGGAGAAGCTATCAATACGGATCGTCATGATGCTTGTGTAGCCTTATCGGCCGATGGAGAATCATTAATTATTTATAGAGATGATTATGGCATTGGAAACTTGTATATTTCTACCAAAGATTCTTTGGGCTGGACCAAAGCAAAGAAAATGTCTCAGAATATAAATTCGAATGCCAACGAAACACATGCTGCTTTTTCGCACGACGGGCAAGCACTTTATTTTGTGAGCGATATTAAAGACGGCGAAGGTGGAAAGGATATTTATGTGAGCTATAAATTACCTAATGGAGATTGGGCTTATCCACAGAACCTTGGGAATAATATTAATACAGAATTTGATGAAGATGGTGTTTTTATTCATCCCGATGGTCAAAAATTATTTTTTAGTTCTAAAGGACATAAAAGTATGGGCGGCTACGATATCTTTTATTGTGATTTAATTGGAGATAGTATCTGGTCGAAGCCTAAAAACATGGGCTATCCTATCAATACAACATCCGACGATATGTTTGCTGTTTTCTCGGCAGACGACAAGCGAGCATACTATTCTGCCAATAAGAAAGATGGCTTTGGAGCTTACGATATTTATCAGATGAATCTAATGTCACTACCCGAACGCAATAATACCATTATTAAGGGATATTTACGAACTACCGATGGGCAGATTATTAAAAATAAATCTATAAAAGTTCTTTCTACTAGTGGACAAATTATTGGTAAGTATAAAGCTAACAAAGAGGGACTATTTGTGTTTGTATTACAGCAAAATCAAACCTATCAGTTAAAAGTAAATGGTTTGTTGTTAAAAAATAATCAATTCAAAGTTCCAGATCAGACTGCTTTTTTTATAACGCAAAAGGCTTTAGTTTTACAAACAATAGCTCAAGTAAAATAAGTAGAGTATTCATAAAATAAACAATAAATTAATGCGTATATTATCGTTGATTATTTCGAGTATTTTCCACCCTACTTTTATCCCATTAATTGGATTTCTTCTTTTGTATTCGTTGACAGGATACGCTGTATATTTACCAAAAGATGTTTTCTGGTTTTCAATAATGGTGATAGTGCAATTTACTATCTTAATTCCTGTAGGTGTTATTTATTTCTTGTTTTGGCGCAAAAAAATAACATCTTTAGAATTATCTAACCGTCAAGAAAGACCTTTGCCATTGGTTATTAACTTAATAAGTTATGCAGTAAGTTTTTTGGTTTTCAGATATTTACAATATCCTAGTCTTATTGTTAATTTTTTTGGAGTGATAGTTGTTTCCGCAGCGTTTTCTATGATAGTTTCATTGTATTATAAATTAAGTTTGCATATGGTGGCTTGGGGAACTTTAGTTGGTGTGCTGATTTCAATTTCTGTACGAATGGAAATAGGCTTACATTTATTAGTATCTTTGGTCTTAATTCTGACAGCCGTAATAGCATCGGCAAGACTTTGGTTAAACGAACACGATTTACCTCAGGTAGCGTGGGCTTGGGGCACATCGTCTATTCTGTCTTTTTTACTTATGATTTTTTTATAAAATATGAATAATATATTATATGTATTTCTTGGAGGAGGAATCGGAAGTGTGTTAAGATATTTAATCTCTAAAGTAGTAACCTCTAACTTTACACACATTAATGTAAAGGGAACACTAATTGCAAATTTATTGGCTAGTTTACTTTTGGCATTCTTAATCTATTTTATTCACGAGAAGCAAGCTATGGAAATAGGGTGGAAACTTTTTTTGGTTACAGGACTCTGCGGAGGATTTAGTACCTTTTCTACTTTTAGTTACGAAACTTACGAATTATTTAAGTTGGGAATGCCAGCCTACGCACTATTAAATGCGGTTATTAGCATTAGCTTAGGCGTTTTT
>JAMOQL010000112.1 GCA_027064025.1 Bacteroidales bacterium
GCTATTTGTAATTATCTTCTTTATTGGAATTATTAACTCATATTTTCCAATAGATAAAGTACAAAATTATTTGTCACGCAAAAAACTTTATGGCTTAGAATACTTAATGGCATCACTTTTCGGAACAGTTACACCATTTTGTTCTTGTTCGTCGGTGCCATTATTTATTGGCTTTGTAAGTGGTGGCATTCCTCTTGGAGTAACCTTTGCGTTTCTGATAACATCGCCATTGGTAAACGAGGTTGCAATTGGATTGTTTATTGGGCTTTTTGGAGTTAAAACTACTGCTATTTATGTTGTTAGTGGTGTTTTGTTAGGCACAATTTCTGGAATGATTTTACAAACTTTTAAGTTAGAAAGATATTTAAGTCCCTGGGTAAAAGAAATCTTGGCAAAAGCACAAAAAGAACAAGATGTTTTTGTGGCAGATAAGCAAAGTTTTAGCAAACGACTTCCAATGATTTGGCACGAAGCATTAAAAATAATCAAAGGTATTTTACCATATTTACTTATAGGAATTGCCGTTGGCGGATTAATGCACGGTTATATTCCAGAAGGTTTTTTTGAAAAATATATGAGTAAAGATAACTTTTTTGCTGTACCAATTTCAACAATATTAGCAGTACCAATGTATTCCAACGCATCAGGAATTTTACCTGTTGTTCAGGTTTTGGTTACAAAAGGTATTCCTTTGGGAACAGCCATTGCCTTTATGATGGGTGTTGTTGGCTTATCGTTACCGGAAGCAATGCTTTTGAAAAAAGTAATGACATGGAAATTAATAGCCATATTTTTTGGCACAGTAACAGTATGTATAATTATATCGGGTTATTTGTTTAACTTGATTTTGTAGAATTTTCAGCAGATTATTATGATAATTGCAGTAAAATATCTGCGTTTATCTGCGATAATCTGCGCAATTAAAAAAATAAAATTATGGAAATTAAAATTTTAGGCACAGGTTGCCCAAATTGCATAACTCTTGAGAAACGAGTTAAAAAAGTAGTAAAAGAAAATGTTATTAATACTAAGAATTTTTGCGGTTGTAAGTTTATTTACAATAAAATTGTGTAACCATATTTTAACATTTTCTAATTTTTCAAATACCTTATTTTTATAATATTGTTTAATATATGCCCATATTTTTTCAGAATGGTTTAATTCTGGAGAATATGGCGGGATTCTTATAAATACAATATTTTCAGGAATTTTATATTTAGATAATGAATGAAATCCTGCATTATCAATTATTATTATTTTCAGTTCATTTGGGTTATATTTAGAGAATTCGAGAATATAAGAGTAAAATATTTCACTTGTAGTTCCTTCAATTTCATAAACAAAAGCATCTCCATTTATTGGAGAAAAACTACCATAAAGATATGTATTTTTAAAGGCGTGTTGGTATTTTACAATCGGTTTTACACCTCTTGCTGTTAAGCATCTGCCAATATGTGTTTTTAATCCAAACCGACTTTCATCTTGGAAGTATAAATTAAAGTGCTTAAACTTATCTTTATTCTGTTGAATGATTGTTTTTAGAAGTTCAGGAAGTTTTTTTTAAAGTTTCAAAGGCTTGCTCATCTTTTTTATAATGAGACTTTCTTGGTTGTTTTAATTTCGTCCCAAAATTAACAATCATAAAAGAACGAAGAGTGTGATAATTTATATCTATATTATGTTTGCTTTTCACCCATAAAACTGCATCGTTATATCCTTGTAAGGGTTCTTTACTGTTATTTAACTTCTGGTTTAAACTTTCCTTTATTTCAGAAGAAATAACTAAATGATGCTTACCTCCACTTGTGCTATTTATCATAACTTCTATACCTTCTTCTTGATATTTTTTTGTCCAATCAAATAAAGTTCTTAGACCAATACCTAAATGATTTGATAATTCAACTTTTGTCTTAAATTTGTTGGTCTTAGTTAGTATCAAGCTTTTTATTCGAAGTTTAGATTTGTAATTTCTTGTTTTCTTATACAGAAGTTCGAGTTCTTCTAAATTTTCTTTTATTGGTATAATTGCTCTTTTTCCCATAATGCAAAGATACAAATATATCGGCAAGTTTGAAATTAAATTGGTGTAACACCAAATTTACTACCCCAGTAAGTTGTATCCATTAAAACAATTATATCTCTAACTTGTTTAATAGGAATATCCAACGTATGTAAGTCTATCTTTCGCTGAATGGTTCGCTTTGAGCAAGCATATTTATCTGCTAATTGCTGATAAGTCTACTTTCCTTTGGTATAATTTTTCCAAATAATTTCAGGATTCAGTAAATTCCTCCTGTAAAAAAACAATTACAGGCTAAACATTTATAGTGTTGTTTATTATTTCGAACACCATATTTCTTCGTTATTGAATTGCCACAATAAATGCACTTTTTTTATTCATAAGCTTTCATTTAGTGCAAAGATAGGAATATCAATAGATACAGAATGTTTTAGCAACCATTTTGTCTATTAAGCCAACAATAATAAATTAGTCACAAAGAAAAGAGGCTACTCAAATTGAGCAACCTCCTTATTTATCATATTCAACAGAAAAATTTCTAAACTAATACAATTAAGAAATATTTTTTCTTTCCTTTTTGAACAAGAATATACTTATCGTTAATAAGATATTTTGTATCGATAACAGCTTCCATATCATTTAGTTTTTCCTTATTGATACTTAATCCATTATCCTTCATTAACCTTCTCAATTCACCTTTCGATACAAATATTTTAGTTTCTTCGGCTAAAAGATCTATAATGTTAATCCCCTTCTCAATACATATTTTTGGTAGCTCAAAAGTTGGTACACCATCGAAAACAGCTAAAAATGTTTTCTCGTTTAATTTGGTCAACGAATCAGCTGTAGCCTTTCCAAACAAAATAGTTGAAGCTTCTATAGCCATTTCGTAATCGTCTTCAGAGTGCACCATAATAGTAACTTCTTTGGCTAAAGTTTTTTGCAATAGTCGTAAATGAGGCTCTTCTGTATGCTTAATTATAAGCTCATTTATTTCTTGCTCATTTAAAAGTGTAAAAATCTTGATATATTTCTCTGCATCTTCGTCCGAAACATTTAACCAAAATTGATAAAAGGTATAAGGAGATGTTTTTTCAGGGTCTAGCCAAATATTTCCAGATTCTGTTTTCCCAAACTTCTTACCATCGGCTTTTGTAATTAATGGACAAGTAACCGCAAAGGCTTGCCCACCCGTTTTTCTACGTATCAGTTCTGTCCCTGTAGTTATATTTCCCCACTGATCGGCACCTCCCATTTGCAATTTACAATTGTACGATTTATAAAGTTCTAAAAAATCATTTCCTTGAACTAACTGATAAGTAAATTCAGTAAAAGACATTCCCATTTTTGAATCGGCACCCAAACGTTTTTTTACAGACTCCTTAGACATCATATAATTAACGGTGATATGCTTACCCACATCACGAATAAATTCGAGGAATGAAAAGTTTTTCATCCAATCGTAATTATTAACAAGTTCAGCGTTATTTTTAACTTTTTCATCGAAATCTAAGAATCGAGCAAGTTGTTTCTTCAATCCATTCTCATTGTGTCTGAGCGTGGTTTCATCTAAAAGGTTTCGTTCTTCCGATTTACCCGAGGGGTCACCAATCATCCCTGTTGCGCCTCCAACTAAAGCAATAGGTTTATGACCCGCTATTTGTAAATGCTTTAGCATCATAACAGAAACTAAATGACCAATATGGAGTGAATCTGCAGTTGGATCGATTCCTACATAGCCAGAAACCATTTCTTTTTCTAATATTTCTTCTAATCCAGGCATCATATCGTGAACCATACCTCTCCACTGTAACTCTTTAATAAAATTGCTCATACTTTTGTGATTAAAATAAAAGGAGAAAGGTGAAAGTTTTATCTCTCAATTTTCTCCTTCTTTAGATTTGTATATTCAGTTTATTTTTTTTTAGCTTGCTGTTGTTTCTGTTTAGCCATTTCTTCTAATCTTGCTTGGAAACCAGATTTTTTCTTTGCTGGTTTCTTTTTGGAAGCTTCCAATTTTGCTAATACTTTTTTATCATCAACAAAGTACTTAATCAAGAACATTTGAGAGAAGGTAAATATATTGGCAACAAAATAGTAATAACTTAAACCTGACGCATAACTATTCAAGAAAAACAAGAACATAATAGGCATAAAATACATCATGGTTTGCATTCCTGGCATAGCATTGTTCTGTGGATTCATTGAGTTCTGCATCTTGGTATAAAGGATTGTTGAAGCCGTCATCAACAATGTAAATAAACTTACGTGATCACCATAAAATGGTATATTGAATGGTAAATCATAAATTGAATCATAGGTAGATAAATCTGTTGCCCAAAGAAAGCTTTGGTGCCTTAATTGTATCGAGACGGGGAAAAATCGGAACATTGCAAATAATATTGGCATTTGCAATACCATTGGTAAACATCCTCCCATAGGATTCACGCCTGCTTTTTTGTATAAAGCCATAGTTGCTTGCTGACGTTCCATTGTTTTATCTTTTGGAATCTTAGCGTTTATTTCATCGATTTGGGGCTTAAGCACCTTCATTTTAGCAGTTGACATATACGATTTGTATGTCAAAGGGAACAATACCAGTTTAATAATAATAGTCATTACTAAAATAATAATTCCATAATTTGAAATAAAGCTACTTAAAAACTGAAATAGAACAATGATAACATATCTGTTTATCCAACCAAAAATAGTCCATCCCAAATCAATAATAACATCTAAATTGAGATCGTCTTTTCCATCATCGCTAAGTTTACTGTATTCTTTTAAAGTATTAAAATCGTTTGGTCCAAAGTAAAACTGAAAAGGAATAGTTTGGTTAGAAACTGAACTCAAAGGGATCCCTATAGAAGCATTATATTTTTTTATAAAACCAGGTACTTTTTCGTGAATAGACTCACTATTTAGATTAGCGTTAGAAAAGTAATCTTTAGCAATAAAAATAGATGAAAAAAACTGGTCTTTAAAAGCCACCCATCTTACCTTAGTTTTTAGTTCTTCTTCGGCAGAACCTGTTTTTGATAAATAACCTGTTTCGTCTTGGTAATATTTATAATAAATCTGAGAATACATATCCTCATTTTTAGCACCTTTCTCTTGCTGAGGGACATACATTGACCAATCTAATGTTAAATAATTTCGATTAGATTTTAATTCTTGCTCTAATCCGTTAACAACAATATCGAAATCGACAGCATAACTATTAGGTTTTAAAGTGTAAATGTAATCTATATACTTATCGGCTGAGGCTTCTAAACGTAGAGTTACTTTCTTTTCTTCTGAGCTCGCATCATTATTATCGGAACCACTAATAAGTTTAAAATATAGCTTATCAGTAGATAACATCTGATTTTCCGCAAAGAAATTTAATACAAATTTTGAGGAGTCTTTAATAAATAAATGAAGCGGTTTCTCTTTAAAATTAGTATATTTTTTAAGTTCAACATCTTCTGGTGCTGCTCCTTTGGAATTTAATGTTAGTTTAATTAAATCATTTTGAAGTATTATTGATTTTTCTTGACCAACACTCGCTGCAGAGAAAATACCAAATTGCTTATTTTGAACAACCACAACGGTGTCATTTGCAACTATTGAATCTACAAGAAGAGGTTCTATACGTTTTGTGTTTTCTGCATTAATTTTACTAGCCAATTCTGCTTTTTGTTGAACCATCTCCAAAGAGTCTCGTTCGATCTTTTCCTTTCGCTGAATCTCAGCCATTTCTGCATCGGTAGGTTTCGTATAAAAGAAGTATCCTATAAAAAGGCTTCCTATTAATAACATTCCGATTATTGAATCTTTATTCATCTCTATTTTTTATTTTAATCTGGTAATAAATAAGTTATTTTTTATCCTAAATATATTTTACTTTCCTAGAGCGGCTTTGATAAAGCCAACAAAAATAGGATGAGGATTTAAAACCGTACTTTTATATTCTGGATGAAACTGAACTCCCACAAACCATTTGTGTTTTGGGATTTCGACAATTTCCACTAAATCTGTATCTGGATTAATTCCCGTACCTTTCATTCCTGCGTTTTCAAAATCTTTTAGGAATTTATTATTAAACTCATATCTATGACGATGTCGTTCGTTAGTTGTTTCCGATTGATATGCATCAAAAGCATTTGAACCTTTAATAATTCCACAAGGATAAGACCCTAAACGCATGGTGCCTCCCATATCAAAAATCTCTTTTTGTTCTTCCATTAAATCAATAACAGGGTATGGAGTACGGCGACTCATTTCTGAAGAATGTGCGTCTTTAAGATGTAATACATTTCTAGCATATTCGATAACTGCACATTGCATTCCTAAACAGATTCCTAGGAAAGGAATATTATTTTCTCTTGCATATTTTACAGCCAATAATTTACCATCGATTCCTCTATGTCCAAAACCTGGAGCGACTAAAATGCCTGACATTCCCACTAACTCTTGAGCAATATTATCATCGGTTAATGGTTCTGAATGAATCCATTTAATATTGACTTTAGATTTATTTGAGACTCCTGCGTGTAGCAACGATTCGGCTATAGATTTATAAGCATCGTGCAACTCTACATACTTACCAACCAAAGCAATATTAACTTCATTTTCTGGCTGTTTTAATGTATCAAGAAAATCTGTCCATGGCTTTAATGCGGGCTCATTTTTTAAAGGTAAGTTTAGCTTTTCGAGAACTGTTACGTCTAATTTTTCTTCCCTCATTTTTAAAGGGACTTCGTAAATCGTAGGAACATCAATAGATTCTATAACTGAACTGACGCTTACATTACAAAATAAGGCAACTTTTTTCTTAATATCATTATTTAATGGGTGCTCTGTACGCAAAACAAGAACATCGGGCTGTACTCCATTTTCTAACATCATCTTTACGGAGTGCTGAGTAGGCTTAGTCTTTAATTCTCCAGAAGCTGCTAAAAACGGAACTAATGTTAAATGTATTACTAATGCATCGGAACCCAATTCCCATTTTATTTGTCGTACTGTTTCAATATATGGTAAGGATTCTATATCGCCAATCGTTCCCCCAATTTCTGTTATTACAACATCGAAATCACCTGTTTTACCTAGCAATTTCATTCTTCGTTTTATTTCGTCTGTAATATGAGGAATAATCTGAACGGTTTTTCCAAGATAATCTCCTTTTCGCTCTTTATTAATAACAGATTGATAAATTCTACCTGTCGTAACATTATTGGCTTGCGAAGTTGGAACATTAAGAAAACGTTCATAATGTCCTAAATCCAAGTCAGTTTCGGCACCGTCTTCTGTTACAAAACACTCTCCATGCTCGTATGGGTTTAGTGTTCCTGGATCGACATTAATATATGGATCGAATTTTTGAATCGTTACCGAATAACCTCTAGCTTGTAATAATTTAGCTAAAGATGCTGAAATAATTCCTTTCCCAAGCGATGAGGTAACGCCTCCTGTTACAAAAATGTACTTTGTTGTTTTCATTTAATTTATTTATAATATTACTATAAATACTAAAATTTATAGCTAAGTCCTATACTTGGCAAAACTGGTAATTGATATATTTTTTCGTTTTCAAAGGTATCAACATAAAAAATATTTTTACGATTATAAACATTTGTAATAGTAAATGAGATCGTCATTTTACCTGCTTTTTTGAAGTCAAATTTCTTTTTTATAGAAAAATCTAATCTGTGATAATCTGATAATTGGTACGAATTTATTTCTCCATAAATTGTTTCTGGTTTTCCATTAGCACTTTCCACCTGAGGGTCGATACTGTTGTTTAAAGTTAACATTTCGTAATAGCCTTGGACGGGTGTAAAAGGGAAACCGCTACCATAATTCCAACGTAAGCCTAATTCCCAAGATTTGTCTTTACCTAGTTTATAGCTAGTCATTAAATTAATATTATGTCTTCTATCAAAGTGTGTTCTATAAATAGTACTACCATCATCTCTATTAACATATCCTAAAGAATAGACAGCCCAAATTGATAGATTTTTCTTGGTGTAATTTAAAACCATATCTGCTCCATAAGCGGCTCCGTCTTCAATTATGTAATCAGATTTTAATTCATCGGGTTCGTCTTTATTTTCTATATTATCATCATAAATCTTGTTTCTATTGATATTTGTCAACTGATCAAATGATTTATAGTAAGCCTCCACATTTAAGTTTAAATCTCTGGTTAAATCTACTTCTGTACCAATAATTAAATGCTTTGCTTTTTGCAATTTATGAGTCAATTCTTCTCCCTTAAAATCGTTTAGTAAATTATCGGGCCCTGATAAAAACCCGTAAAATAGATTTACAACATCTCTATCCGATGTGGCTGCTATTAGGTTTTGTGAATAAAACCCACCTGCTAATTTTAAACGAATTGTTTCTGTCATGTTATATTTTATGCCTAGTCTTGGTTCGAAAGAAAAATTATCTAGCGAAGCATAGTAATGAAGTCTCACTCCTGGCTCTATCACAAAATTCCCCCAAATAAATTTGGGTTTAACATAAGCTCCAATTTCGGTAGTATTTTCTATTTGTGAAATACCTCGACCTATAGAATTGGTAAAGCTAAAATCTGTTTTTCCACCCATTAATTCTACACCATAATCTAACTCATTTTCGCCTAGGAAATAGTGTAAATTTAATCCGAAATTGAACCCATTAATTTGTGAATTTCTTCTTTGATTATCGGTATTAGCTAAGTTAATTTCATAATTAGAGAATGATGAGCGAATAGAAATAATTGTAGGAACATTTTCTGGAACAATTACAATTCTAGTTCCTATCCCCCACTGATCCCAACTGTAATCAGATATCGATTTATATCTAACATCATCGGAAAAATTAAATCCAAAAACACTGACTTTACTTCCATTCTCTGAGCCATAGGTCATTTTACCATATAAGTCATTATACGAAAATGGTAATCCGACACCATCGTTAACATAAGGATATATATATTTGGAAGACTGCTCCATATATGACGTTTTAGCATAAAGCAAGTATGTTAATGAACTAGGTGATGCTTCTGTTATCTTTTTTAAAGGGCCCTCTAATACAAAGTTTGCTCCAAAAGTACTTAATGAAACTTTCCCTCGCATTCTCTGTTTGTTACCATCGCGTAACGAGATATCCATTATAGAAGAAATTCGACCTCCATACTGTGCATTAAATCCTCCTGTATAAATATCGGCATTACTAATTACATCGGTTTCGAAAACAGAAAAGAATCCAATTGAATGAAAGGGTTGATAGATGGTCATTCCGTCTAACAATACCTTATTTTGAATTGGAGAACCTCCTCTAATATAAAGCTGACCTCCTTGATCTCCTGTGAAAACAACTCCTGGCAATGTTTGTATTGCCTGAGCTAAATCCGGCTCACTTCCCATACTAGGCAATGCTGTAATTTCCTTTGGAGATAGTTTTACAACCGACATTTTAATTTCTGTTTTTGCTTCTTGTCTTTTGGCTGAAATAACAACATCGTCTAATTTCTGAGAAGATTTCTCCAAATGAATATTAATTTTTGTTGTTCTCGATTTTTTAATCGTTACGGTTTTATTAAATTTTGCGTAACCTAAATAACTGACTTCAACTGTATAAGTCCCTTCAGGAACTTTGTCAATAAAGAAAAAACCATTAACATCTGTAGATGCTCCGTATTTTGTCCCCTTTAAATATACATTAGTAAAAAGAACTGCTTCACCATTCTCTTTATCGTAAATAAATCCTTTTAATACTCCTGTATTCTGTGCAAACAGAGCGGTAGTCATCAAAAATATGATGATAATAATTAATTGTTTTTTCATTTATTTGTGATTGAATAGTTTGTTTTTCTTAATACAGGGAATCTCAATAAAATTATTCTATATATGAGTCGATAAGCTTAATTTTCCCTTTTAAGACTTCCAAATTCTTTTTATTGACTTCAATCTTATTCTCATATTCTTTTAGTAAACCTTTGGCTGTACCTGCAGAAAAGAATCCAATATTATTCTCAAGTTGTTGGATATCGCTTTCCACTTTTTTAATTCTGGTAACCAATTTATTGCGTTCTCCAAAAATTAACTTTTGTGCATTAGGCGACTCAATATATTGATCTAATTTTACTTTTAATCTAGCTAAATCTCTTTCTTTAACATCAATATTTAATGCATCGAACTGATTATTAATTGCCGTTCTATATCGTTCCTGAACATCATTCTTATTTTTAATTGGAACAAATCCTATTCCCGCCCATTGATCTTGAAAAGTTTTTAAATCTAATACACTTTCTTTACCATCTTCTTTTTGCTGATAGGCATCAATCAATTTAATCAACTCGTTCTTCTTTTCTAGATTTTCCTTTTCATCGCCATGAATTTCTTTAAAATGAGCATCTTTATTATTAAAAAAGATATCGCAGGCAGAACGGAATCTTTTCCATACCGCATCGGATTTCTTTCTTGGAACAGGACCAATATTCTTCCATTGTTTCTGAATCTGAATTATTTTATTACTAGTTCCAACCCAATCCTCACTATCCTTAAATGCCTCTACCTTTTCTATCAATACTATTTTAAGATCTAAATTATCTTTTTGCTTAGATTTTAAGCCATTAAAGAATTCATTTTTCTTTTTAAAGAATGCATCACAAACGCTTTTAAATCTACTATAAATATCATCGTTATACTTCGAGGGAACCATTCCTATCTTACGCCACTCTTTTTGCAATTCAATAACAATATTCGAGCTTTCATCCCATTCTTTAGGAGTAGTATAATCTTCTTTTAATACAGCTTCAACCTTTTCGCAAACCTCTGTTTTCTTTACCAAATTAACTTCTCTATCTTCCTTTAATTTCGTTTGATAATCTTGAAATTTATCATTTATTGCTTTTGTTGCTGTTTTAAACCTCTCCCACAAAGCCTCTCTATACTCGTCGATAACAGGACCGACATCTTTCCAACGTTGATGTAAATCTTGTAATTCTACAAATGCTGTTTTAGCATTCTTAGAATCGATTAAGTCCTCAGCCCGCTGGCATAATGTTTCCTTTTGTTGTTGATTCTTTTTTAAATCTAATTCACGTAACTCCTTATTAATATTCAAATAATCATAAAATTGATTTAAGGCAAAATGATATTTAGAGTTTAACTCTTTAATTTTTGAAGATGGAATTTGTTTAATATTCTTCCATTTAGCTTGTAATTCTTTAAAAGTATTATATACTGTATTAAAATGCTCTGTAGAATTTACTAATTGAGTAATCTGCTCAATTATTTCAAGTTTTTGTTTATAATTCGCTTCTTTTACTTGTTCTAATTTAGAGACAGATTCGGCTCGTTTAATTTTAAAAACCCTTATTAATTCTTTAAACGTTTCTTCATTAGAATTTACAAGTGGAGTATACTCTTCTATTTTTCCACCATCATCCAAGAACTTTTTCTTGTGTTCCTCTTGTTCTTTGTTTAGCTTACTATAAAACGTATTTTTAATAATATCGATTAGTTTTTTACTTTTTCCAAACTCATAAGTATTAACTACTTTGTTTGTTTCAGCAACTAACTCTTCTATAGTTAATTTATTAAAATCAGGAATAACATCCGTCTTGACTTCTTCTTTAACCTCTTTTGTGGGTTCGTTAGAAGCTGCTACTTCTTCATCAATTTTATCAGAATCATTCGATTCTACTTCCAAATTAATTTCTTGTGACTTTTCTGTCTCTTTTGATGTTTCTGTAGAAGCCTCTTCATTCACCTCAATTTTAGGTAACTCAGTATTCTCGAACTTTTGCTCGTTAGCAACTTGCTCTTGATCAGAATTCATCATGTCTTTATTTTCTTCCATGATTGATAAATTTTTATATTTATAGCTGAATAGCAAAGCGTTAACACTTCTTCTATTTGATTAATTTCAACCTAAATATTACTTATTATTAAAACATACGAAAGTAAAGAAAAGCAAGCAATAGTTCAAACAAATTAAAACTTTTATTCATTCGTAAATTCAAGCCGCAACTTCCCTTCATTATTAAATAATAATTATTTTATGAAATTTCAATAAATACCTAGGTAATAAAACGCAACTTTATGAATCTTATATCGTAATAACAACTGATGTTTCGTCAAAGATTGAGATTCTATAATAAAACTCAATTTCTAATCGATTGAAAGTCAACAAATAACTAACAATAAATTATCTACAATGAAAAATATTTTAGTAATAGAAGATGCGCTTCCTGTAAGGAAAATCTTGGAAGCGGTATTAGGTAAAGACAGTAGTGTATTATCAAAAGAAAACGGTCAAGAAGCTCTTGAATGGTTACAGGAGGGAAATATGCCTGATTTAATTATTTGCGATATTCAAATGCCAATTATGGGAGGTGAAGAATTCGTAAAAGAAGTTAAAGCAAGTGGATATTTCAAAGATATTCCAATAATTATGCTTTCGGGTTTAGAGAGTAGCGAAGAAAGAATAAAGATGTTAAAATTGGGCACTAATGACTACATTGTTAAGCCTTTTAATCCTGAGGAGCTTAAATTAAAAGTTAGTATTTATCTAAATTAATATTATAAAACTTATGTTTAAGCTTTTATCATTAACCTTTTAAAAATAAGTCATGTCCGAAAAACTCATATACATAGGTAACGATCAGGAAATTATAAACGAAATAAAAAAAATTGATAGGATAGAAATTGAACTAACTACAAGTCCATATTTAGCATCTAAATTAATAGCAAAACTAGGAATAATTGATGCTATTATTTTCGACTATACAGTAAAAGGGATAAGCGCTCTTGATTTTCATAATCAGATATTATCTACTATTTATTTTAGAGGAATTCCGTTTATTATTATAAATAAAAACAAACCCTCTAAAAAAGAAATACTAGAAGGCTTAAACGAAAAAGTTGATGACATAATGGGGAAATCCTTTAAAGCTGAAGATTTAGACCGGAGATTGAAATTCCTTAAAAAATTTCGAACTAAAAAAGTGAGCTTCAATAAATTTGCAGACAAAAAGAAAAGTTTAAAAATTCCATTAATAAAACGGCTTTTTGATATCGTTTTTGCAACAGTTGTTTTATTGATGTTATCTCCATTATTTTTAATAGTAATAATAGCCCTAAAATTAGAATCTAAAGGACCTGTTTTTTATTCAAGTAAAAGAGTCGGAATGGGTTATGAGATTTTTGATTTCTATAAATTTCGATCAATGTTTGTCGATGCTGACCAACGACTAAAAGAAGTTGCTCATCTTAATCAATACAACGATGGTGTTAAAGAGACTGAAGAAAAACCTGTAACCGATAAGTCGAAAGAAATTGATAAAAACGATACAGTATTAATTGGTGATAACGAATCCGTATCTGAAAAAGATTTTATTAATAAACAACGAGACAAAAAGGAAAAAGCGTTTATTAAAATCAAAAACGACCCAAGAATTACAAAAGTTGGTCGCTTTATACGTAAAACAAGTATTGATGAGCTGCCTCAATTAGTCAATGTTCTTAAGGGTGATATGTCTATTGTAGGAAATAGACCAATTCCACTATACGAAGCAGAAGTATTAACTTCGGATAGTTACTCGGAACGCTTTCTAGCTCCTGCCGGGATTACTGGTCTTTGGCAAGTTTCTAAGCGAGGGAAATCTGATATGTCTAACGAGGAAAGAAAACAGTTAGACAATACTTACGCAAATACCTATACGTTTTTTGGCGATATTAAACTTCTTTTCAGAACTGTAGGTGCTCTAATGCAAACCGAAGATGTTTAAATACATAGTCTAAAAAATGTTTATTGTTATGTTTAAGCTATGACTCTTATAATTTTGAGTTGTAGCTTTTTTTTATTTAGCAGTATAATTATTTC
>JAMOQL010000113.1 GCA_027064025.1 Bacteroidales bacterium
AGAAGAGTTATTCTAGCATCGCAATCGCCTCGAAGACAAGAATTAATAAAAGGTTTGGATATTGATTTTATTATTCAAACAGCAGATATTGACGAAAGTTTTCCTAGTCAATTAAAAAAAGAGGAGGTTCCAATGTATTTAGCAGGCGAAAAAGCAAAAGTTATGCTGAAGAATCTAACAGAAAAAGATATTCTGATTACTGCTGATACTATTGTTTGGCTAAATGGGAAAGCAGTAAATAAGCCTAAAAACAGATCCGAGGCATATCAAATGATTTCGGAATTATCTGGTAATGAACATACTGTTTATACTGGGGTTCAATTAAGTACAACAAAAGAAAAGAAACTCTTTTTTGCAGAAACTAAAGTGACTTTTTCGAGGCTTGAACAAGCCGAAATTAAGTATTATATTGATAAATATCAACCGTTTGATAAAGCAGGTGCTTATGGTATTCAAGAATGGATAGGCTACATTGGAATAGAAAAAATAGAAGGCTCATATTTTAATGTTATGGGTTTCCCTTTGCATCTCGTATATCAGAATCTCAAAGAATTATTACAGAATAATTAACTTGGAATTTGTTAATAATTTTGATTTTTTATTATTTAAGGCTTTCATATTCCTCAAATTTCGTATCTTGAAAACTCATTTATTATTCATTTAATTAACACAGAAAAATATGAAAATTAATCTACTAATTATACTTGTAGTCGTTAGTGTATTATCCTTTGGACAACAAAAAATAGAAATTACATCAGGAAACGAAAGTTTTTCTGTTGGAAAAGTCGATGTCTTAAAAGCAACTGTATTCGAAGCCGATCGAAAGCACGTAGAGAAGTCCTGGAAAAAATTACTTAAAAGGTATTGCTCCTCAGTTAAGGTTAAATCTGAGATTTTTGCCGATGATGTTTTAATTAAAAAGATGTCTGATAATACAGTTGATATATATACAAAAATTAATGCAAAAACAGATAATGTTGTTGAAATAGTATGTGCTGTTGATTTAGGAGGTGCATTTTTATCTAAATCAGCTCATCCTGAAAAATTTAAAGTCTTTGAAACCATTCTTTACGATTTTGTTGTAGATGTAAGTAAAGAGGCTATTAGAGATAAAATTAATGAAGAAGAAAAGATTTTTTCAAAGTTGGATAAAGACCAAACAAAATTATTATCAGATCAAAAAAATATGACTAATGAAATAGAAGAATATAAACAAAAAATTATTGATAACGAAAAAGCCATTGAGAAAAATTTAAAGGATCAAGAACAAAAGAAAAAAGAAATTGAAGCACAAAAAGCTTTAATTATTGGCCTCAGTAAAAAAGAAAAAGCAATTAAATAAATATTTAGCATAAATAATATGAAAGACTTAAAACAATACATCGAAGACAATAAACAACGTTTTCTTGACGAATTATTTGAATTAATTAGAATCCCTTCTATTAGTTCATTGGCAGAAAATAAGCCGGATATGTATAGGGCAGCAGAAATGTGGAAAAAGATTTTGATGGATGCTGGAGCCGATAAAGCTGAAGTATACGAAACAGAAGGAAATCCTATTACATATGGTGAAAAAATGATTGATCCTGCTTTGCCTACTGTAATTGTGTATGGACATATGGATGTGATGCCAGTTGACCCTATTGAATTATGGGAGCAGGAAAATCCTTTTGAGCCAATTGTCAAAGATGGTAAAATATGGGCTCGTGGAGCCGATGACGATAAGGGACAAGCCTTTATGCATGCAAAAGCATTCGAATATTTGGTAAAAACCAATCAGCTTAAAGTAAATGTTAAGTTTATGATTGAAGGTGAAGAAGAGGTCGGTTCTCCTAATATGCCAAAATGGTTAGAAGATAATAAAGAAATGCTTACTGGAGATGTAATTTTAGTATCCGATACAGGTATGATTTCTCCTACGATGCCATCTATAACAACAGGTTTGCGTGGACTTTCGTATTGGGAAGTGGAAGTAAAAGGACCTTCGCGCGATTTACACTCTGGTTTATTTGGTGGTGCGGTGGCGAATCCAATCAATGCACTTTCAAAAATGATTGCCTCAATGTTGGACGAAAATAATCATATCACTATTCCTGGTTTTTATGACGATGTAATAGAAGTTTCTGATGAAGAGCGTGCTATGATGGCAAAAGCACCTTTCGATTTAAAAGAATACGAAGAGGCAATTGAGTTAACTTCGGTAGCTGGAGAAAAAGGATTTTCGACCAACGAGAGAACAGGCATTCGTCCTGCTTTCGATGTTTGTGGAATTTGGGGAGGATATACTGGAGAAGGAGCAAAAACAGTATTACCATCTACTGCGAATGCTAAAATTTCTACTCGATTAGTCCCAAATCAAGAACATGAGAAGATTGCTGTTTTATTTGAAAAACATTTTAAAAGTATTGCTCCAGAAGGGGTTACTGTAAAAGTTGAATATTTGCACGGTGGACAAGGTTATGTTTGCCCCATCGATTTACCGGCTTACATTGCTGCAGATAAAGCATACGAAGAAGTATATGGCGTTCGACCAGTTCCTGTTCGTTCTGGAGGGTCTATTCCTATTATTTCGGAATTTGAACGTATTTTAGGCATTAAGTCTGTATTAATGGGTTTTGGTTTAGAAGCCGATGCAATTCATTCTCCAAACGAGAACTATCC
>JAMOQL010000114.1 GCA_027064025.1 Bacteroidales bacterium
TGAATATAAAAAGAGTAATACTATTTAGCACCATATTATCGTCAATGTTGATAATATCATGTAATCCTCCTAGTAAAATTGCAGGTAGCTATACCCATAAAACAGAATGTTTGGGAACTGAATTAGACGGTTCTCAAACTCTAAAAGCATGGGGAACTGGAAAAAACTTAACAGACGCTGTTGAACAAGCCAAAAAACAAGCGTTAAGAGACGTAATTTTTGTTGGAATTAGAGATGGCAAACAAGAATGCAACACTAAACCTCTTGTTGTTGAGGTAAATGCTAACGAAAAATATGAAGATTATTGGTTTAAATTTTTTGCTGATGGTGGTTTATACACACAATTTACTTCGCACCAAGATGGTAAATATCTTAAAAAATTAAGAGCTGGGGACCAAATCACATATGGCGTAACAGTTCGTGTTTTGCGTCAAAAACTTAAACAGCAATTAATCAACGACAAAATTTTAAAATAAACACTTTGTGTTTTAAATATTCAAATTATAAAGTATTAAAAAATGAAAAAAATAATTTTATTAATATTCGTGGCTATCTTAAGTGCAAATATGGTTTTTTCGCAAGCAAAAAAGCCTACGCTTATGGTAGTCCCAAGCGATGTTTGGTGTAATACAAACGGTTACATGATGGAGTTTGATAACCAAGGAACTAAAGTGAAAATTCCAAATTACAAAAAAGCTTTCCAAGAAAATTCAGATTTACTTTTAGTTATTAGTAAAATAAATGGAATGATGGCTGATAGAGGTTTCCCATTAAAGAATATGGAATCCGTATTAAAATCTTTAGAGTCTAACAGCGCCGAGGATGCAATGATGTCTTCAAAAGAAACAGGTATGGGAGCTAGCGAAAGTCCTATTGATAAATTGAAAAAAGTTGCTAAAGCTGATATTATTATTCAATTAACTTGGACATTAAACACAACAGGCCCAAAAAAATCTGTAACCTTTAATTTGCAAGGTTTAGACTCATATACAGATAAACAAATTGCATCAGCATCTGGAACAGGAGCTCCATCGTTTTCTGCAGAAGTACCTGTTTTACTTGAAGAAGCTGTATTAGCACACATGGATAACTTCACCGCTTCATTACAAACTCATTTCGACGATTTATTTGCTAACGGTAGAGAAGTAATCGTTCGTATCAAAAAATGGGACGATTGGGAAAACGATCTTGAAACAGAATATGGTGACGATGATGATGAGTTAGGTACAATTATTGAAGATTGGATGGGCGACAATACCGTTAATGGTAGATATAGCACAACTGATGCAACCGAAAACATGATGTTGTTCGAACAAGTTAGAATACCATTATACTATGAAAAGAAAGGCAAACAAAGAGCTATGGATACAAGACGCTTTGCAAAGCAATTGAGCAAGTTTTTAAAAAATGAACCTTATAATATCCCAAATAAAGTTGTTACTAAAGGATTAGGAAGAGCAACTATTTATCTTGGTGGAAAGTAATCCTAACTTGAATAATTCCGAAAGGGTCATAAAAAAAATAAAAAGATGAAAAATTTTAAAATATTATCAATAGCCTTATTAATAGCTGTTACAGGATTAACTGTAAACGCTCAAAATAAGAAAGGAAAACTTGACGATCTAGGACGAGTTTCTATTGGGGCATATGTTTCTCCACAAATTGAGGGATTACCTTCTTCGGCAAAACGTATGCTATTAAATAAAATGAGCCAAATTACTTCTAAAAATGGTGTTGGAGGAAGTCGATTTTCTACTCAATTTATTCTATCACCCAACGTTACAGTACTAACCAAAGATTTAACAGCTACCGCACCACCAATGACTGCATTAACTCTTGAGTTTACACTTTATATTGGAGATGGTAGGGAAGGTACAGTTTTTGCAAATACATCTATCGAAGCAAAAGGCGTTGGTACAAATGAAACTAAGGCATATATTTCGGCTATCAAACGATTAAACCCAGGTAATCCAGAAATTAAAGCTTTTGTAGAAAACGGTAAAGAAAAAATCATTGAATATTATAACAGTAAATGTGATTTCATTATTAAAGACGCTAAAACTTTAGCTTCACAAAATAAATACGATGAAGCTATATACAAATTAACGTCTGTACCCGATGTTTGTAAAGAATGTTACGACAAATGTATGGATGCCATCGCTCCAATGTATCAAGAAAAAATTGATAGAGAGTGTGAAATGAAATATACACAGGCTCAAGGCATTTGGAATGCTTCACAAAACATGGACGCTGCAGAAGAAGCTGGAGCACTATTAGCTTCTATAGAACCTGAAGCTGCTTGTTTTGGAAAAGTTTCTGGATTAATGAAAAAAATTGAGAAGAAAGTTAAAGAGATTGATAAACGAGAATGGAAATATATCTTAAAAGATCAAGCTCAAGAAAGCGAAAGAATTGCAGCTTATAGGGCTGTTGGTGTTGCATATGGAAATCACCAACCACAAAATGTTACTTATAAAAGCTTTTGGTAGATAAGGCAAAAATTATAAAAAAGGCTTTTGAATTAGTTCAAAAGCCTTTTTTTATGGTGAATTAGAAACTAATAATTCCCTGAGAATTGGTCCATAAATCGTTTATCATTTTCGAAAAACATTCGTAAATCTTTAATACCGTATTTAAGCATCGCAATTCGTTCAATACCCATTCCAAAAGCATAACCCGAATAAACCTTAGAATCTATTCCACTGCTTTCCAAAACATTAGGATCGACCATGCCACAACCTAATATCTCTAACCAACCCGTATATTTACAAACATTACATCCCTTTCCTCCACAAAGTGAACAAGAAATATCAACTTCTGCCGAAGGTTCCGTAAAAGGAAAATAAGAAGGTCTCAGGCGAATTTCCGATTTTTCACCAAAAAATTCTTTAGCAAAATATAATAAGGTCTGTTTTAAATCGGCAAAAGAAACGTCTTTATCAACGTATAATCCCTCCACTTGATGAAAAATACAATGTGCTCGAGCAGAAATAGCCTCGTTGCGAAAAACCCTTCCTGGAGATAAAGTTCTAATTGGAGGTTTCTGATAGTCCATTACTCGTACTTGTACCGAAGAAGTATGTGTACGTAACAATACATCTGGATTTTTCTCAATAAAGAATGTATCTTGCATATCTCTGGCAGGATGTTCCTCCGGGAAATTTAATGCCGAGAAAACGTGCCAATCATCCTCTATTTCAGGACCTTCTGAGATAACGAACCCAATTCGTTTAAAAATCTCAGATATTTCGTTTCGAACCAAAGAAATTGGATGACGAGACCCTAAATTTTTAGGTTCTCCCGGTAAAGTTAAATCTGAACCCACAGTCACTTCTCTATTCGACGAAAGCTCTTGTTTCAACAATTCAATTTTGTCAGCTGCTGTATTTTTAAGTTGATTCATCTTCTGACCAACCTCTTTTTTTAACTCATTCGGCACTGCCTTGAAATCTGAAAATAAAACTGTTACTTCTCCTTTTTTTCCCAACAATTCAATTCTAAATTTTTCTATCTCATCTAAAGATTCAGCCTTAAAAGCATCAACTTTATTTAATAATTTTTCAATTTTACTAATCATAACAATGCGATTATTTAATCATCTTAATGGTAAACTTAATATCTTTTAATGGTCTATTAGACCTATCTCCTTTAGCGTTAGCTATTGAATCTATCACATCTAAACCCTGGTAAATTTCTCCAAAAACAGTATATGCTCCATCTAAATGTGGTGTCCCTCCAATTGTAGAATAGGTTTCTTTTTGCAATTTTGTAAACCCCTCGGAACCTTCTCCTTTATAATATTCGGCAGATTTCTTTTTCACATCCTCCCAAACCGTATGTAAAGCTTGATTGTTTTTACTCATTCGTAAAGAATCTAATTGCATCTTTAATGCAAGATTCTCTGGAAGTTGAATATAATCGTAAACTCTACGTGAAGATTTTTGTTCTTTCAACTTTTGCTCCATGCCCTTTAAATTCAACGAATCGTAAACTACACCTTGAACAATATAAAACTGTGAGCCCGAAGATTCTTTTTTTGGATTAACATTATCTCCCATTCGCGCGGCACATAAAGCACCTTTTTTATGAATCAAATTTGGATTAAACTCTGCGGGAATAGTATATCCTGGTCCTCCATTTCCTAGCTGCTTACCTGCTGCCGCATTTTTAGAATCTGGATCGCCACCTTGAATCATAAAATTTTTAATGACTCTGTGGAAAAGTAAAGAATCGTAAAAACCCGCATTGACTAATTTAATAAAATTATCTCTATGCAAGGGGGTTTCATCGTATAAGCGACCTTTCATGTCGCCAAAATCCGTATGAATAACAAAAGTATTCTTGAGTGTTGTACCTTCATCTTCTTTTGTAGCCTTCTGTTTATCACTTGTTTTACACGAAAAAACAGTAATTGCTAACAGTGCAATAATAAAATACTTAATTTTCATATCAACTCCATTTTTGTAAGATAATCAACAAAGATAAGAAGCTAATTTCGATATAAGAAAAAAAATCAGGGTTAAAATAATTGATGAATTAATATAATCAAGATATCTAAAATAATAGCCTTAAGTAACTCCTATTATTAACCTAAGTGCTTTTACTTATTTTTCGTCAGAAACAGACATTAACATATTGATATTCACATATGTATATTACCTAAACACATAAACCAGCAAACTAATGCTTACTAAATTACGTAGAATACAATAGATAAAAAAGAAAACTGTAAAATGTTTACAAAAAGAAATATCGGTTTACTGGTAATACTAATATCAAGTATTATTAACTCATTTTCGCAATGTAATATTAGGTCTATTACCAATTTTGAAAGCTCTACTGTTACGTACAATATGGAAAAATATAATTATTTAGACAATATTAATTTTGAACAAAGTTTATTTTGGAGAAGAAGGTACAATAGCGATGGGCAAAATCACGATTCATATTTCACTAATTCCATCTATTTTAAGGATAGTGTTGTCGGAATAAAATATTTTGGTTTCGATATGAATTTTATGCATGAAAAATTTGATAATCTTCGAATGAATGAATTTAGGATGTGGAATTGTATACGTTTAGGATTTGCTCTAAGTACAGAAATTAATCCTTTCGAAGAAGAAGTTAATCCAAATCAAGTTTACAATTACTTAAACGGAAATATTTATGTAAAATACTACCATATTAGAAAATCGGCTAGAGGTGACAAAACAACCAAGCACAGAAGAGGGACTTGGGGATTTTACCTTAATTACGATTATTTTGGTCGCATAGATGCTGACTTACACATTAAGCCATTTTCTTATTTATGGGTTCATACCCGATACAGAAAAGACCTCAACAATTCTTATGTTGGGATGATATTTGGCTACGAACTTAATCCGTACGGTTTCGAAAACTGCTTGGGAGAATCGACTAGAGATACTTACAATGGCGTACTCGTTTTTGCTGGACCAGAATATAATCTAACAACAAAATCCTTATCTTTAAATATTGGTATTAAATTAGATTTTAGAAACCATTAAAAATAATCATTTCATGTGCATAGATTTGGGCTACGAATGAGATTCTTTTTTCATAAAAAAAGGCCTTAGATACCAAAATTTAGACAAAAAAATATAATCTGTTGTTGTATTTTCAATTTGAATTTACGTTTTAAACTTATTTACTCTTTTCTAAAGTCTAATATCTTTAAGCCTTATTATATTTTTAAAAACTGGAAGCTAAATGCACTAAATAGCATCGTTTTAACTTAAACCGTGACCAATAAAATTGTTATTTGGATTACCACATAATTACTTTAGGATTATTATAATATTGAGTTAGGTCTTTTGATAATATAATCACCACAATATCAACAGTTGGTAGCAACCCGAAGCCTCCTCCCAAAGTCAATGCATAAACAATTGGTACATAAGGCTTTGTTCCTAAATATAAACGATGCCCCCCCAAGGGTCCTGTCAGAACAGCCATCAAAATAGCTTTACCTTTGGTTCGTCTTTTAATATCAAAGTCTATATGTGGAGCTTTAGATTCGTTTCTAAAGATATTTTTTCTACTGACTCTCTTAAAACGTTTCCTTTTATATTTTCGTTTTTTAAACGATTTCCCTCCACCATCTTTCATAAGGGTTACTCCCTGAGTAGAAGATAATTTCACACTAGCATAGGAAGGAATAAAAAATAAAAAAATCAATATTAAAAATACTACACGCATCTATCCAAAATTATTGCGTAAATTTACAAAAAGAACTTAATTAATTCTAAGTCCTCAATACAATAAGGATGTATTTTCTGTATCCGCTTGTATATCTAGTATATACATCTATTATTTTTGAGAATAAATTTAGAATGTTATAACAAATATTTATCAAAAATTAATACAATGAATAATAGTATTCCATTATTACAAGACGCAAATTTAAAAGATAAAGTCGTACTTGTTAGAGTCGATCACAATGTAGTAAAAAAAGGAATTATACACGACCCTTATCGAATTGATGCAACCATTGGTACATTATATTATATAGCAGCAAAAGGTGGAAAAATAATCCTTATGAGCCATGTTGGAAGACCTAAGAACAAAAAAACTGGCGATATAGAAATCGATGATAACACATCGGTTCAACCTATTTTAGATTATCTTAAAACAAAATTACATATCAATTTCCAAACTCCTGAATTTTTCACACACGAAAACGACGGTTATCTTGGACTTGAAACTTCTGTAAATCACATGATTAAAGATTTGAAAAACAATCAAGTCGATGGGATATATTTACCAAATACTAGATGGTTTTATGGAGAAGAACGTGCAGATGAGTTTGGTGATAGGTTTGCTAATCAATTAGCAGGACTTGCCGATATCTTTGTCAACGATGCCTTTGGATCGTGGCAACCTCACGCTTCTACTGTTGGGGTAACTAAATACTTGCCATCGTACGCTGGTTTCTTAATGCAAAAAGAAATTAAAAATTTAGATCGTGTATTTAAACCAAAATCACCATTTATTGCTGTGGTTGCGGGTTCTAAATTTAACACTAAAATTAATTCTTTATACGCACTTCTTGATAAAGCCGATTATTTGGTACTTGGTGGAGTTATTTACAACGCCTATTTATGTGCTAAATATAATATCAAAATAAAAGGAGTTTCTGATGAAGATATGGAAACGGCCAAAAAATTTGTTAAATATGCAGAAAAATATCCAGAGAAATTAATCGAACTCCCTTGTATCATAGAATCGGACACTCTAGATGGATGTTTCGAAGGAAAATATAGAACTCATAATATTCACGAATTAAAAGAAGGTACTGAATTAAATTTTGTACTCGATGTAGCTAAAGAATCCTTCGAAAATGAGAAAATAAAAGAGGTTTTCTTAAGTGCTAATTCAATTTTTGTAAATGCCGTTATGGGTTTCACACCTCATTTTAATCAAGGAACAATTGCTCTCGACGAATTAATTGACCAGAATAAAGATGCTGTAAAGCTATATGGTGGTGGCGATACCATGCAAGAACTAAAACGTCTTTTACCAGGTTTGTATATTGTGGCTTTAGACAGTCCTAAATATTATATTTTTACTGGTGGCGGAGCTGTTCTTAAAGCTATAGAACAGGGTAATGTTTACGGCTTAGAACCTGTTAAAGCTCTCCAAGAGAACGCTTCAAAAAAAACAATTTAAGAGTTCTATTTTAGAAAAAAAACAGAATCTATTATTAGTTTCTTAATCTTTTTATAGATTCTGTTTTTTTTTCCCATATTCTACATATAGCTATGAGGTTCATTTACTTTCTTATACTTATTTTCGTATTGAGTGCTTGCCAACAGCAAAAAATTAATAAAGAACCAATTTCAAAAACAACGCATAGTTTACAAATTAAATACGCACAATGGTTTAAGATTGAATATCTTAAAGATTATAAAAAAATTAGTGTTCTAAATCCTTGGACTAAATATATATATTGGGAATATTATCTTTACAAAGAGAAAATAGAGAGTGAGAATAAAGATAAATTTTCTATTCTTTCCACACCTCAAAATAGCACCGTTCTATCCGGAACACAAATTGGAATGTTTGATAAATTAAATATTATCAAAAAAATTACAGCAGTTGCCAATGCTAAATATATTTACAATCCTTATATCAGAAAACAAGTCAAGGATGGTAAAATTATTGAGCTTGGAGATGCCTCTACTCTCAATGTCGAAAAGACATACCTCAATCATTCAGATATTATTTTTGCAACAGCATGGGACAAGATAGACCCCAAATTTAAAAA
The DNA here is from genome assembly GCA_027064025.1 of Bacteroidales bacterium. Lineage (GTDB taxonomy): Bacteria > Bacteroidota > Bacteroidia > Bacteroidales > JAFGXI01 > JAFGXI01. The sequence continues at coordinate 8,285 of JAMOQL010000114.1, forward strand.
ATTATTAGCACAAAATAAAACAATTGCATTTGTTATGGATTGGCAAGAACAATCTCCCTTAGCCCGTGCCGAATGGATTAAATTTGTGGCTGCATTTTATAACTTAGAAATTCAAGCCAACACTCTTTTCGATAGTATCGAGAATCATTATTTATCATTAAAAATCATTGCCCAGAAATCGATAACCCAACCGACTGTTTTTCATGGCACACCTATGTCTGGCACATGGTACATAGCAGGAGGTAGAAGTTTTGCTGCTCAGTTTTATAAAGATGCTAACGCAAATTATTTGTGGGAAAATGATAGTTCTACAGGAAGCCGTCCTCTTAGTTTCGAGGCCGTTTTCCAAAAGGCCAAAAAAGCAAACTTTTGGTTCAACACTTCCCGTCTTTCTACACGTGCCGATTTATATAATTCAGACCAAAGGTACGCCCTCTTCGAATCCTACAAAACTAAATCTATATACACTAATGGCGAAACTATCAAAGCTCCTTCTCCCAGTTCATTTTGGGAACTTGGCACCGTTAATCCCGACCAAGTCTTAGAAGATATTATTGCCATTATTCACCCTGAATTATTACCAAAACACAAGTTACAATTTTATCGACAATTGGAATAAACCACCTATAAAAAACGCATTCCTATAAAAATCTTTAAACTACTAAATTCTAACTGCATTCGAGCTCTTTCAATAAGCATTCTATTATTGTCAAAATTAAAAGTAATACCATAAAAAAACGTTTCGCCATTGTAACCAATTGGAATGTTCAGGATATATTTATAAGCTAACTTAAATTCTTGTCTATGAATAGTTTCTTTATAAATATAGTTCTGATATTGTGTCCCTCCCCCTACAATAATCATTGGAGCAAAATACCAATTGTTATGAGCCCAAACATACTGATAACCAAAGTCTAAGAATACCGAATAAAATTTCCCGTAACTGCTATAGTTATATATCTTTAAATCAGAAATAACTTCGTCTGGATAAAAACTACTTTTTGAGCTTAATCTTGTATAATATTGCGTGATACCAGACAAAAACGAGCCCCTACCATAATTTAAACGCTCACTATTTTTATAAATAGCTTTAAAAGAAAAAATTGGATTAAATGCATAAATAACATTAACACCTATATTATTAAGGGTCATATTAGGCGTCAACATTGCCTCTCTTTCTGGAGAAATGTTTTTGGGTGGATCTTTTATCGAGAACCCTTTAAAATATTGAAAGTTTGAATTAATCAGAATTCGTCTAAAGAAAAAATCAAAACGAAAATCATAATTAACCAATTTTGTTTCCAATTCATTTTTTGCATCATCAAAAATACCATAGCCTAAGCCAAATCCTAACCACTTATAAGAACCTTCCAAACCAATCGAATGGCTACTATTGGGCTTGTATTGGATACTCGTTTTTTCACCATAAATCTTCAGAAACATCCCTGTATACTTATAATTAGGAATTATGGTTAATCTTTGCCTATACTTTGTTATCCCCAAACTATCTTCTTGTGCAAAAGATAGTAAGTTAACCAATATCAACAATATAAATAAATATCTATTCTTCAATTTTTCTAATTTCTCCTAATTCTTTAAGCGAAATTGCTTTCATTATTTGCTTAAGTTCTTTCTTGCTTGGTTTGATTAAGTATCCTTCTGTCTCGTCATTTTCATTCTTAATAGTTATTAATCTTGTAATTTCCCTCAACTTTTCTATTTCAACCGAATCTTTATCGCTATATGCTAAATAACCAAGCATTAATTTCTTTTCTTTATTTTTCGATATAAAAATAACAGACCAGTTTTCATCGTCCTCATTCTTAAAATTAAAAAAATAAGTATTTTGCCATTTTTTTAACACAAATACATCCGAGAGCTCGTGTAATTCGGGCTTCCCATTCTTCTTTTTTTTAAAAGTAAAATTCTTGGCTGTAATTCTTACAGTATCTTTATCTCCTAATAAATAAACACCTCTGAAATTTTTAGGAATAGACTTAAACGCATTTACACCATGTGGTTGTGGTTCTTCAAATTTAACTTCTACACAAGAAATCAATAAAAAAAATACTATTGAAATTAATACTGTTTTTTTCATAGATTTTATTTAAATGCGGCTATTCCTGTTATATCTAATCCTGTGATTAACAAATGAACATCGTGTGTACCCTCGTAAGTAACAACAGATTCAAGATTCATCATATGTCGCATAATAGGATAATCTCCAGTAATACCCATGGCTCCCAATACCTGCCTCGATTCTCTAGCTACACGTAGCGCCATTTCAACATTATTTCGTTTAGCCATAGATATTTGAGCAGGTGAAGCTTGATCGTCATTTCTCAAGGAACCTAAGCGCCAAACCATTAATTGTGCCTTTGTAATATCGGTAACCATCTCTGCTAATTTCTTTTGCTGAAGTTGAAAAGATGCAATAGGTTTACTAAACTGCTTACGTTCCATACTATACTGAAGTGCAGTACTATAACAATCTATTGCTGCACCAACCACACCCCAAGCAATTCCATAACGCGCAGAATTTAAACACATCATAGGGCCTTTCAACCCTTGAATGTTAGGTAAAATATTTTCTTTTGGTATTTTTACATTATCAAAAACTAATTCTCCAGTAACACTTGCTCGAAGCGACCATTTTTTATGAGTTTCAGGCGTCGTAAAGCCTTCCATTCCTCGCTCAACTATCAATCCTCTCACTTTTCCCATTTCATCTTTAGCCCACACTATTGCTATTTCTGCAATAGGAGAATTGGTAATCCACATCTTTGCTCCATTCAGTAAATAATAATCTCCTTTATCAACAATTTTAGTTTCCATAGCCCCAGGGTCGGAACCATGATTGGGCTCTGTCAAACCAAAAGCCCCTAAAAATTCTCCCTTAGCCAAACCTGGTAAATATTTCTTTTTTTGTTCTTCGCTACCAAAAGCATGAATAGGATACATCACCAAGGAAGATTGTACCGAAGCTGTAGAACGAATTCCAGAATCACCTCGCTCCAATTCTTGCATAATCAGTCCATAAGACATATGATCTAATCCAGCACCACCATATTCTTCAGGAATATACGGACCAAAAGCTCCAAGTTCGCCCAACTCCTTTACCATAAATTCAGGAAATTCATGCCTTTGAGAATAATCATCAATAACAGGTTTCAATCGGGTATCGACCCAATTTCTAACAGATTGTCGGATTAATTTATGCTCATCAGTTAGCAAATCATCAATTTGAAAATAATCTGGTATAAGTTTTATATCTGAATTCATAATAAATTATATATTTTAGTGTGATTATCAATCTGAACTACAATATTATGCAAAATTACATTAATTTTGTGTTTTTAATATTCTAGTCTTTATAAAAACACATGAATCTATTTATTGATTTTACACCAATACCTCAAACTCCGGACTCCATTCAGAAAGAGCAATCGTTTATTCAGCAAAACGATCACGGTTTTATGGGACAACAATCTATCATGTCCGCCGACTTTAATAACAATAGTTTAGACTCCATTGTTGAAATTAAAACAAAGAAACTTCGTCGACATAAAAAAATTGTAAAGAGTTATAAATATTTCGATTCGAATCTCATTGTTAAAAAAGACAGTTTTGCTTTTTTAAAAAATATTAAAAATCCACAAAAAACCATTTTTAACATCAATTCTTACCTGTATCAAAGCTCCCTAAATAAACAAACCCATATAATAAAAGCCGACTCCACTGTAATAATTGATTCTGTAAAAACCAATAATACAGCTTTAAACGTCAACGAAAACACAATAATTCCCTCAGAGTCAAATATTATTACTAAATCTACAACTCTTTCTTATCTATCAAAAGATACAAATAATCATACCCCCACAAAGACAACTATTACTAACAAAATTTCGGTTTCTCGTGAAATTCCAGCAACTCCAATAATAAAAACTACAGATAAAATTAATAAGTCCTTAAGTGGGGAGATTTGGTTAATAGGAATTCTATTTTCTGTACTATTTTTATTTGCTTTTGCAAAAATGCAGTTTAATTCGAAACTCAAACTATATTATCGATCTCTATTTAGTTATCAGTTTTTTTACAAGATGTACAAAGAACAAAATACTACAACACAACGAACAGGCTTTATTTTGAGTACTATATTTTATATTAATATGTCTTTAGTTATTTTTTACAGTATTCATGAATTAAGAAACCTTACAGGTGCAAATAATCATTTTTTCTTATTTAGTAAAATCTTCATAATATTACTCTTCACAATTGTATTATTTACTATTCTTAATAAGTTACTAAGCTTTGTCTTTGAGAGTTATGAAATAATCAACGAATATTTATATAATATCTACTTTTTTAATAGAATTTTAGGACTTACCCTACTCCCTTTAGTCGTTATTTATCCATATTTATCCCCCATTATCGCACCTTATATCCTATATCTCTCATTAACAATCATCTCCTTATTCATTATTTTCAGGTGGTTTAGGGGATTACAAATAAGTTTCAAATATAGAATTTCATATTTCTATATGTTTTTGTATCTTTGCATCCTTGAAATTACACCCTTGTTATTTATTTTTAAAATAATTTAAAGGTACGAACTAAAGAGACTTTAAATGAGTAAAAAAGTTAAAAGTATTCTGGTTTCACAACCCAAACCTCAGACTGAAAAATCACCTTATTTTGATTTAGCAGAAAAACATCATCTCGACATAGATTTTCGTTCATTCATCCATGTGGAAGGAATTCCTGTTGCCGATTTCAGACAAGATAAAATTGATCTTTTAGACCATACCGCTGTATTTTTCACAAGCAGAACAGCCATCGATCATTACTTTAGATTAGCAGAAGAACTAAGATTAACCGTGCCAGACGACATGAAATACTTTTGTGTTTCTGAAGCTACGGCTTTTTATTTGCAAAAATATATTGTCTATAGAAAAAGAAAAATTTTCTATGGCAATGGTCGCTTTGACGATTTAATTAAAGTTAGTGCTAAACATAAATCTGAGAAATTTCTATTACCCTTATCGGATATTCATAAACAGTCTATCCCAAAGAAACTAGATGACGCAGGTTTTAACTACACTAAAGCAGTTATGTATAAAACGGTTTTAAGTGATTTATCCGATTTAGCGGATATTAAATACGATATACTTGTATTTTTTAGCCCTTCAGGAATTAAATCTCTATTAAAAAACTTTCCTCATTTCGAACAAGGAGACACAAAAATTGCTGCTTTTGGCCCTACCACTGCTAAAGCTGTAGAAACTGCAGGATTACGATTAGACATTAAAGCCCCTCACCCCAAAGCACCATCGATGACCATGGCTCTAGAACAACATATTAAAGCAGTTAACAAAAAGAAATAAACTGTCGAATTTATAAAAAACAATATCTAAAATAAGATTAGAAAGCCTCTTAATTAATAAATTAAGAGGCTTTTTTGTATTATAAAACATATGAAGATAGAAAGCAATT
>JAMOQL010000115.1 GCA_027064025.1 Bacteroidales bacterium
TTTAACACCTTCTACAATAAGACTCTCTCTTTGTAATTTATAACTAATTAAATCTTTAATAGTAACTATTTTAAGACCAAATCGTTCTGCAATCTTAACCAATTGAGGTAAACGAGCCATCGTTCCGTCTTCATTCATTATTTCAACTAAAACGCCACCTGGTTCTAGACCTGCTAGTTTAGTTAAATCTACTCCCGCCTCGGTATGTCCCGCTCTACGTAACACCCCACGCTCTTTTGCTTTTAAAGGGAATATATGTCCTGGCCGACCTAAATCTTCGGGTTTAGTATCTTTATTAACAATTGCTTTAATTGTCATTGCTCTGTCGTAGGCAGAAATTCCTGTTGTACAGCCATGTCCTATTAAATCCACAGAAATAGTAAACGGAGTTTCGTGAGTTGCTGTGTTTTTACCTACCATCAATTCCAAATCTAACCTTTTACAAGTCTCTTCGGGAATTGAAGTACAAATTAATCCACGACCATGTGTGGCCATAAAATTTACAATCTCTGGAGTAATTTTTTCAGCAGCACAAATAAAATCACCTTCGTTTTCTCGATCTTCATCGTCGACCACAATAATAATCTTACCAGCTTTGAGATCTGCGATTGCCTCATCTATTGTATTTAATTGGAATTCTGACATTTGATTGTGCTTTTTCGTATATTAATACATCTATAATCATTTACCTTTTATTCAAAAAAAAGGCTTTTATCTTTGCTACAAAGCTAGAGTTTTTTCTTCTCAATTAATAAAAGTTAGACTAATAATTATTGATATATTTATAATTTTTCGTTGATTAATTTTTCGTACCTATTCATCAGTTTTGCAACTATTGTATGATTATCAAATTCTTTTTGAATAAAATTTAGAGCTGCAACAGACATCGCCTTATATTTTCGTGGATTCTGCACTAAATAAAGAATCTTTTCTGCAAATATTTTAGGACTATCAGCAATCATCATTTCTAATCCATCTTTTATCGAAATACCTTCTACACCAATACTTGTTGATACAATAACTTTCGAAAGTGCTAATCCTTCCAAAATCTTTATCCGCATGCCGCTACCAGAAAGCAAAGGCACAATCATAATAGATTTTGAATTCATATATGCATTTGCATCAGAAACTTCACCATCGTATATCACATTATTAAAAGATTGCAAATATTTAATTGTTGATTCCGAGGCATTTCTGCCAGCAATATAAAATTTCAGATGAGTTTGTTTTTTCAAAACCATTGGCCAAACTTCTGTCAAAAACCACCTTAATCCCTCTATGTTAGGCTCCCAATCTAAAGAACCCAAATGGAATAAACTAGGATATTCGCATAAATCTGATTTAAGTTTGTATCTCGATGTATCAATTCCTGTTACTAAAGTGTAAATATCTTTTTGATAACCTAAACTTCTGAATTGTTCTCCATCTCTGGCCGTGATGGGTAAAAGCAAATCGTAATCATTTAAAAATGATAGTTCGAATTTCTTTAATTTCTTATTTAAATTTCTTAAATAAATCTTCTTGAGTTGGTGGTTTGTATTTTCTTTGACCCGCTCCCAAATTTCGTGTTCTACGTTATGGGCCCGCATTACTATCTTTGCATCGGAATACTGACGTATCAAATCTATATAAGGCGCCAAATAAAGTCCTTCGAGTTGAACAATATCATATTTATCTTCTTTAAATAGCTCTATCAACCTTAAAGAAAAATCTTCGGAAATAAATCGTGTCGCGGTGTAAGGTTTATCTGAAAATAAATAATTTTGAAGTAATCCTAAAGGTGATATTTTAGCAGGGACATCAACAGTTACGAACCTAATTTTGCTTGTAAATTCGTTGGGAATATCTTCAACTTTATAATGATGTTTTAAAGTATTCATTGATAAAAGTGTCAATTCATGCCCCAAATCTACAATACCTAAAGCCAAGCTCAGAATAGCTATGGCTCCTCCATCGGATGGTGGATAAGGAATTTTATTGCTTATTTGTAAAATCTTCATTTATTTTTTCTTTTTAAAAACACTTAATATCTTTTTAAAAAAAGCAAAATAGCCACTAATATCGAGGATTACAGAATCACGTGACGCTTTATATGTTAAAAACAGTCCTATCGGAAACAAAATAAAAGAAGACACCCACATTCCATCAAAAGGCGTTATATCTCCTTCTCTAGCAATTTTTTCTCCTGTAATCGAAATAACATAATATAACAAAAAGAATATCATGGAAACCACAACTGGCATCCCCAACCCTCCTTTTTTAATAATGGCTCCAAGTGGGGCTCCTATGAAAAAAAGGATAAAACAAGCAAACGATAGAGTATATTTACGATGCCATTCTATTTTATATCTACTCAACCATTCTCCACGAGTTTCTAAATCATTATCTGTATTTTCTACATAATTCTTCACCGAGCGAGCAAAATTTATGGCTAAATCAATGGCATTAATTTGACTTTCTTTTCTTAAATCTTTAAAAAGGCTATCTGTATTTAAGGGTATAATTTTATTTTCTGAGTACATCAGACTATCAGCTTTCACTTCTCTTCTAAAATAATTATTAAACAAAAGTGAACTTGGGATTTCCTTAGACTTCTTTGCTAAACGCTGCCCCAAAGAATCTATTGTAAACTGAAGCTGAGATAAGTTCATCATCTGATAATGATCTTTCCACAAACTCTCATCTTTCCGTTTCAAACCAAAGCCATCTAGCGAAAATAATATGGTTTCTTTTTGGTAAAAATGTCTCTCAAAAGGCAATCTTTTATTTTGTAAACTGCTCGCCTTCTCGTCTATATCTTCATAACGAGAACCACTATATAAATCAAGAACCATAAACTGCTTGTTCTCAGAAATATACATTTTTCCAGAATCGGCTACCGTAACAATAGTATTCCCTTTATGATTAGAATGATCGTAAATCATCATTCCATAAAGCATTTTGGTATGGTTATCTTTTCGGGCAATTTTAATACTAAAATCTTTTAAGTTACTGGTAAATGCACCTGGTTTCATACTTAATTCCGGCCGAGTATCTTGAATATCTTTTATCAAGGATCGCATCTTTAGAGATGAATAAGGCATCACATTATTAGAAAAGAAAAACGCGCCAACACTAACGGCAACAATAAAAATAATAAGTGGCGACATAATTTTAAGCAAGGGGACACCTGCGGTCTTAAAAGCTAACAATTCGTTATTCTCCCCCATATTGCCAAACAACATAATTGAAGAAAGCAAAATAGCCATAGGCAACGACATCGGAATTAGATTGAGCGTAGAATAAAATAATAATTCTACTATTGTAGAAAGCTCCAGCCCCTTACCTACCAAATCGTCGATATATTTCCACAAAAACTGAAGTAGGAAAATAAAAAGAGCAATAAAAAACGTCAGGAGAAATGGACCTAAATAACTCTTTAACAATAAACTGTATAATTTCTTCACTTATAAAATTTTATGGTCTGCAAATTTAACCAAATTTAAATTATCTTACCCATTATTCTAAACGAAATATTCGGTTCCCAATTCTATCTTACTCTACTATTATTTCGTCTGCAAAGATATATGCTTTGTTTCCTGCTCCTAAATGTTCTTTTGGACAAATATTATGATTCTTTGCATAAATTTTAAAATATCTTATTTTTTTAGGATAAAACGATATTGCAAAGTTCCTGATTATCACATCGTAATCTTGTTTAGAAACCGTATTTTTTATTTTCCCCAAAGAAAAAAAATATTTACCATCAGTCGACCCCCAATACTCAACATATTCAGGCATCCAAATCCATGAACGAGCATCTTGAATGAAATTCATCGAAATTTTAGTCAAATACTCTTCTTTCCCTAATTCTAATACAGCCTCAAAATCTTCGTAATAGTATCCTTGCCAAGAGCCATTCCTAAAATTATTTTTTCCCAACAAACCATCTATTAAAGCGTCATTACCACCAGCAGAATATTGTGGGCTCCATTTATTCTTTATAGAAATCTGACGCCCTTTTGGTATTTTATAAAACTCAGAGGAGACTGTTTTACTTGAGATATCATTCTTTTCTGCTCTAAATAACAGCTTGGTAATTTCTCTAATAACAAAAGGTTTTTGATATTCAATTTCTTCGCCCCCATTAAGAGAATAGAATATTTTAGCTCCTTCGACGGCTTCCATATTAATAATGGTCGAATCCCTAAAAACTCGTTTTGCCGAACGAATTGCAGGAACAGGTATAATAATATCATCTGTAATTTTAGAATTGGGTAAATCAGCATCTGTAAATACAATAGCTTTCTTTTGATCCATCACAAAAGTTAAAGTACCTCCTTTTACAATATCAGAATGCTTAAGGTACGCTTTATTATATTCTTTTCCGTTCAAAAGAATTTTATTTACCAAAGCGTTTTCAGATTTATCGCCCTGTTTTTCAATAGTAAAAGTTTTCCCATTTTCAAGATTCAATTCTACTTTATCAAAAAAAGGTTTGCCAAAAACATATTCGCCACTAGCGGGGTTTACAGGATAAAAGCCTAGGGTTGAAAACACATACCAAGCCGACATTTGTCCACAATCCTCATTGCCACAAAGGCCATCAGGCTTATCTGAATACAATTCGTTAACAATTCTACTTACATAATTTTGTGTTTTTTGAGATTTATTTACATAATCGTATAAATAAGCCATATGATGACTTGGTTCGTTGCCATGTGCATATTGACCAATAAGACCTGAAATATCGGATTGTTCGCGCCCCGTAGTTTGACTCGATGTCGTAAATAAATTATCTAATTGATTTTCGAAACGTTCTTTACTTCCCAATAAATCAATAAAGGAATAAATATCTTGGGGCACATAAAAACTATATTGCCAGGAGTTGGCTTCTGTATAATTAAAATCGACTTCCGATGGTTCGAAAGGCTCTTTCCAAATCTGGTTTAATTTTGGACGCATATATCCAATACTCGGATCCAGAAGGTTTTTATAGGATTGTGCTCGTTTAATAAATTGCCGATAAATACTGTCCCTTCCTACCTTTTGTGCAACTTGGGCAATACACCAATCATCATAGGCATATTCTAATGTTTTGGAAACCGATTCGGCATCGTCACCAACAGAAATAAAACCATTCTTTTTATAAGCTTCTAAGCCCAACTTTTTTTGATTTGCAGAAGTGAGCATCATTGTCAGAAGTGTATCGCCAGGAATATCTGTAAGTCCTTTTAGATATGCATCTGCAATTACGGGAATAGAGTGATAACCAATCATACAACCAGTATAATTCCCTGCTAATTCCCAAATAGGAAGTAACCCTCCGTCATCGAATTGATTTTTAAAAGTTGAAATAAAATCGGAGGTTCGTTTAGTTTCTATAAGCGTATATAAAGGGTGTGTAGCTCTATAAGTATCCCAAAGAGAGAAAATAGTATATTGATCATTCTTACTCCGATGAATTTTCATATCCATACCCCGATAGCGGCCATCTATATCTGAAAATAAATTAGGTACAATTAAATTATGATATAAGGCGGTATAAAATATAGTTTTACGACTCTCATTATTGTCGGAAATTTCAATCCTATTCAATTCTTTTCGCCATGCATCTAGATTCTTATTTTTAAAAGCATCAAAATTCCAATTTAAATTCTCCAATTCTAAGTTCTTCTTTGCTCCGTTCATATCAACAGCAGAAATTCCCACTTTCACCAATATTTCTTTATCCTTTAATTGGTCAAATTGCACAGAAGCAACAATACTTTCTGATTTTATTTTTTTTGAATGAATGATACTATCATTTGATACCATCTCAAGCAAATTAATTTTCTGCGAGAATTGTATATAAAAATAAATATGTTGCTCTTGAGCCCATGCTTTCGAAATTCTATAGCCCTTCAACGTAGAATCGTCAACTTGCTCTAAATAAGAATCTAAAACAATATCACGATGTCTTAGATCGAGAATTACTTTATTATTCTCGGATTGTGCAAAACTATATCTGTGCATTCCTGTGCGAGAACTTGTCGTTAACTCAGCTAGAATACCAAACTTATCAAGCTTAACACTATAATATCCTGCTTGGCTTAATTCATTTTTGTGAGAAAAAAGAGAAGCATATTCTGTATTTTTATAAATCGCTTTTCCTGTAATAGGCATCAGCAAAACATCTCCGTAATCCGATACGCCAGTTCCTGACAAATGCGTGTGCGAGAATCCATAAATAATAGAATCGGTATAATGATATCCTGAGCAGCCATCCCAACCATCGAGCCTTGTATCTGGGCTCAACTGCACCATTCCAAAAGGCGATGTTGCTCCAGGATAGGTATGTCCATGCCCACCTGTCCCTATAAGTGGATTTACATATTTAAGAACATCATTTTGTGAATCTTGAGATGTTTCACACGAAAGAAAGAGTAACAAAAAGCTAATCATTAATAATAAAATTCTCATAATATAATTTATTAATTATTTCTTTTCATCATCATTGCAGCGGCACCAAGTAAACCAGCATTTTGATCTAACAATTCTGAAGGGAAAAGCTCTACTGTATTTTTAAATATTTTAAGCATATTTTCTTCCATTGCATTTTTTGTTGCAGGTATTAGAAGTGAATGCGCATTGGCCAAACCACCAGCAATAAAAATGGCTTCTGGACTATAAAGAGCTACATAATCCGCCAACTGTTTTCCCAAAATATTTCCTGTATATTGTATTGCTTTTAATGCACACTCGTCTCCGTTTTGTGCTGCAATATATATATCTTTCGATTCTATTTTTTCTATAGCTCTGAGTGATGATTCTTGTTTGGAGCTTTCTAAAAATTGATGTATCGTTTTGATAATTCCTGTTGCTGAGGCATAAGTTTCCAAACAACCTTTTCTTCCGCAGCCACACAATCTACCATTATTTTCGACAATGGTATGTCCCAATTCACCCGCAAAACCTGTTGAACCATATAACATTTGTTTATTAACAACTATACCCGAACCTAACCCAGTACCAAGAGTTACCACTAAAAAGTTAGACATTTTTTTTGCTCCACCATAGAGCATTTCGGCATAAGCCGCTGCATTAGCATCATTAGTTAATTTTGTTGTTAATTGTATTCTATCTTCGAACATTTGAGATAAAGGAATAATTCCCTCCCATCCTAAATTAGGAGCAAACTCAATAGTTCCTTTGTAATAATTTCCGTTAGGAGCTCCAATACCTAAGCCAATAATTTCGTCGGAAATAAAATTCTTATTTCCTTCTAAAATTGCCTTCCCTACAACACTTACCAATTGCTCAGCTTTAGAAAACTGCACTGTTTTATAATTAATTTTCTTCAAGATATTGCCAAACAAATCGACCCATGCTAATTCGGTATTTGTACCTCCAATATCTAACCCTATCAATATTTTCATAAATTTATTTTTTTTATCACCTTATGACCGTATGTGCCATAAAAAATAATATATATTAAGCCAATTAAGGGAATTGTAAATGATAATTGAATATTATAGGACTCGATAATATGACTCTGAATCCACGGCAAAGCTGCCCCTCCTACAATAGCCATCACCAATAAGGATGAACCTTGACTAGTATATTTCCCTAAATCTTTTATCGCCAAAGTAAAAATATTTGACCAACCGATAGAAAAGAACAATCCTGCTCCTAATATCGACCACATAGCAATAGCTCCTTGAGAAAACATAGCTATTAATATTAATAAAACATTGATGATTGAAAAGACAACTAACGAACGAGCGGCTTTTCCTGCACTTATAACAAAAGCCAAAATGCTAATAACAATGTAAACTAAATAGATATATACTTTGGAAAATTCTAGCATTTGAAATGAAAATTCTCCACTAGTAAACTTTACTGACGTTGCTAAATAAATAAATACAAAAACACTAAACGCAATAGCAATCATCGATAAATATCGTTTTGTAGGTTTTATATCTCGATTCAAAGATTGACTTGCCATAAGTCGACCTATCATTAATCCTCCCCAAAAATAAGACAAAAAATAACTGGCTTCGCTCTCGCTTAAACCCGCAATATTTTCACTTTTAAGAAACTCAACAATCCATGTCCCAATAGAAACCTCAGAGCCTACATAAAAAAATATTGCAAAAATGCCTAATAGTAAATGTCGATTTTTCAGAACAGCAAAGCCTGTTTCTATTTTTTCATCATTAATAAAAGACGGCATTTTAACCAACTTTACCATAATTGCCATTGCAATAAAAACAAAGCCATAAAGCATATAAGTTTGGCTTACAGATTCAATGGTTTGCTCACCATCTGAAAAAAGATGATAGATAAGAATGGTGCCCACTATTGGACCAATAGTTGTACCTAAAGAATTGAAACCTTGTGCCAAATTCAGTCGACTAGAAGCTGTTTCAGACTTACCAATAATTGCGGCATATGGGTTAGAACAAATTTGTAAAAGAGTAACGCCTGTTGCTAATATAAATAATGCAGCCAAAAACGCTCCGTAAGAATTAATTTCAGCAGCTGGATAAAAGCTCAAGCAACCTATACCTGTAATTACCAAACTAATAATCATACCGTTATTATATCCAATTCTGTTGATTGGGTCTTTCCCAGAAATGGAACTAACAAGAAAATAAATTAATGACACAATAAAAAAGGCTCCAAAAAAAGCCATCTGAACTAAAGAACGCTGCGTGGCTGAAAGATTGAAAATACTTTGAAAAGTATTGACCAAAATGTCGTTCATTACAGTAATAAACCCCCAAATAAAAAATAAGGAGATTAAGCTCAACATAGCTGCTAAGTTATTTTGTGCTTTCATAGATATTGTTTGCACAAATTTAATTAATACTATGAATTATGTACAACAAATGTCAAAATAAGATAAAAAAAACATTCAACTAAAAAGTTAAATGCTAGATAATCTTTAATCGTGGGCTATACTGGATTCGAACCAGTGACTTCTACCCTGTCAAGGTAACACTCTAAACCAACTGAGTTAATAGCCCTATTTAATCATTATTCCGAATGGGATTAAATAAAAAAAGCCTCCAAAAAGGAAGCTTTAGTGGGCGATATAGGATTCGAACCTATGACCCCTTGGGTGTAAACCAAGTGCTCTAAACCAACTGAGCTAATCGCCCGAAATTTATGAACGGCTACCCTTTCGAAAGGCGATGCAAATATATATTCATTTTTCATTCTGACAAAAAAAAACAGCTATTTTTTTAATATTTATTTCTAAACATCTTTAAACTACTTCAGCAACCACAAAAGTACTTCCTCCAATAAATATCAAATCGTTCTGATTTGCAGTCACTTTCGCTGCTAATAAAGCTTCTGCAACCGATTTATATGTTTTGCCTTTTAAATAATATTTCTTTGCAATTGTATTTAATTCCTCCTCATCCAGTGCCCTTGGAATACTTGCTTTAGTAAAATAATAATTAGCATTTCTAGGAAGCAGGCTCATAATTTCATCAATAGACTTATCGTTAACCATTCCCCAAACAATATGAAGATTCTCAAAAGCTGTTTGTTTAATTTGATCTATAACTAAAGCCACCCCTGCCTCATTATGTCCCGTATCACAAATAATCCTAGGATTATTACCCAGTGTCTGCCAGCGTCCCAACAGACCTGTGTTTTTTACCACATGTTTTAAACCTGAATAAACATCTTGGCGATTAATATTAAAACTATTCTTCAGATTTTCTACAGCTGCAATAACTGTAAGAATGTTTTTTTGTTGATAATACCCTAGGAGATCCAACTCTATTTTCTCATAAATCTTTGTTTCTCGTTTACAAATATCGAACAATTGTGATTCTCGAATACTATTTAATGCGTACGGAATATTGTAAACCTGATCGGCAAAGATACAAGAAGTGTCTTTTTCTTTAGATTTTGAAATAAATACAGAATTGTACTCTAAATTCGATTCCCCAATTATTAGGGGAACACCTTTTTTAATTATTCCTGCTTTTTCAACAGCAATTTCGCCAATGGTATCGCCCAAAAACTGAGTATGATCCAAACTAATATTTGTAATAATAGACAATTCGGGTTCTATAAGATTGGTTGAATCTAAACGTCCTCCCATCCCTGTTTCTATAATAGCAATATCTATAGTTTGTTCTTTAAAATACTGAAAAGCCATAAAAACAGTCATCTCGAAAAACGAGGGCTCCTGTTTTTTAATAAAATCAGAATTCTTTTCTATAAAATCAATTACAAATTTCCTTGAAATTAGTTCACCATTAATTTTAATTCGTTCTCTAAAATCTTTTAAATGAGGCGATGTATATAAGCCAACTTTATAGCCTGCCTCTTGCAAAACAGAAGCTAACATATGCGAACTAGAACCTTTTCCGTTTGTTCCAGCTATATGCACACTTTTAAACGATTTGTGTGGATGATTAAGAAACTTATCGAAAGCAATACTATTGTCAAGATTTGCTTTATAAGCCGCCTTGCCCTGCCTCTGGAACATAGGCAAACTATTAAATAAAAAATCTAGTGTTTCTTGATAATTCATAACAACAAATAATTTATTTGCAAAACTAATGAAAATATAATCGTAGATAAACTATTCTTCTGTACATTAACAATTTTTATGAAGAGGCAATATGGCAATCCTATTTGAAATAATTACATTTGCATAATAATAATTAAAATCTAAAAATGAAAATAGCACTAATTGGTTATGGGAAAATGGGGAAAGAAATTGAAAAAATGGCTCTAGAAAGAGGACATTCAATTTCTTCAATAATTGACCAAAATAACACTAACGATTTTTCCTCTTCAGATTTTTTAAACTCAGATGTTGCCATTGAATTTTCCAAACCAGAATCCGCCGTTTCCAATTACAAGTATTGTTTCAAAAATAATATCCCAGTTGTTTCTGGCACAACTGGATGGCTCAAACAATTCGATAAAGTAAAAAACATTTGTAACGAAAAAAATCAAACTTTTTTTTATGCTTCAAATTTTTCATTGGGAGTTAATATTTTTTTTGAGATTAATAAAAAACTAGCCCATTTAATGAAACCTATTGAAGGCTACAAGGTGAGTATTAACGAGATTCATCACACACAAAAGCTCGATACTCCTAGCGGAACAGCTATTAGTCTAGCCGAACAAATAATAGAAAATTTAAGTCATCAAACTTCATGGGCATTGAATTCATCCAATAATTCGGAAATTAACATCACTGCTCAACGAATAGCTAATACACCCGGAACCCATACTATTAAATACGAATCTGAAATTGATGAGATAACCCTCGAACACAAAGCAAGAAGCAGAAAAGGATTTGCACTAGGGGCTGTCCTTGCAGCGGAATTTATCGAAAATAAAAAAGGGATTTTCAATATGCAAGATTTATTAAATTTATAAATCATTAAAAATAAAATATTTACCAAAATAAGTTACTTTTGGAAATCAAATAATTCAAATAAACTATCATAATAATGAGCATTAAACAAGATAAACCATCCATATTAAAGAATCCATATATTAAATTTGGACTTTGGTCAGCCTTTCTAATTTTTGTAAGTTTTAGACTCTCTAACTATTGGTGGCTTGCTGTAATTCCTATAATTTTCGATTTATTTGTCTGGAAAAAAGTCCTCAAAAACAGAATCTTCAAAACCATATTTTGGATGCTTGTATATGCACTTTGGGTAGTTTGGATGGACACCTATTGGCTACTAATAGGGCTACCTGTAGTTTTCGATTTATACTATACAAAGAAAGTAAATTGGACTTTTTGGAAACCCAGAGACCCTGCAAAAAAGACTTTTGTTACAGAATGGGTAGATGCCATTATTTTTGCTGTAGTTGCAGCCACAATCATCAGAATGTTTTTGATCGAGGCTTTCACTATTCCTACTTCATCGATGGAAAAAACAATGCTAGTTGGTGATTATCTTTTTGTTAGCAAATATCATTATGGCCCTAAATTACCCAATACCCCTTTATCATTTCCTTTTGTCCACCATACTTTGCCACTTACCAAACATACTCCATCTTATTTAGAGTGGATAAAACGACCTTACGAAAGATTAGCAGGCATAGAAGATGTGTCGAGAAACGATATTGTCGTATTTAATTTTCCTGAAGGCGATACTGTTTGTACCAATTTAGAAGCCGCAAGCTACTATGCTCTTGTTCGAGAATACGGTCGCAAAGCCATTCTTGAAGACAAAATAGCTGGTGACATTATTGTTAGACCTGTCGATAAAAAGGAGAACTATATTAAACGCTGTGTAGCTATACCTGGAGATTCTATACGAATAATAAACAGCCAAATGTATATTAACGGAAAGAAACAAAATACATTCCACGCTATGCAATATAATTATTTTATTGCTACAAGTGGAGAAACTATTAATAAACGATTTCTAGAGAAATATGGCATTTCGAATGAAGATGCAGGGAATTCTCAACGCTTTATTCAAATTCAAGATGATTTAAACTTTATTAAATCAAACCCTGAACTTAGCCAGTTTAGTAGATCCAACATATACATATTACCTCTAACACCAGAAAAAGCTGAGAGCATTAAGCACAACCCTTTTATAAAAGCTGTAGTAAGATATGTAAAACCTGATGATCAATACAACAATGGTGTTTTTCCACACGCTCCAAAATATTATAAATGGAACGAAGACAATTTTGGACCTTTATATATTCCCAAACATGGTGATATTATTAGTTTGACAGAAGCAAACATTCATATCTACGAAAGATTAATTAGAATCTATGAACATAACGAATTAAAAATAATAAATGGTCAAATATTTATTAATGGAAAACAAACCAGTAAATATCAAATAAAAATGGATTACTATTGGTTAATGGGAGACAACCGCCATAACTCTGCCGATAGCCGTTTTTGGGGATTTGTACCTGAAGACCACGTTGTAGGAAAGGCTCTTATGGTTTGGTTTTCTAGCGATAAGGACAAAACTTTCCCTGCTAATATTCGTTGGGATAGAATTTTAACCATGATTCATTAAAAAATATTCATAGCTTAATATTCAGATAATCAAGCCTTAATAAATATTCTTAAATTATTTCAACATTTATTTTGTTTGTATGAATAAAAAGCTTTAGTTTTGCAATCACAAAATTGCGGGGTGGAGCAGTGGCAGCTCGTTGGGCTCATAACCCAAAGGTCGTTGGTTCGAATCCAGCCCCCGCTACTAAGCAAGACTTTTCAGGTGTTTTTTCTGGAAAGTCTTTTTTTGACCTCTTGTTTCCCTTGCTATATCTTCGATATAGAAGAAAATAGAATTTATTTTTTTGGTTAGATATTGCCTTTTTTTCGTGTTTAGGACAACACCTAATCAAATGCATGCTCAAAAAGATATTAGAATACGAACTTATAAATATATAAAAAACCACAGGAAGAAATTTCTTCCTGTGGTTTCAATTAATTTAATTATTTTTGCTAAAACCTGTAACGGTTATTTTAGGACGAAACAAATTATTTCTCTATTAATTATCTGAGATAATAATTTGCTTCTGTAATGTTACATTATTTGTATTAATTATTACATAGTAAACACCTGTTGAATACTTTTCTAAATCAATCCC
>JAMOQL010000116.1 GCA_027064025.1 Bacteroidales bacterium
AAATAAACTTAATGAAAAGCTAATAAAATCAATTACTCATTATGATTTATATTGCAAAGATTTTAAAAGTCATATCAATGTGTAATTGGTATAAGTTGCTTAGAGATTGTTTAATCTTATTGATATTTTTAATAAAAAAATAAGGAAGCCAAGCGACTCCCTTATTTAATATGAAAAAAACTACTACTAACTATGTAGAATGATTTTACAAGTTTTGTGCCACAAATTTATTTTATACGTTAATTAACTAATTTTAACGTTTAATATTAATTCTAGGCTTAATAAGTTATTATTTATCTTGATAAGGTTTAATATTCATATTGTAAAACATAAATGACCATTTATCAGCTTCTTGCTCAATAGTTTTGCTAATTGGAGTTCCTGCTCCGTGTCCAGCATTAGTTTCTATTCTAATTAATGTTGGATTTTTTCCTGAATTCATTTCTTGAAGAGTTGCTGCAAACTTAAAAGAATGTGCTGGAACAACCCGATCATCGTGGTCGGCAGTTGTTACCATTGTTGCAGGATAGTCGGTTCCTTTTTTTAAATTATGTAAAGGAGAATAGCCCCATAAGTATTCGAACATTTCTTTCGACTCTTCGCTGGAGCCATATTCAGGAGTCCATCCCCAACCTACGGTAAATTTGTGGAATCGTAACATATCCATCACACCTACAGCAGGAAATGCTACTTTATACAAGTCTGGTCGTTGAGCCAAACAAGCGCCAACCAATAATCCTCCATTCGAGCCACCAGCAATAGCTAAACGCTCTTTTGAAGTGTATTTCTGAGCAATCAAATACTCTCCTGCAGTAATAAAATCATCAAAAACATTTTGCTTTTTCATCTTCATACCAGCCTTATGCCATGCTTGACCATACTCGCCTCCACCACGAAGATTTGCCATGGCATAAACGCCGCCATTTTCCATTAGAATCATATTTGAAACAGAAAAATGAGGGGTTAAGTCTATATTAAATCCACCGTAACCATAGAGTAAGGTTGGACGATTACCATCCATTTTGATACCTTTTTTATGAACAATAAACATAGAAATTTTTGTCCCATCTTTCGAGGGATACCAAACTTGTTCGGCAACGTAATCTTCGGGAGTAAATTTAACCTCAGGTTGATAATATATTTTAGATTTGCCTGTTGCTACATTGTATTCGAAAATAGAATACGGATATGTGAAAGATGTAAATCCATAGTATAATTTAGTTTCTTCTTCTTTGCCCGAAAAACCGCTTGCTGTTCCAAATGTTGGAAATATTACTTCAGAAATATTTTTGCCATTATAATCCATTTTATAAACTTTGGTAGATGCATTTTCTAAATACGAAGCAAACATTTTCCCTCCACCTGTTGTAACAGAGTTTAATTTTATTTCTTTTTCAGGGATAATAGTTTTCCAATTTTTTTCTGATGCATTATTGGGGTCAACAGCTAATAATTTATAATTAGGAGCATCTTTATCGGTTAAGAATAAGAATTTATCATCTTTATAATCGACTACAGAACCTTGCTGCGAGAAGTCGCCTACTAAAGTTTTCCATTCTGGCTTAAGCGATGGTTTTGCATAATAAATATTTACGCCTTCGGTTCCGTCCATCTCTGTTAAGAACATATATTCTTGGTGTTCGGTTAAATCTACATTGTAGTATAATTTGGGAGCATCTTTATTAATCCAAACTAAAGCATCTTCTTTTTGTTCAGTTCCTAATTTATGATAATAAATAGAATGGTATTCGTTGGCTGCGGATAAATCCATTCCTTCTTTTGGCTCTGGAAAACGTGAATAGAAGAATCCTTGGTCGAACCACGAAGCTCCAGAAAACTTTACGTGTTCTACTACATCGTCGAGATATTTGTTGCTCTCAATATCTTTAACTCTTATCTCGGACCAATCGGAACCTGCTCTATTAATAGAAATGGCCATAAATTTATCGTCGTTCGAAGCGCCTGCCAGATGTGCGGCAACAGTGCCATCGTCTGACATAGAATTGGAATTTAAGAATTTTTTTTCGTTTCCATTTACACCTTTTTTGTAGAAGGTAATAGATTGGTTTTGTAAGCCGTCGTTTTTCGAGAAGAAGAAATATTCTCCAACTTTATGTGGAGCAGATATTCTGGGGTAATTGTATAAACTGGTTAATCGTTTTACAATGGTATCTTTACCTGCAATTTGGTTTAAATAACTGAAGGTAACTTTATTTTCTGCTTTAACCCAAGTTTTGGTTGCTTCGCTATTATCGTCTTCAAGCCAACGATATGGGTCGGCTACTTTTGTACCAAAATAGGTATCTACGGTATCAACCTTTTGTGTTTGTGGATAAGTAATGGTCATTTTTTTCTCTGTTGTATTATTTCCATTAATTTCTGTGGATTGTTGACAAGATACCAATAAGGCTAAACCTATCATACTTAAAAGAATTTTCTTCATAGTTTATAGTAATTTATTTATATACAGTCTGTAAGACGAGATTAATTATTTTTTGTTACAAATTGTTATAACCAGCTTTTGGCAAATATTATCAGAATTGTTTTTCTGTATGGATGGATGTATCTAAAAAGAAGAAATGCTACGAGTACACCTATGGTATTGGCCAATGCGTCGAAAATATCACCTGAGCGATTTTGAACGACAACTTTTTGAATAATTTCCATAATTAGCCCATAAGAGATGCTGGATAATATAATAATAAGAAATCGTCTTTTATTGAATTTTAATGTACATTTAAAATAATCGACCGACCAGGCTGTTAATAGGATGGAATACAGAGTAAAATGTACAAACTTATCAAAATTTGGAATGTTGAATAAGGGGACAGAAGGTACATTCGGTATTTGCAAAGTGCTCAGAAAGAAAATAACGATCACCCAAAGAATTGTTTTCCAGTATTGGATAAATAGTTTCATAAATTAACTAGAGTAGTTTATTAATTTTCTGATGAAATAGTATCAGAATTCATCTCATCTTCCATTTCTTGCATCATGTTTTCCAGTTCGGCATCTTTTTTATTAAGATCTTTTTGAATATCATCAATAGAAATTTCGGAATTTCCTTTCTGGTTCATTTCTTCAGTAAATTCTTCTTCTACATCGGGCCTTGCATTCTGACAAGCCGTGAAAGAAAAACTTAAACTTAATATGCTGATGAGAATTATTTGCTTATTTAATATTTTCATAATTAATGTTGTTGTTTTATATAGCACGATAGCATTTCCCTGGTAATACTTTTACTAGATTCATAAATTCGAGTTCCAAAAGTAAAGCGGGAATTTTGCTTTTTTCTATTTCGGATTGTTTTATAATACGATCGATAGGGCTATCCTCGTTATCTTTTAACCAATTGCAGAGTTGCTTCTGCTCCGTATTTAGTTGCTCAAATAAATTGAGCTGATGCCCTTTGTTTAGATTTTGTTTTTTGTCCCAAGCCATAGTGTAGACAATATCTTCGAATTTTTCTAACATGCTGGCTTTGTTGGTTTTGATTAAGAAATTACAACCTTCCGATCTGCTATCGCCAATTCTTCCAGGTACAGCCATAACTTCTCTGTTATAACCAAAAGCAAGATCTGCGGTAACTAAAGAGCCACCTTTTTTTGCAGATTCTACAACTATGGTCAAGTCGGAGAGTCCTGCAATAATTCTATTTCGACTAATAAAGTTACTCGGAGCAGGAAAAGAACCATGAGAAAATTCGGTGATTAAGGAGCCGTTTTCTAAAATTTTTTTGGCAAGAGTTTTATTTTTTGCTGGATAAATCCGATCTAGACCGTGACCAAGTACAGCCCAAGTTTCCAAATCGTTATCTAAAGCGGCTTGGTGTGCACAAGAATCTATACCATAGGCTAAGCCACTAATGATTACAGGTTCAAAACCATTCAATTTTATATCTTCAATTATTTTGTTGCAATAATGCTTTCCATATTCACTAGCTTTACGAGTTCCAACTATACTAATATGAAGTTTTTTATTTAAGTTTTTTCCTCCTTTCTGAAAAAGGACTAAGGGTGCATCTTCGCATTGTTTGAGTCTATTTGGGTAGTTTTGGTCTAAAAAGGTGTAGCTATTTATTTTATATTTTTCGATGAATTCTAATTCAGATTCGGCGAGCGCTAGATAATCTTTTTTTTTAATATTAGATGAGATAAAAGGGCCAACGCCTGGGATTTTTCGTAGAGTATCTGTTTTTTCTTTAAAAATGGCCTCGGCACTTCCTAAATAAGAAATAAGTTGTCGTGCTGTAATATTTCCTACCCCCGAAACTAAGGATAAGGCAATAAAATGTTTTAAAGAATTTTGATGAGAAACCACAGAAATAAATTAATACTGTAAAACTGTTTTTAATTTCTTTATTTCATCTTTATTTAAGCCACTAATGTAAATTGGGGGGTAGCTAACTATACCTTTTTTAGTTTTCTGAAATAATATTAAAGCTGTACGTAAACCAAAGAATGATTTTTTGATCTGATATTTTACGTAGGTTGATTTAGAAATCTTTATCATTTTAGGCTTGGGTGTAATAAATTTCGGAGTGATTCTAAAGTATTTAATTAGAATTCCATCTGTAGTATCTATCGAGAAATAGCTATACTTAATATTGTACCAAATTAGGGCAAGTAGAAAGTAAATTGTAGCAATCAAAAGAGCAAATTGGTAACCTTCGAGGGGTAACGTTTTGGATTTATAAATATCTAAAAATGAGATACTAAATGTTCCCATAAAAATGATGGAAGCAATGAGTTCAACTCGCATTACGTTAAATAAAGCTTTGTTATTATCAAAATTCATAAAAAAAATTATTATTTAGTGTATAAATGTGATACTTAATTTTTGCTCGCCTCCATGAATAGAGAAATCACCAATAGTTGTATCTGGAACTGTTTTGGTGCGGCTTAAAATAAATTTAGTTGGGCGAAGGCTTTCCATTTTCATTTCACCAAGAAAATCGTTATCGGTAAAAATCATTTTCGTTTCATCATCGTTAAAAGCCCAAGTTCCTTGTTGTGATTCTTGTTTAGCAGTACTATCACATTTTGTTTCGCCTTCGTTCACAATAATCTCACCAGAAACTTTAAATAAATAAGTATTGTCTTTTACACAGTTTTCTATAAACATAGCACCATCGGTAACTGTAAACCCTGCATAAATAAAACCAGGTTCAATTGTTACAGCATCTATGTGCCAAGGGCTTTTGGTGATTATTTCGGTATTTGTTGGTTCGACATTAGTTTCGGGCTCATCTTTTTTACACGAGAAAGTGATACTTATTAATATAATAAGTATTGAACTAATAATACGTCTTTTCATCGTCTTGAATTTTGTTTTCTCAAAGATAAGCAATCAATTAATATTAACCTATATCCTGTTAATATTTTACTCATAGTTATATTTTAGAATGAAAAGAGCTAATCAAATTGGGAGTGATTGAAGCTTAAATTTTACGAAGAGATACATAAAGATTTAGACTTTGTGAGAACTCATAAATCGGACCTGGTCAATGTGCAATATATTTTAGCAAAATTTTAGATCAGATTTATTTTCTAGAGCATTTTTTTTGTTAAATCACCATTATAACGAATATCCTCAGCTTTAGCATTAGGGTCGTTTAACCAAGTTGGCAACTCTTCGTTGGCATCTAGTTTATCTCTAATCTCATTAAGTTCATCCTCGGCATAAGCATACATCATGTCGGCTGCAATAACCCCTTTTACGACTTGTAATTGTTTTAATTTCCCTATTTCTTCTTCAACATTCTCGCCCTCAATGGTTACAATAATTCTGCCTTTTTCATCATGCATATGATATTCGCAAAAATCGTTAGATTTAATAGCTGTAATTACAGAGTCGGTATTTTCTGGTTTTGTTTGAACTAATATTCCTGATATATTCATTTTTATTTATTATTTAATCTATTGGTATTTAGTGCTTTATATTGTGTATTCTTTTATTCAGTATTACTCAAACCATTCGTTACAATCCTGTGGAAGCAAAAGGCTAAGGAATAATTTTGAGTCTTTTAATTTATTAATTATACTCTAGATATTTATAATGACATCTCTTAAATAGTTTTTTTCACACTATCGAAAAGTTAAATTTCTAGAATCTTAAATCTTCTTCAGAACTCCCAATAATATATAATTGGTTCATCAGCTGCGCTAAACATAGTATGTTCATCAATAAACTGCATTGTATTTATAACTGCCGAATGAGCTACTAGTTTAGTTAATTCTTCTTTGGTTTGGGTATTTACAATTGTAATATCATTGTCTTCGTCGCAAAGATAAGCTACTTTTATCCCCGATGGACTTAATGCCACGGCATAAATTAAGAAATCGCTTTGAATATGATAAGATGAAAAAGGATGAAAAAGATATATACCTAAACGTCTATCTTGACCAGCAGTAGCTATGCAATTTCCTTTGTAATCTATTTTATAAACATTATCCAAATTTTCGCCTTCATGAATCAGAATTACGCTTCCATCTTTTGATGAGAGAATATTGACTTTTCCACTTTCGTCGGAACTAATAATTCGTCCACCTTTTTGACTAAGACACATATCGGAAAAAGTATATGAACTAATCTGAGTTTTATAGACTACTGTTTTCTTATCGATATTAAAACAAATTATTTCATTACTTAATAAACCTAATAGCAAATCTGAATCATTCAGAAAAATTGCTTTCTTAATCATATAACGATTATTCTTATCGATAATTCTTATTAACTCCCCATTTCGAAATATAAAAACATCAGAAAATCCGCCTTCGGCTTGAGCAACAATACTCATCTTTTTAGTTTCTGCATTTAAATTAATATCATAAATTTTTGGGGTTACCGTTTCTCCCATAAAATCTAAATAAGTAGGGATTTCTATTTCCTCAATAAAGGTTTTAGATTTTGTATCGTAAACTTGAATAAGTCCAATATCTGTAGCAATATACAGAAGAGAATTATTGTATTCTATATCGGTAACATTTGCTTTTGCCTTAATCGAATATTTTGGCTTTAAAGCAAATAGATTTATTGATAATAGAAACAATATTGATAATAATAAACGGTTCATTGTCAATATTTTTATAAAATATATTGTTTTAATTATATTTCTATCTTAACAAAAATAGTGTGTTAAAGAATATAAAAAGGCCACCTCAAGAATCCTTAAAACAGCCTTTTCTGGGGTTAATGATTATTTAACACCTTCGTCAATATTCTCATTTAAATTCGAACTATTTTTAGAATCTTTATTTCTAAAAACAGACTCAAAAGTGTTTTTTATGTCTACAGTTACATTAGCTTGTGGCACATGACACTGTGAACAATTATAACGAGCAGGAGATAGTTTATTTAGTTTTTTTGCTACCACTTCACCTTCTTCCGCATCTACTACATATTTTTCTCCAGACTTAATCAAGTTTGGTCGATAATCGGTAAAATGAGATTGAGGAATGGCAACCGAACCAACTGCTTCTGATTTG
Source organism: Bacteroidales bacterium (assembly GCA_027064025.1). GTDB lineage: Bacteria > Bacteroidota > Bacteroidia > Bacteroidales > JAFGXI01 > JAFGXI01. Next base: position 7,488 of record JAMOQL010000116.1, read on the forward strand.
TCTGGCATATGACAAGTCAAACAAATATTATTATCTTTTGTGATAGGGAAGAATCCTTCTGTCATGTGAGGAATCATTGGTGGTGCATTTTCAAATGCTCTATCAATTCTCTCAGCTGTTCCTGCAGGAGCCTTACTATACTGTGGCATTTCGGACAAAGCATCCCCATCATTACTCTCAACATCCGAATTAATGAATCCTAATTTATTTGCAGAAGCTTCAGACCTAACGCCTTCTTTGGTATCGGTATTTGCTTCGTCGTTGCCGCCACAAGATACTAGAATCATTGTTGCTACAATACTTGTAAGTAAAAATCTATAAATCATAATTTCTAAGTTTTGACCCATTTTGGGCTTTTATTATTTAATATTAATCCCATTCAGGATATTTTATTTTTGCAATTTTTTAATTTTTAATAGTATTCTGTATCTTAGTTTTCAGCCTCTTTTTTGAGGATATTTATGTTTAACATAAATTGTTTTATTTTTTAGTAAATGGGTCTATAATCTTAAAGTGTAAAGCATTATCGTCGCAAACATCTATACATCGTGCACAATCTGTACACTCCGAAGACTTTATCTTTCCTGTTTCCTTACCAATTATACCCATTACTTGAACTTCTGGGCAAACTTGTTTACACTTCATGCAAAGTGTGCAATTCTCAGAAGTATGTTGCACTTTTAAGATACTAAACTTTCCTATAATGGAATAAAATCCACCAACAGGACAAATATGTCCGCACCATAAATGGGGTAATACTAATAAATCGGCTAAAAAAACAATCAATACAATATTGATACTAAAACCTATTCCAAAAATTAAAGTTCTATAAAACATAGAAATAGGATTAATTATTTCAAAAGCAGTTTGTCCAAAAATCATAGACAAAAACAGACCTAGAAATAGAACGTAATAACGCACCTTTTTTAATTTCTTTGATTCTGTTTTTTTAATAATTGGTTTAATCTTTAAACGCTTTCTTAAATAAGATGCGGCATCTGTAACCATATTCAATGGACATACCCAAGAACAAAATAGTCGTCCTCCTAGTATAGCATAAAATATTACAATAACTCCAGCTCCTATCAATAACTCTGCAGCAGGAATAAAACCAGTCGATAATATTTGTAATACAGCATATGGATCTGCTAAATGAAATGTTTCTAGAATAAATGCTGAAGAGTAATTACCCATCAATATTTTTAGTCCTAGATATGAGCTGCTCATAAATAAAAACAACACCGACAATTGGACTAACCTTCTTAATATTAAAAATTTATTATTCTTCATTTAATTTTAACTATAAAACATTTTTTTAATAAACAACTTTAATGTTCTTCTTTGTAATGACGTCTATTAATCAAAAATAGGATTAAAAATCATCATTAAAAATATCGTCACCACTATTCAAATAATCCATTGCAGAACCGACATCAGCATCGTCAGATCGTGTTTCGTCAACTTCTTTTAACCGTTTTTCGTCTTCTTTTTCCCAACCTTTTATGTAGTGGTCTCCCACTTTTCCTGTAACTAAATCTACAGGAAACACTTTAATAGCAGGCTGTTCAGTTATACAAGCGTGTTCGCATAATCCACAACCCGTACAAGCGTCTCCATTTACAACTGGTTTAAGATAAGCATGTTTACCTGTTCTTTCGTTCTTTTCGTAATCAATAAAAATAGCTTCATCCATCAATGGACAGGCTCGATAACAGGCATCGCATTGTATTCCCCAGAAAGCGACACAGGATTCTTTATTGATAACAGCCAAGCCCATCTTAGCCTTATTAATATCTAATTTCTGTTCTTTTGTTTCTTTGTTTAAAACGGAAACTAAATTAATATCTAAAGCTCCAGAAGGACAAACAGGAACACAAGGAATATCGGTACACATAGCGCAAGCCACATCTCTTGGTTCGAAATGTGGTGTTCCTACTACAGTATTATCACCATCTTGAGCCAACTTAAGCGTGTCGTATGGGCAAGCTTCTACACAAACACCACACTTAATACAAGCTTTTGTGAATTGATTTTCGGGTAAAGCTCCAGGTGGACGTAATGCGAGTGGTGAAGCGGAAGCATTTTCTACCAGCTCTCCCCAAAACATTCCTCCAAGAGCAAGGTATCCTGCTCCCTGAAACATCGATTTCAGTGCATCTCTTCTTGTTGTCATCTTATTTTTAAAGTATTCTAGCATCTTTAATTGCTTTGTAATTTAGTTACAAGTTGAAAATTATATTTTGCAATCAAAATAATTTAAAATTCAACAATTACACTTTATATTTATATCCAAACCCCATCAAAATTAACTCTGACAGGGTTTTGTTATGTAGCTTAAGCTTTATAAACTTTTACAGCTGCTTTCTTATAATCTGTTTGCTTCGAAATAGGACAAGTTGCATCTAAACATACTTTGTTGATGAACACCTTCTCGTCGAACCAAGGTACGTAAACTAAACCTCTAGGCACACGATTACGTCCTCTAGTTTCTACGTGTGTTTTAACTTTTCCTCTACGAGATTCTACTACAACCAAATCGCCTTGCTTAAGTCCTTTTGTCTCAGCATCTTTTGGGTTCATATAACAGAGTGCTTCTGGCACAGCTCTATACAATTCTGGTACACGCATAGTCATGGTTCCTGAATGCCAATGTTCTAACACACGACCTGTTGCTAACCAAAATGGATATTCCTTATTCGGAATTTCTGGAGCATCGACAAATGGACGGAAGAAAATCTTCGCTTTATTTGGTAACTTAATTTTGTCTTTCGATTTATCTGGGCCTGTTAATGTTCCTTGTGGGATTTCTTTTAAAGCTTTTCCGTAGAAGGCAAAATCTCCTGTATTAGCCTTTTTTGCATAAGGGTCGTATTTTGAATTAAAGCGCCATTGTGTTTCTTTTCCATCAACAACGGGCCATTTTAGTCCACGAACTTTATGGTAAGTATCGAAATCGGCATAATCGTGACCATGACCTTCTCCAAACATACGGTATTCTTCCCAAAGATATTTTTGAATAAAGAAACCATAGCCTTTCCAATCTTGGTCATCGGCACCTTTAATAGTTCTCTTATCACCTTCTGCTTCGGTGTTTTGGAAACCTTCTGCCATTGGGTCAGGCCAAGCAAACGATTTTGCTCTTTTGTTAGCAAAAAGCACATCGTATAAAGTAGAATTTGGGTTATAACCGAAATCAGCAACTTTATTAGTTACATCTGGTAAACCACTTTCTAATCCTGGAATTTCAGAAGCTCCCCAAACATCACGAATCTTGAATCGCTTAGAAAGTTCTACAATTTGCCAAACATCTGGCATTGCATCACCAACAGGTGTAACTTGCTGTTTCCAATGCTGAGTTCTACGTTCTGCATTTCCGTAAGCACCCCATTTTTCATAAATCATGGCCGAAGGTAATACCAAATCGGCTACTTTAGCAGATATTCCAGGGTATCCATCGGATACTACAATAAAATTATCTTTTTGTCGAGCAGCTCGAATCCAGTGATTAGCACTCGCCGAATTTTGGTAAGGATTATTAACCTGAACCCACACGAATTTGATTTTACCATCTTCGATGTCTCTATGTATTTTCATAACATGAGAACCTACTTTTGGGTTTACAGTTCCTTCTGGTAAGTTCCAGATTTTTTCTGCAATTTTTCTGTGCTTAGGATTTTTAACTACCAAATCGGCAGGTAAACGGTGAGAAAATGTTCCAACTTCACGAGCTGTTCCACATGCCGATGGCTGTCCTGTTAGAGAAAATGCTCCACTTCCTGGCTTAGCTTGTTTTCCTAATAAAAAATGCACCATATACGCTTGCTCGTTTACCCAAGTTCCACGTGTATGCTGATTCATTCCCATTGTCCAGAACGAAACTACTTTTCTTGATTTCTCTACGTATAAATTAGCTAATTCTTGAAGTTTCTTTTTAAAAGATACTAAACTTTCGTCAGCATCGCCTTTAGCTGTTTCTGCAACATAGTCTAAAGTGTAAGGATCTAAGGCTTTCTTAAATTCTTCGAAAGTAATTGACCAATGTTTTCCTGCTTCTTTAGCATGCTTCATATCAAAATTGTCACCCTCTTTTAATCCAAGGTAGGCCAAAGATGTTGCTTCTGCTTTTGTTACAGGCTTAGATACTTGATGCTTAACTGTTTCTCTTTCTTTATCTGTAAAATTCTTATGATCAGGATTACGCATTCCGTAACCTGTATCGGCATATCCAGTTGCAAAAACAGTGTATTTATTTACAAAATCCCAATCGATTGCTTCTGGATTGTTATACACAATTTCTCTTGCAAGATAATTCCAAATAGCCAAGTCGGTCTGTGGCCTAAATACAATTTCTGTATCGGCTAAATCTGAAGTTCTATTGGTGTAGGTTGTTAAATTAACAATCTTAACTTTATCAGGATTATTTAATTTTCTATCTGTAACACGTGACCAAAGAATTGGGTGCATTTCTGCCATATTGGCTCCCCAAGAAATTACGGTATCTGTAAGCTCGATATCGTCGTAACAACCTGATGGCTCATCGATACCAAAAGTTTGAATAAATCCAGCTACTGCAGATGCCATACAGTGACGAGCGTTTGGGTCAATATTATTAGACCGAAAACCTGCTTTCATTAATTTGACAGCGGCATATCCTTCTTGCACAGTATATTGGCCCGAACCAAAAATTCCGATTCCTGTGGGACCTAATTCTTTAAGAGAACTTTTAATTTGTTTTTCCATTTCGTCGAAAGCTTTCTTCCAACTTATAGGTTTAAACTGTCCATCTTTGGCAAAGTTTCCTGCCGCATCAACACGCATTAATGGTGTTTTAAGGCGGTCTTCGCCATACATTATTTTTGCATTAAAATAACCCTTAATACAATTTAATCCTCGATTTACTGGTGCTGCAGGATCACCCTTAACAGCAACAATTCTATCGTTCTTAGTAGCTACCATAATACCACAACCAGTTCCACAAAAACGGCAAACGGATTTATCCCATCGCCAGTCGCCTTCGGCTTTTTGCGGTGCTGCTTGAAGATTTTTTGGCAAGCTCATTCCAACTGCTGCAGCAACAGTAGCCACAGCAGATGTTTTGATAAAATCTCTTCTAGTTACACTCATATGATTTTATTTATTTTTTTCTAATTAGTTCTTAAATATACAAAAAACTTTTAATCTTGAATATTACAAATATCAATAGCTATAGTATTTTTATTATTAATCTATTCTTTTTTTATTATTTCTTTTCTGATTGAAAGAAAGTTGGTTTTACAACAATCATCATCCATCCCCAATAGTTAGTTCCTGCAGTGTCAAAATCGGTTCCTTTAAGAGTGTGCATAGTTTCCGATGCAAACATCATAGATACACCAGCTTTAAATAATACTCCTTTTCCTAATCTATAACCAGCAAACATATCTAATTCTGTTCCTAAACCAGAAGCCATTGTTTTAATATCTGTTGCTGTAGAATTTTTTACGTCTTTAACATCTTGGTTTGCCATAAAGTAATGAGCAATAACTCCAGATAAGAATTTGTCTTTTTTATAAGTAGCTTTAACATAGGCATCGTTAAGCCCAACAGAATTTTTGTGATTACCTACATAAAAGTAATCCATCCAACCGTTAAATTTATGATTGGTTCCATACAATGGAGTAAATGCATGATTGGTTTGCGCATAAGACGCATCAGTTTCTGTTTGGCTATTACCAGAAAGCATTTCGTATCCAGCACCAAAACCAATATTGTCGTTAAGCTTATAATTTAAATCTATTCCTAAATCGTAAGCTCCTAATTTTTGTTTTTGATTGTCGCCGTTATCGTCTACATAAGTTCCTGTAGTTTCTCCCATTTGATAGTAGAAGTTTAATCCTGCTGTAAATTTTCCTGCTTTATATACGGAACGTTGACCGATTATCTGAGAGAAAGATGTTGTTGTTGTACCCATTCGTGGAGTTACATCGTCAACTCCATTGTTTAATGCTAAAACACTTAAAGTATAAGCATCACCAAAAGATTTGTTGAACCATAAGAATTGC
>JAMOQL010000117.1 GCA_027064025.1 Bacteroidales bacterium
GCATGATAGACTATTGATGGTTGATACCGGTTAAAAACATATTCTAATCTTTTTTTATTACCAACATCTCCAATAATAATTTTTGAATTATGATAATGATATTCTTCGTCTAAAAGAAGTTCAAGGTCGTATAAAGGAGACTCTGCTTGGTCGTAGAGGATAATTCGTTTGGGAGAATAGGAAGTGAGTTGCCGTACTATTTCGCTACCAATAGAACCCGCTGCACCTGTAACCATGATGGTTTGTCCTAAAATTTCGTTTCGTATAGATTCCTCACTCAGTTTAATAGAATCTCTTTGAAGTAAATCTTCAATTTTAACGGAACGAATTTGTTTGCTGCTTAATTCTCCATTAATCCAATTATTAACTTCAGGAATATTTTGTACTTGGATATCGTTGTTTAAGCAGATTTCAGTTATTTTATTTTTAACTTCTGTTGGAATGATTTTCTTTGCAAAAATAAGAGTCGATACTTTATATCTGTCTAATATTTTTTCAATTTGATCAGGACGATAAATGATGACACGTTCGAGTCTCTGTTTCTGACTTTCTTTGTTATCATCAATAAATGCAATGGTTTCGTATCCGATTTCAGTATCTCTATCTAAGGTTCGTTTTGTTATTAATCCTAATTCTCCAGCTCCATAAATAATAATGTTTTTTTTCTCATTTTTAGAAAAATTGAGATTGAAATAGAGGGACTTTACTATGATTCTAAAAGAGGTAAGTAAGAAAATAGAGACTAAGAAATCAATAATGATAATTGATAATGGTATAAGAAAATAGTTTGAACTATAATAAGAAATTAAATTGATTAATAATAAAAATAAAGAACCTAAAAAGATAATGACAAAGATTCTTTCCGCATCTTTTGATCCAGTGTATCGGATAATACCAGAAAATGTTTTTCCAATTAAAAAGCCAATTGTTCTAATAAATATAATTAATGGGACAATATATTTAAGGCTTATAAGATATTCTTCTGGGATATTAAAATTAAATCTGAGCAAATAAGCTCCAATAATAGAGAATAGAATAATGAAAATATCAATAAAGAATATTATCCATCTTGGAGTATATGTGTTTTCTAAAATCATTTTTTATAAAGCAACTATTAAGACATTATTACGTCAATAATTTTGAACAGACAAATTTAGAGAAAATGAGAATACTTTTAGCTTTTATATTGATTTTTTTGGTCAATAGCTTTGCAATTGGACAAACTAAAGTTTTGTTTATTGGGAACAGTTATACTTATGTAAATGATTTGCCACATACTTTAATAGAATTGTCAGCTTCTATGGGAGATAATGTTATTACAGATCAGAGTACGCCAGGAGGTTATCGATTAATGAACCATGCGTCTAATACAACAACGATTAGTAAAATCTTTTCACAAGAATGGGATTTTGTAGTTCTTCAGGCTCAGAGTCAGGAGCCATCATGGTCGCTATCACAGTTGGATAGTGAAGTTTTTCCGTATGCAAAACAATTATCCGATTCGATTAAGAAAAATAGGGCTTGCTCTGAAATTTTGTTTTATTCTACTTGGGGTAGACAAAATGGGGATGATGGTAATTGTGCAGAATGGCCTCCTGTTTGTTCTTTCGATGGAATGAATGATAGGTTGTTAATTGGGTATTATACTATGGCAGAGCAAAATAATGCAGCAGTTGCTCCAGTTGGTATGGCTTGGAAGATTGCTAGAGAAGACGGTTTGTTTAATAGTATTAATTATTATGCAAGCGATGGTAGTCATCCTTCTGTTTATGGAACTTATTTAACGGCTTGTGTTTTTTACAATAGTATTTTTAAAAAGCCTGTAGAAAATGCCTCGTTTTATTCAACAATTTCACAAAATGAGGCTGAATATTTACAATCTGTTGCGAATTCTATTTTTGATGACTCGTTCGAATATTTTTTATCTGATACAATAACAGACCAAGATTATACTTTTAATAGAGCTGCTTGGTATGAAAATGGAATTTCTGTTTTATCTAATTTTAATTATGATTTGAATGCTTTGGAAATGTCGTTATCTAATACTTCTATTCATGGAGAAACCTATTCTTGGGATTTTGGTGATAATAACGGATCGAATGAGTTGGAACCTGTATATACTTATTCTACACCAGGGCAGTACGATGTGAAACTAATTACTTTTGGCCAATGTGGAATAGATACAACTATTAATACTATCAATATATCCACAGCAGTTAATACAGAAGATGATAACTATAAATTTCAAATCTGGTCTAGTGATGGAGTGTTATATTTTGATAATATTAACGACATTGAAATGATTGAAATATTTACTATCGATGGCAAAAAGATTGTCTCTTTTAAAAATAGCAAGGCTAAGTTAAGTTATGTAATTAACAATGAGCCTACTATAATAGTTGTAAATTGTACAACAAAAAAGAATAATACAATTACACGAAGAATACTTTTATAGATTAAGTAGAATATTTACCTTTGTAGCGATTGGCTGCGTGGCTCAATTGGATAGAGCATCAGATTTCGGCTCTGAGGGTTGGGGGTTCGAGTCCCTTCGCGGTCACTTTTTACTAATAACAGAAAGTAA
>JAMOQL010000118.1 GCA_027064025.1 Bacteroidales bacterium
GATATTCCCCTATCAAGACGAGCGCTATTACCGCAATTTAGTAGTTAATAGTCAAGGGAATATTAAATATAGAGATATTGATGCTAAGAATAAAGGCTTATTTTACGAAATGAAGAAAGAATTACGGGAGTTATCTGTCCCCGTAACTAGTACCTTAGCGTATTTTTCCGATGGAATATTCGATTGTGCTAGGGAAGATCAAATAGATACACTCTTGTCTGGATTTGGTGGTGACGAAGGGGTAAGTAATTTCGCAAATATCCTTCCTTATCAATATGCTAGAAGTTTTCAATTCTTGAAACTCAAACAAGCAATAGGGAAACCTTATTATTCTAAAGCATATGTAGCAAGAATATTAAAAACACATCTTAAATTTTTAACTCACCAGAAAAACAATTGGAGAGAAGATTCTTATAATATGATGTTTCTTAATCCTAATTTTGTAGAAAGTGAACATGTTGAGAAAAAATATTGGGATTATCATCATAATAAATCGGTTCAAAATCTTGATGAATATTTATTTATGAAGTTGAACGAAAATTATATTTCTAATAGAACAGAGGCTACGGGAGCCGCTGCAAGGTCGAGAGGGATTGAGTATTCGTTTCCGCTTTTGGATGTCGATTTAATAGAGTATTACTATTCTATGCCCGATAGTCTGAAATATCAGAAGGGTGTGGGGCGCTATGCTTATAGGCAAATCATTAAAGAATTTGTTCCTAGAGAGATTTATTTACGTACAGATAAAACAGGAGCAACTGTTCCTAATGTATTAGCTAGATTTATGAAAGATTATCAATTGATTGAAGATTTTCTACAATCTGTTCGTAATGGTAAAGCAGCTCAGTATATCAATTTTGATAAAATGATTCTAAATATGGAATTAATAAAACGATATTCCAAGGGGGAACGCATACGAGCCAATCAGCATATTTTTTTTAATGCATTAATGTTGGTATTGTATTTAGAAGAGGAGTATTAATAGGGGGTTTGAATAATTATAGAAGAAAGTTACCAACTTCCACCTGCACCACCACCACCAAAGCTACCGCCACCAAAACCACCAAATCCACCACTGCTACCAAAGCTTCCTCCTCCAGAAGAAAAATTTGAAAATCCTCCGCCACGAGTACCAGAGCTCATCATTCCCATTGCAATCCAGAAAGGAACGTTGTGTCCAATAGAGTATTGTCGAGCACCTCGAAACCGCATAAACCCAAATATAATAGCAAAAAATAGGAATGAAATAAAAGGAGCCCAATTACCTTTATTTTTCCCTCCGTTTCGTTTTAAGTATTTATCGGCAGTAAATTTCCCTTTACTTAGGTCGGTAATGACATTAACTGCGGCGTCGATTCCTCTATAGTTTTTCCCATTTCTGAAATTAGGAATAACTTCATTCTCTACGATTCTTTTTGCAACAATGTCTGGGACAATCCCTTCTATTCCATAGCCCACCTGAATTGCAATTTGTCCTTTTGTACGACCCGATTTAGGCAAGACTAATATTACAATTCCATTATCTTCTTTGCCTCCTACACCCCAAGCTTCACCTAATCGAGTTGCATAATCGTTTTTATCGTAACCAAATAGATTATTTACCGATACAAATAGAATTTGAGTGGAAGTTTCGTTGCTCAATTGATTAAGCTTTTGCTGAAGTTTTTGGTCTTCGTTAGCACTTAAAAATTGTGCGTAATCTTGAACTAAAGATTGTACAGGCTTTTGTTCGAATAATGGTTTATCGTTGTCTATGGCAAAGAGCGAAGAGAAGGATATAAGTAAAATGAATAGTGAAAGTATTTTTGTTCTCATGATTAATCTTTTATTCCCATTTGGGATATTTAATTTCCCGACCTATATCGGGTTAATAAAACAATTCCTTATCGTATTTAGTAGGCATGTCCATAGTATATTGATATATACTAGAGGATATTAGCCGAAAGAAATATCGTCGGATAATTCATTAATATCATCTTTTTGGTGAGGAAAGTGTTGTTTTAATTGTTCTCCAGCCATCAAAATCCCTTTTTCTAAACCTTCAGCAAACTGATCTTTTTTAAAAGACTCTAAAACAGTTTTTTTTATTTCATCCCAAAAATTATTGGGTACTTTGTTGTTAATACCAGCATCACCTAAGATAGCAAATTTTTTATTTTTTGGAGACAAGAAAAACAAAACACCATTGCGTTGGTCTGTTTTATGCATTTCTAGTTTTTCGAACCAAAATGTTGCACAATCTAATGCACTTTCGGAACAAGATTTTGAAATATGAACTCGAATTTCGCCAGAAGTATTTAATTCTGCTTTTTGTACAGCCTCCTTAATCTTAGCTTTTTGCAAATTAGTGAAAAATGATTTTTTAAACATATTCTATTTTTTTTGCTGATATTTTGAATGTTTCAATAAAACTTGCTGGGTGGGTTAGAATTCTACTTTTGGAGCAGTTTTAGCACCTTCTTCAGCTTTAAAGAAATCTTTTTCCTCGAAACCATACATATTTGCGAAAATAGCATTCGGAAATCCTAATATTGTTTTATTGTATAGTTTTACTGTTTCATTAAATTTTCTAC
>JAMOQL010000119.1 GCA_027064025.1 Bacteroidales bacterium
GTTTTGGATAATAAATGGATTTACTTTTGAAGTGTAATTTATTAAGAGTTCTTCTTAATAGTTTTACATTTTTTCATAATTAGTTATTTTTGGGTTTGACGGGCGGTGGAGATCGCCCGTTTTTTTGTGCCAAAAAAAGCACGATATGATGAAATATCGTGCAAAAATTACATACTACTAAAACTATCTTTTTTACTTTTTCATTAATTCTTCAAAAGTATCTTCAACATTGCCTGGGGTCGACATTATTTTTGTAAATGTTCCCATTGTTAAATCTGGCCAATACATTGCAAATCGGAACTTACCGTGTAACATGGTAACTTCTTTGTCTGTAACTACAATTTCGTATGGCATAGCGGTGAAGTGTTTTTTTCCAACAATAGGAAGAAAATATGCTTCCCCTTCTTCTTTGTCTAGAAGAGCAACGCCATAAACTGCTTTCTTTAAACTTTTGTAACTTAACTTATAGACTTTCTTCGTATTACCTTTTTTTGCTGCAAGGTTTTTGTCTATTGTAGCTATGGCTTCTTCGAAAGATGAGAATGTTTCTAACTCTATTGGGTCATCGAAATATGGCATCATGGTCATGTAATGGTATTTTTTAAGGGTACTTTCTTTTACCGAACCACCGAATGGCTTAAGTTGGTTAGCAAAGCTTTTCATTATTTGAATAGTTTGGTTATTTACTTTGTCAAGCACTGTTTTATTTGCATCATATCCATTTCTTAAATATCCCAGAAACAGATACTTAGGATTGACCATAGAAATTTCTACTTTATCTCCAATTTTTTCGAAGCCGACTCTTAAATTACTTGCAATAATTCCTCGTTCTTTAACTTTTAGACAGGTTCGCTGTAAGTCTTTAGATGTGAATGTTAATACATACATAGAAGATTTGTTGGCAACATAATATCCTCCTGTAATGGTGAATCCTTTGGCTTTAAGCTCTGTTTTAACTTTGGTTTTTACCGTCTTAATATCTCCTGTTAACTGTCCACAGTTGTAAAATGGCATAATATTTTGAGCTGTTAATCCGAGTGTTGTGAAAATAACTAATAATATTGTGAATTTTAATTTAAACATAATTTTTGTTTTTATATTGATTAAGTATTTACTCCGTTTATAATAGGTCTAAATTATTAGATATGTAACTTCGTATAAATGATATTTGTCAGTGTTGTTTAAGAACATATTTATACGAAATAATTATTTTGAGATAACATGTCAAAGCATAAAAACATCTGAAAGAAAATAATATATTTGTACTTTGTGCGTTATTCAGACATCATTAATGTAAAGAAATTGAAAAAATATAGTTTTGTACTTTTTGTTTTAGGTTTTGTTTCCTCGCTTTCAGCTCAAATAGGTGGTGAGGCTACTTATCAATTTATGACTTTGCCTAGCTCTTCTAGAGTTTCTGCTTTGGCAAATACGAGTATTGCTGTTTGGGATCATGACTTAAATTTATCATTGAGTAATCCATCTTTACTAGATAGTTCGATGAGTCAGAATTTGGCTTTGAGCTATGCCGATTATATTGCTGATATTAATTATGGAACTGCGGCATATTCATATCATATTGATAATATTGGAACTTTTGCTGTTGCTATTAATTATATGCATTACGGTGATTTTATTAAAGCTGAGGCTAATGGCCTAATTACTGGAGATTTCTCAGCTTCTGATTATGCCTTTAATATGATTTATGCTAAAGCTTTAATGCCTAATTTACAAATTGGTGTTAATATAAAATTTCTCTATTCCGATTATTATCAGTATTATTCTTCAGGAATTGCTTTTGATGCTGGGTTAACTTATCATAATGATCAGAAAAAGAATTCTCTGGCTTTGGTGGTTAGCAATTTGGGGCATCAAATTAAACCTTATAGAGAAGGGAATTATGAGAGTTTGCCTTTCGATGTGCAATTGGCTTTTGCACAACGATTAAATCATGCGCCATTTCGGTTTTTAGTTTCATTACATCATTTACATAATTGGAAATTGGCTTACGAAAGCCCGCTGGATGATAACGCTAGTTTAGTTGCGGGGGAAGAAAAAGCTAAAAAGTCTACTTTTGATCAAGTTGCAGACGAAAGTATTCGTCATTTAAATTTGGGTGTAGAACTTATTCCTGTCAAAAACTTTTATTTAAGAGCAGGGTATAATTTTCAACGTATGAAGGAAATGGTCATAGCAGATAAATTTGGAATGGTTGGGTTTTCTTTTGGTTCTGAGATAAGATTGTATAAGTTTAGAGTGAGTTATAGTAGGGCTGTTTATCATGTTGCCGGTGCTACAAATACATTTTCTATTAGCTCGAATTTAGGAGAGTTTTTCTAGGTTCTTTTTTTGCAAATTTTCTTTGAATTTAGATTGTTATTAGTTGAGAATTATACATTTAGAAGATGTATAAAGATTCTTTGTGAGTAAAGCGCTTCCTTATTTTATCATAGAAATTTTGTTTATCATATTAATTATACCAAATATATTATGATATGTCGTATAAAATGATTATCTTTATGTATGTCACATCCATCCCAAATACAGATAAAAGAGCAAGTAGAATACTTACA
>JAMOQL010000120.1 GCA_027064025.1 Bacteroidales bacterium
CTATGCCTGTTCGGAATTGGGGCATTATTTTAAATCAATTTATGACTATATTTGCAGAGAGACTGAGAATTTAAGTTATCGAACCAGTAGATTTTTAGTTTACACAGTTTTCAGAATAGTGTCATAATAAAAAGTATTACTTGTAAATAAATTTACCGAATTAGCTAACCCAATAAACAAAGAAAAGCCTTAAACAATGTTTAAGGCTAGTTAAATAAATTATTAAATTAATTCTTTTTTATCAAGGATAGAATCCCAACGGCACAACCCTCTTTTCCATCTTCAAATGAAATTAAGACCTTATATACTCCAGTTTTAGGACAAATAAAATCGAAATAAGGATAATGTTTTCCTGTCTTTGCAAAATAAGAGGTTCCTAATAATTTTGTTTTATCATAAAGCTGTAAAATAGCTTTTGAATCGAACTCTGTTGCATTACAAATATTAAATCTATAATGATTTCCTTTATTTAATAATAAAGAAAACCTAGCTATTGGTTTCTGTTGACCCTTTTGACGTGGCTTTAATCTTGCTTTAAGTTCTTTAAGATAAGTTGCATCGCTCCCTAATTTAGCACTACAAACCGTTACTAAAGAGCTGTTACATTGAGCTTTTGCTGTATTACTTGATAATATTAATAGAGTAGGTATAATTAATATATATAAATATTTTCTCATTAATTCTATGTTTTTAGTTTAGATATCCTCTTTATCTTAATATTTAATAATAAAATTTCTAACATTTTCTACGTTAGCAATTATTTCTTCTAATTGTTCATCTGTCATTTCAATTGTTGTTGTTGTATTTGAAACCACAGTTAAAACGCCATCTACTTCAATCATTTCCGATTCTCCTTCGTGTTCTATTATATTAACTTTTGATAATGAAGCGTTTAAAGTTTCTAACTGGTTATTTAGTTCGAAGAATTTTTTATCATTTTTATAATGAGACAGCACAATCAACAATTGTTCCAAAACAATCTTTTGTTCAGCTACCCGTTCTCTAATAGTTTGATTATCATTTTCTTTTACAACTTGAGTTGCTAAATACAGACCTTCGACCCATACTCCTGTAACCAACAACGAACTAATACTACTTCTATGATTTTCTACTAAATAAGCATCCATATTATCAAAAGCCGAAATTGACATATACATTAAGGAGTCTATATTTTCACTATTTGTTGCCAAACGCTTTAAGGTTTCAAAGTTAAAAAACTGACCTACTTTCAATTCATCAGAAAGTTCTTTAATCGCTGTAATGTAATTAATAACAGCACCCGTTTTATTATACATATTTAGGTAACCCATATCTGCACCTAAAACACCCAAATTAAGAGCTTGCTTAAAACTGGTATTGTATTCATCAATATCATCGGTTGAGGATAAAAACTTATAATTAAATTCTATACCTTCATCTTTTAACAAGGCAGACATTTCTACAGGCGAAGAAATATTTGATATTATTTCTCCCATTGCTTCTTGATCTTCTTCTACAGGCACATCGTTAAAAAGAGAATCAGGAACCTCAAAGTTCTCTACATTCAAATCTGTAGTGCTTGAGTCACCCGAGTTATTACAGGCTGAAAAAAAGAAAATAATTGCTATTAAGCTAAGCGAAGTTTTAAATTTCATTTTTTGTGTTTTTTGATTCTTAAATAAAGATAAAATTGTTTTAAATTGAAATACTTTAGCCAATCAACTTTTGAACTTATTATTAACAATTTACTTAACAAATCGAAGTATAATGTTATATAAAAGACAATTGTCATTAGCCAAATAATAATAATATTGAATCCAAATGTATTATAATAATTTCCTGCAAAAAATTTCTTTGGAGCATAAAAATGTGAACGGAAATTAAAATATCCCTCATCACTTCTTGGAAGCATAAAAATTGGATCTATTTGTTGAATAAGGGCATCGTTATATCTGATAAACTGATTCTTTTCATAGATGTTTTTAACTATATCGCTTACAGCATCATTTCTATAGTCATTCTTTAATTTCTTATACAATTTAGGATTGTTTTCCATTGCCCAAGATATTATCTTATCTTTTTTCCCATTAGCTTCGGTAAACATATTACTATAATAAGTATTCAATTCCTCGATATATGACTTTGAAAGAAAAGTTATAAAAAGAGACAACGAATCGGGTTGTAATTTATCGACAAACTTATCGATTGGGAAATTCGGTAAAACATGATGTTGTTTTTTAAATTCGTTTTGCAATAAATCTAAATCTTCTATTACCTTTTTCTGAATTTGAGGATCGTCAGATTTACAATTTTTATAACTATAATCAAGCCGTTCTTTTAACTCAGGGAGATAATAAATTTGTTTAAAATTAGAGACACTTTCTTTTTTATCAATTTCAAAAAACTTTTTCTCGTACTCATTATTCTTAAATTGGTTAACCATAAGAGCTTCGTAAGCCCATTTAGAGGCCATAAATTCAGCTACAACAGGTACTTTTTCTACAGTTCCAATACTTCTGTTTAATTTATCGAAACTAAACATGGCTCCTCCTAAAATCATTTGTGGTATTAAAATTAAAGGAATCATAATATAGATTGTAACCACCGAATTAAAAGCCGATGAAATATTTAAGCCCAAAATATTAGCAAAAGAAGCTATACTAAACAACACAATCCAATATTCATAAGTCATTCCCTTAATCCCAAGGATAGAATTACCAATAATTGCAAACAGAGCCATTTGAATGGCTGATAAAGAAAATAGAATTCCTATTTTAGATATCAAATAGGAAGACCGACTCAGGTTAAGAAACTTTTCTCTTTTAAGTATCTTTCGATCTTTAAAAATCTCCTCCGCACTTACGGTAAGCCCCAAAAAAAGTGCAACCACAATTGTCATAAAGATATAAGGAGGGATATTTTCGTTTTCTCTAAAAATATACACCTGTGAATGCGGATCTGCAATATATCTAATAATAAAAGCTAAAATAACAGCAAGAAGCGGAGCTTCTAATAAATTCATCACAATATATTGAGCATTACTTACCTTTGATAAAAAATCTCTTTTAAGATAAATAATTACTTGAGAAAACCATTTGGGTATAGATAAAGACTTTGGAGGTTGATCGTTAACTGTAGTTATGGCTTTAGTACTAATATTTTCTTGATAAGAATTAGCCCAAGTTTCGGGAAGTACTTTACGTTTTTCTTGAAAAATCCCATATTCATCGACTACCTTTGCCTCAATAATATTAAAAATTAATTCAGGGTTTACATTTCCACAAACATGGCACTCCCCAACATCACTATTAACCTGAGCGTCAACCTTTTTGAAATACATCACTGCTTCTACAGGATTCCCAGAATATATTAAATAGCCTCCAGTATCGAGAATAATCATTCTATCAAACATTTTAAAAATATCTGATGATGGTTGATGAATAACCACGAAAATTAATTTTCCCTTAAGGCTTAACTCCCTTAATAAGTCCATAACATTCTCTGAATCTCTAGAAGAAAGTCCAGAAGTTGGTTCATCAACAAATAATACGGACGGTTCTCGTATTAATTCAAGAGCAATATTAAGCCGTTTTCGCTGTCCGCCACTAATCAATTTATTTAAAGGATTCCCTACTTTTAGATCGCGACGATCATATAACTCTAATGATTTTAGAGTTTTATTTACCAATGCATCTAATTCTTCTTTTGTAGAATCTTTAAAACATAATTTTGCATTAAAGTATAAATTCTGATAAACAGTCAGCTCTTCAATTAACAAATCATCTTGAGGGATATAACCTATTACACCTTCCAATTCTTCTTTTTCTGCAAAAAGATCTAAACCATTAATTAATACCTGTCCACTTGTTGGGGCTTGTAAACCCGCCAGAACATTCATTAAAGTTGTTTTACCTGCTCCACTGGCGCCCATTATTCCAACAAGTTTCCCTTGCTTTTCTTCGATATTTATATTTCGAAGTCCTAAATTCCCATTAGGAAATTGATAAACAATATTTTTGGCTTGAAAAGAAATATTTACCTGAGCCCTATCTCGCATAAAACGAGCTATAACATCACTATAATACAAAGGTTTACCCTTTGGTAATTTAATAGAGCTTCCATTTGCAAATAAATAAATACTCTCCTTTGTTAATGGTAATCCATTTATTAACAAAGAATTAGCCCCAGTATATTTAACAAAATACAAATCGGTGCTTTCAACTCTAAGAATACAAACACGCCCTTCTAAACCTTTTATATTAACATAAAACGAATGTTCGTCTGATTGTTGTTCACTTTCTTCGTAAACAATAATATTTTTGTTACTTATTTCAGAAATATTTGATAAGACATAGTTTTTAATGTCTTTTACCTCTGTAGAAGAAATATTGAATACTTCGGCAACTGTAGATATTATTGCCATTCTTTGCTCAGTAAACTTTTTGTCAGAATTAACCAACTCATAAAGTCTAACTAGCACTACAACTTTCTGTTTCTGCGAAAGTGTTTTATTAATTTTTTTTGCAATTCCTAGAGTTTTTACAGAATCTCCAACTGAAGTAAGATTCCCTGTACTCTCTTCTTTTTTTTCTCTAAGTTTACTCGTTTTTTTACGAGATTTTGCTTTTTTCTCAAAGAGCTCTAAATATGA
This sequence comes from Bacteroidales bacterium, assembly GCA_027064025.1. Classification (GTDB taxonomy): domain Bacteria; phylum Bacteroidota; class Bacteroidia; order Bacteroidales; family JAFGXI01; genus JAFGXI01. The sequence continues at coordinate 4,631 of JAMOQL010000120.1, forward strand.
GTTTAAATCATGCTCTCCAATTTGCTGACGTAAGAACGCACGAACATAAGCCCGCTCAGTATCTTCAACTCCACCATCTTGTTTTGCAATAATTGCAAATAATTGCATTAAAGCTTTTAAAATCTCTTCACTCATGCGCTAAAATAAAGCAAAATATTTAGTCTTCGTATGGTATTTGTTCGAATGGAACATCTACAATATCAGCATATTCCTCACCAGCTTCTTCCATATCCTCATCATCTTCAGGAAAATACCATTTAACTGAAATTTCTTTTCCTGCCTCAAACATTTCTTCAAGTTTAAGAAGAATATCTAATAGTAATTTAGACGATGCTGTATTAAAATATTCTAATTTAAAGCCAAAAGTCATTTTTTTATACTTGCTTTCTGAGAAATCTTCAAGCCAGTCTAGAATTGGATCATAAAATGCCCCAACATCTTCTGGCAAAGAGCGTCCAGACAACTGAAAAATTTCATTCTCTACATCTAAAACAACTGCAGGAGTATCGTCCGTTCCTTGAATCTTGATTATATCCATAGTGTATTTATTTATCTTGTTATAGTTATTATTTCTTTCTTTCTATTCGCGATGTTAATATAAAAAATGATACCTGGTCATCGATATCTAAGAAATAGAATTCGAGTGGATTTCCTGTTTTTTTAGCAATATCGATAAATCCTAGACCAGCTCCTTGCTTATCCGAAAGAGTACCTCCTTTAATTTGTTCTTTATGAAGTTTTTTTAATCCTTCTTTATCAAGGCTGTTTATCAGATTTAGCTGATTTGTTAATTCTTTAATATTATCGTTTGAAACAACATTTCCTGTTGTTACACCATATTGATTTTCGTCTTTATGAATTAAAAAAACACCTCTTTTTTCTTTATGGACTTCCCCTAAATCAACCTCCTCGGCATGTTTACTTATGTTTTGCAAACACTCTACCATAACATGAAAAACTTTCCGTTGGGTAGAACTCGACTCATCTGCTTTATCCATTGCAGATTCGGTTAAAGAGGTAAATGCTTTAGTTATATCATGAGTAATTTCTCCTTCGTATACCAAACTCACTTCATTCTGTTTCATTAGTTTATAAAACTGAAAAACGCTTTTGATAAATTCACTTTCTTTAATCATTATTATATTCTTTAAAATCCAATTCCTATTAATAATATATCATCTATTTGCTTATGCGCTCCTTTATATTCGTCAAAATCTTTAACAAACTTATTAGAATATTCAGGCATTCTCAATTCTTGATTCTTAATAATTAACTCTCGCATCCTTTTAGCTTGATACTTTTTATGAGTCTTCTCGCCTACTTGATCAGGTAAACCATCCGAGAAAAAGAAAATCTTATCATCCTTTTTAACATCAATTACATAATTTGTAAAATCTTTCTCTTTCTTTTTTTTATGAGGTATTCCTCCAATAGCCTTTCTATCACCTTTAAATATCTCTAAATTATTATCACGCAATAAGTATAATGGGCGATGTGCTCCAGCATATTCTAAAACCTTTGTCTTTTTATTATATTTACATAATGCAATGTCCATACCGTCTCTAGCATTAGCTCCCTCTTGATCTTGACGAAGTGTTTTTCGTACTCCATAATGTAGTTCATCGCAAACTTGAGCTGCAGAAAGTTCTCTATCGTGGTCTACAATATTCTGTAATAAAAAATATCCAATAAACGAAAGTAAGGCACCTGGGACGCCGTGACCTGTACAATCTACTGCGGCAACATAAACATAGTCTCCTTTTTCAAAAAGCCATGGAAAATCTCCACTAACAACATCTTTAGGTTTATAAAATATAAAAGAGTCTTTAAAATGATTTTTCAAAACTCCATTATCAGGCAAAATAGCATTTTGAATTCTTTTAGCATAATTTATACTCTCTGTAATTTTTTTATTCTTATCCTTAATTTCTAGCTCAATCTTCTTTTGCTCTGTAATATCATGAGCCACAAACAAAACCGTTTCTAAAGTTTGTTGTTCATTATATTCTGGAATAGATGAAATATGCATAATTCTTTGCAACTCATCTGTATCAATAATAAACTCAGCTTCTTTGTTTACTGGATTTTGATTCATTTCATCGAGAACATTTTCGAAAAAATCTTGTAAACCATTCGGTAATTGGACTTCACTAATAGGTTTATTTATAGCTTCTTGCACCTGCACTCCTGTATATTGTGTAAAAGTAGGATTTAAATAGAAGAATTTTTTTGTTGAACTTCCAATTCTCATAATAACATCGTTAGAGTTTTCGGATAGAGATTGCATTTGTCCCCTTCTTCGTTGCTCTTTCTCGGCCAATTTTCTTTGCGATATATCTCGAGTATTTAGAATAATTCCAGCAATTGCGAGATTTTCTAAAAGATTGATAGCCGTAACTTCTAACCAAACTTTTATACCTTCGTTTTCTTTATACAAAAACTCTACACTTTCTTTCTTTGATGGATTCTGTTTTACAGAGTTAAATAATTCTTCTAAAATTTCTTGGTTTTGTCCAAGATCTTCAAATATATATGTACCTATCTTTTGGTCAGGCTCATAGCCTAATATTTTTGTCGTAGCAGGAGACTCATATTGTACAATTCCGTCTTCGTTAATTATTGATATTACCTCTGACGCATTCTCTAACAAAGAATTTAATTTAGTTTGTGAATTCTCAACTTCCTGAATTTTAATAGCTAAATCTTTATTGGTTTCCTCCAACTCTTCTTGAGTAGACAACATTTCCTCTGCATTTTGTCTTAATTCTTCTTCATTTTCCTGCAATTCGGTTGTCATTGCTTGTGACTCTGAAAGAAGATTCGCTGTTTTTTCATTAATTAGTATATTAAAGATCGTTTGACCAATAACATCTCCTAAATTATTCACAAAATGAATAACACGCTCAGATATTTCGTTGTCAACAGCAGCAAACTCTATTACTCCTCTCAATTTTTCGTCACTAATTAAAGGAACCAATAAAATTGAGCCAGGCTTTTTATCACCAAGAATTCCAGAGCTAATAGAAACGTAGTCTTCTGGAATTTCTTTTCTATAAATATACTGCTTTTCGTATGCAACTTGTCCAATAAGACCAACTCCTATAGGAACTTCTTGTTTAATAAACTTCTGCCTGTCATAAGCATACGATGCAACATTTTCAAGAATTTGCTTTTCTTCATCATATAAATAGAAAGAGCCTTGAATTAAATTAGTGTAGCTTATAATATCTAACAATACTTGATAGGCTAGTTGATTAATATTATTGTATTTCCTTAAAGTTGAAGAAATAATATCTCGACCTTTTATTTGCCAATTTTGCTCAGTTTCTTTTATTGTTGATTCCTTAAGATTATCTCTCATTAAGATTAATTTCTTAATTAAATCATCCTTTTTATTAGTATCTAAAGAAGCTTCGTAATTTCCTTTACTTATTTCATCAGAAAAGCTATAAATACTTTTTAAGTATTCTTTTTTATCAATTATTTCGTTTTTAAAAGAGGTTTGATCTTTATCTATTATTTTAGCTAGAATTAAAGCAACTCCACCTAAAATAAACGGAGCTAAATCGATAACAAAATGTAGTGGATTTGAGATATGCATAGTCCATAAACCTGTAACCGTAATATGAATCCCTCTAAATAATATATCAATAGTCCATGAAATAATGGGGAACATCATTCCAAAGAGAAAGCCCGCAACAGGATATTTTTGGGTTTCTTCAGATAAATTAAAAAGCCCCTTTTCTACTTCAATATTTTCTTTTTGTTCTATCATTATTCTTCGAATGCTTCAATTAAAAACTTAATTCTTCGTTCCGATATTTTCTTAAATGTAGCCACCTCAACAACGCCTACGACTTCTTTATGGTTAAAGATAGGTAAAATATACAAAAAATTTGGCTTAGCTTTACCTAATCCCGAAATTATTTCCATATCTATTTGTTCGGCAATATCAATCCCCACTGGCAAACCACTAATAGCAACCTGCCCCGTAATACCTTCTCCCACTTTTATCTCTGTTGGATACATTTCATTGGCAAGAGCATAGCTCGTACTTATACTTAATATTTTATCTTTCTTTTCGTATGCTAAACCTGCAACCAATTGAATAGCGTCTGCTAATTTTTGAAATTTCAAATTAAATATTTCGCTTTTTGACAAATTACGATCTATTTGCTCAACTAATTTCAGGCATTTATTTTCTTCATCAATCTCATTTTCTATTATGTTATCTTCACTATTTTCATCTACCAGATTAGTAAGCGCTTCAAATTCTAATGATATCTTTTTATCTGAGCCTCTCAATAAAATAATATTTATAAGTAATAAAATAATTGATACAAATGCTGAAGAAAAAACAATCTGAGAAAAATATTTATATTGAATTAGATTTAATATAATTACTCCTATACAAAAAAGGAGGATTATCAAGTTTATATAATTTACTATTTTAAAATTTTTCATTTAATTTACTTTTTCTTTTTTACTTAAAATTTATAAGTTATTAATAAATTTTGAAATATTTTCTACATTTAATATTTGGTCAGGCTTAAACAACTTCATTGCCGCATTAGGCATTGTACTTATCTGACTATCATTGGGATCTTGTACAATTGTACAGCCTCCAAAATCAGAAATCTTTTTTAACCCGTATGCTCCATCTCTATTTGCTCCCGACAAAATAATTCCAACGAGTTTTTCTCTATAAGCCTCGGCTGCTGTTTGCAATGATAGGTCTATCGATGGTCTCGAATGGTTTACTTGTTCGCTAACAGAAAGAGAAATACGCCTGTCAACATCTATTAACATATGATAATTGGCTGGTGCTAAGTATGCAATTCCAGGCTTAACTATAGTTTTATCAGAGGGTTCAATTATTTTAATATTAGATTTAATAGATAGGGCTTCAACAAAGCCATTTCGAACGTGTTTTAAGCGATGTAAACTTAAAAAAACAGGGAGGTTAAAATCTTTTGGCAAATGTGACAAAAGATGTACAATAACCTGAAAACTACCTGCTGACCCTCCTATTATTAATGCTTTATACGTCATTAGTTCTTTTTCTTATAGATACTCTCCTTGAGATTAAAAATAGTAAATAATTCTCTATTTGCATCATCTACTAAACTTTCTTTTACACCTAATATTAAAAAGCCTCTAGATTTTAAACTTTTGATTAAGTTTTGAGCCACATCGGCTTGTTTCTTTTTATTATATCTTAATAAAATATTCCTATATAATATCATATTTACAGCCTTCGAAAACGGTTGTTCTATTTCATTATATTCGTATTGAATTGTATTATTAAATAGACTATTTAAAGGAATCATAACGTTCTGTACTTTCGTAAAATATTTTTCGTCTAAATTATGCCCATCTATTCTCTTATAATTAGATAGACTTAGTCCATGTTTACGTTCTTCATAATTAAAACCTCCTTTCACATCCGAAAGCACCTTGAAAGGAGAGGAATAGAATACTTGAATTTTATCAGCCATCCCCAACTCTTCTCTTAAAATAAGAAATGATAATAATTCAGCACCTTGAAAGCAGGAAGGAATCCAAACCTTATACATAATATCTCTAGAAAAATTATGCAAGACCTCTTCTTTTACAATCCGCCATAAAGCAGGGTCTCTAAATAATTCAAAAGAGTCAACTAATAAAAATTTAATAAATTCATTTCTAAGACTCGAAATTTTCTTTACTTTATTAAAAAGGTCATCAACTGAAGTTATTTTGTATTTATCTATAAACTGTTCCATTTTTATTTTGATGGAAACATATGTAAAATCAGATAAATCAAAATTATATATTTCGTTAATAAACTCTATAATTTTCTTTACATCTTTTATTTTAAGGCTAAATCCCATTTTTACTCTTTACTATTTATTTTGGTTTCTAATTCTTTTATTCTTTGTAGTAATTCACTTTCTCTTCTCGACGATTCTTCTTGTGTAGCCTGCATTTCTTCGAGATTTTGTCTCATTTCTTCTTCTTGAGCAGATAACTCTTCAGATTGTTGCTGCGATTGTTCCAATAATTCCGACGTTTGCTGTGAAATTTTCACAGAAGACAAGGTTGAGGCTATACTTTCGCTTATGGTTTCCATAAATTTTATTTTATAATCTTCAATGGGCTTAAAGGATGCTATTTCAATAACAGCAAATACTTTTTCTTCAATTTTCATTGGGACAATTAACAAAAACCTAGGGTTTGCAGTTCCTAATCCAGAAGATATATTAACATAATTATTTGGTATTTCTGAAAGATAAATAGTCTCCTTTTCAAATACACAAGCCCCTATTAAGCCTTCACCAAATTGAATTTCTTTTTCTAAGAATTTCTTTCTATCATACGCTACTGCCGAAATTAATTTCAAAGATTTTTCAGTATCGTTAACAATAAACAAACCACCCTGATTTGCTCCAATATACTCTATCACATTTCGAACAATCGTATCAGATAAAACCGAAATATCATTTGAATTCTGCCTCAATATCTCTGAAAATTTAGCTATCCCCTCAGTCGCCCAGTTTCGTTTTTCCTCTTCTCGTTTTCTCTCTTGTTCTAGTTGGTCTGCTTCTTTTAGATTATCTCTCATTTTTATTAGAGAATGGCTTAAAACATCTTCTTCGTTGATATTTTTGAGATCAACTTCCAAATTACCCTTACCTATTTCATTTGCAAAACTAGTCGATTTTTTCAATCTATCTATCAAAGTATTAAACACATCAGTAATTATTCCAATCTCGTCTGTCCTTTTATTATCGATGCTATCTATCAACTCTCCTTTAGCAATTCTTTGGATACTTTTCCCTAAACGGGTTATTGGCTTTGAAACAATCTTTGATATTAACAAAAACAAGAGAACAAAGCTTATGAAAAAAGCAAGCAATGCAACTATAATACTCGAGCGAATTAAACTAATCATTTTCGCTGAGCTTTCTTTATTATCGATTTGATATACGACAAAAGCAATATTTTTTTCATTAAAATCTTTAATAGGAATAAATGCATAACTATATTTATCTGTACTTTTCAAATTTATTCCCAAACCATCTTTTATATTAAAATCTTCTGCGTTAATACTTTGGTTGATATAGGCTTCTGAACTTGCCAATTCTACAAAATCCTCATTAGCCTCTATGTTTTTCTTATTTGATAGTTTGTCCAAACTATTCTTATCTATATACAAAGCATATTCTTTCCCTTCATGATTTTCAATTAACTCATCAATAAATTTCAAAAAAGGATATTCGATTTGAACAGCTCCTATGTATTGATTTGTGTTATCTAATATTGGAGCTACAGCGTTTACAAACAAGCCATTTTGATTTACATCAATACCTTTTACAGCAGAATGTTTGTTAGATATTGTCAATAATATTTCTGAAAAATCACTTAAATCAGATCCTCTTTTATTTGACCACGTTTTATAAAAAGAAGTTGCTGGAGGTAATACAAATTGAATCCTAGTTTGGAGTTCACTAAGCTTATTTGTTTTGTCTACTAGAGGACTTATTGTTCTTCGTAAAATTGAACTTGTAGAATCCTGGTTATTAATTTTTTTTTGAAGAATATATGCCCAACGTACTGAAGGTAATTCAGAAAGCATCGAACTCGTAATAAGAGCTTGTTCTGATACTGTTTTCACTTTAGAATATAATAATTCTTGAAATTTCACGGCATCCATAGTAACTCGTTCAGTTTGATAGTCTTTTGAATCTCTAATTTTTCTGAAGATTGCAAAACTTGTCAACAATAATACAATTAACACTATAGGAATAACTAGTTTATTTGATATCGAAGATTTAATTTTTTCGAGAATATATTTTCTTTTCTTTTGTCCCATTGCTTTTCGGATATCTAAATTTTTAACCTTAATTTCTAATTTTAGTTTTATCTTTGCACAAATTACTTTTACTTTTACAAGATACATAATGTTTGGAAAAAGAATAAAAATTATTGCAAAAACTTTTTTTGGTCTAGAAGACATTCTAAAAAAAGAGATAGAACAGTTAGGGGCTAAGAAAATTAAAACCCTCAATAGAGCTGTTGAGTTTGAAGGAGATTTAGAGCTCTTATATACCGCTAATTTAAAATTAAGAACTGCTCTTTCTATTATCACTCCTATATTTGAATTTAAAGCAAAGAATGATGACCAGCTTTATAAACAAGTGTTAGAGTATAATTGGGGACGCATCTTCAATTTACATCAAACATTTGCCGTTTTCTCAGTGGTTCATTCAGAATTTTTTAATCATTCTCAGTACACATCTCTAAAAATTAAAGATGGAATAGCTGACCATTTTCGTCAAAAATACAATGAAAGACCAGATGTTGACAAGAAATTTGCAGATATTAAAATAGTTGCTCATATCAACGACGATAAGGTTACCATTCTATTAGACACCTCTGGTAAAGCATTATTCCAAAGAGGATACAAGACAGAAATAACAGAAGCTCCCATAAACGAAGTTCTTGCTGCTGGTATAATATTACAATCTGATTGGGATATGAAAACTCCATTTATCGACCCTATGTGTGGTTCGGGAACTTTTCTTATTGAAGCGGCAATGATTGCTTCTAACACGCCTCCAAATATTTATAGACAACGATTTGGGTTCCAGAATCTAAGAAATTACGATGAGCTTCTTTGGAATTCTATTTTAGATAAAGCAACCAAAGAAATTATTGAAGAAATTCCACCTATTCTCGGAAATGATATATCTGACGAGGTCATCGAAATAGCTCAAACAAATATTGATAATACCAGATTTAAAAGAAATATTAGTTTGAATTGTGCCCATTTCACAAATTTTGAGCATGAACAAAAAGACGGTACTTTAATTACCAATCCACCTTACGACGAACGTCTTAAAACGGCAGACATTATCGAGCTTTATCAAGATTTAGGTGATACTTTTAAAGAAAAATATAAGAATTTTGATTGTTGGGTTTTTTCGGGAAACCTACCAGCTCTTAAACGCTTAGGTCTTAAAACATCAAGACGCATCAAACTGTTTAACGGTCCTATTGAAGGTCGCTTAAATTTATACAAAATGTACGATGGGAGCAAAAGAACTAAATATAATCAATATTTTGGAACTCCTGATCAGGACTAAAAAACAAATACAATGGATGTTGAATTATTTATCCCTTGCTTTATTGACCAACTTTATCCGGAAACGGCTTGGAATTGTATAAAACTTCTCGAAAAAGCAGGTTGTAAAGTCCATTACAACCCTAAACAAACTTGTTGTGGTCAGCCTTCGTTTAATAGTGGCTATTGGGATACAACACGAAAAATGGCTAAGAAATTCATCAATGATTTTGATAAAAATTTGCCCATTGTTAGCCCATCTGGTTCTTGCACTGGTTTTGTAAAAAATCATTATCCTAAATTATTCGAAGAAAAAGAAAACTCTTTTCATAAGGATGCACAACTCCTTACAGACCATATATTTGAGATTACTGACTTTTTAGTTAATCATCTTAAATTCACCAATTTTGGTGCAGAATTCAAGCATAAAGTAACCTACCATGATAGTTGTTCTGCGCTTCGTGAATATGGAATAAAAGAAGAGCCTCGCCTTTTACTTTCAAAAGTTAAGGGTTTAGAATTAATTGAAATGGAAGAAAGCGAAACTTGCTGTGGTTTTGGAGGAACTTTTTCTGCTAAATTCGATGGCATTGCTAGTGCTATGACTGAACAGAAGGTAGAACATGCTCTTAATACAAAAGCGGAATACATTATTTCGACAGAATCTAGTTGCCTAATGAATATAGAGGGTTATATCAACAAAAACAACAAAGCCATAAAAACAATTCATATCGTAGATATTTTAGCCAATTTTAAATAAATAAAACATGAAAAAAGGAATTATTTCAGGAATGTCAGGATCTGGGAAATTGGGAATTCTCTTATTAATCATCATAGTTTCAACACTAATAATGGGAGCTTTAGGACTAGCAGTTGCTTATTTAAAAACAGGAATAGGATTAAACACTAGTGTACTAATGGATTATAACAATCCTGATACTATTACCTACATGAAAATCATGCAGATTTTCCAAGCTATTGGTTTATTTATTATTCCTCCAGCTTTTGCAATCTTCTTATTTGGGAAGAAAGGTGAAAATTATTTACAATTCAGAAAGACAAATCTTCTTTTTATCCTAGTAGCGGGATCTTTAATGATTGTAGCTTTACCGCTTATCAATTGGTTTGCTGAATTTAATCAAGCATTAATTTTACCAGACTTTTTATCAGGAATAGGTCAATGGATGCACGAAAGTGAAGCTTCGGCTGCAAAAATAACTGAGTATTTTCTGAAAGCTGATAATATTCCTACACTATTATTAAATCTGTTCATTATGGCCTTACTTCCTGCTTTTGGAGAAGAAATGCTTTTTAGAGGAGTATTGCAACGAATATTTATCCAAATGAGTAAAAATATTCATATCGGAATTTGGATCACAGCATTTTTATTTTCGGCTATTCATATGCAATTTTTCACATTCTTACCTCGATTCTTTATGGGGGCTATGTTTGGATATATGTTAGTTTGGTCAGGCTCTATTTGGCTTACAATTACGGCTCACTTTGTAAATAATGGGACTGCTGTAATTATTGGTTACCTCACCGATAAAGGGAGTATCAGCTCTGATGTTGACACTATTGGAACTAATAATTTTGTTTATATTATAGGAAGTTTTATACTTGTTAGTACAGGTATGTATTACTTAAAAGTAAAAGCAGAAAATCGATTTGAACAAGAGTTATTAAATACCACCGAGCAAACTATCGAAATTAAATAATAATATTAATTCGAAAAAGACTTCTGGGAATATTTATTACTGGAGGATTAAAACAAACTGTACTGGAAACTTGTTTCTTCGTCCTCTTCGGGCACTGTCGTTGTTTCTTTATTATCTGTTTGTTTAGTTGTCGTTAATTCCTGCTCAACAATTATTGCCTCATCTTGTATTTGGCTTGGAATATTATTTGTTGAATCTTCATAAATTTCAGTTTCATTCTGAAGAGGCTCAACATTGTCTGTTCTCAAGTCTTTATTTACAACCCTATTTTTCCTATATTCATCCGAAACATGTTCTTGTTCAGGAATAATTTCGTTTCTGCGAAAGAAATAAACAACGCCATACTTACGACAAAGATTCCGTCTATGGACCTCTGGGTTAGGCTCAAAAGAAGCTTCTATCTCGTTCCATAATTGAAGAATTACTTTATCTACTTCAGGTCTATAATTAGCGACTTGCTTACTTGCTCTTACATAACTATCCTGTAAATTTTTCTGAAACCGATAAGCCTCCTTAAAGTTTTCGTAGTGAACTTTAACAATCCCAATAGTTGGATTTGTCATTGGGTTCCCCCCGTTAGCAATACGCTCTGGTTCACCATTCACAACTATCTCTCCCCATTTCAATAAACCTTGTTCTGTTTTTATCTGTGGTAATTTCTTGGCATCTTTATCTAAATTAAAATAATCTCTAGCTTCTTTTTTTAAATCGCCTCTTATTATTGCTAAATTTAAAACCTGAATAAAATGTGAAACGTAATTCCTTCCCTTTTTGTACAAATAATTATACTTAGGACTTTTCTCTGTTTGCAAGTGATAAGCTTCTTTCTGATACTGAATTAAGCGTTCAAAATGTGGCAACGTTTTAATAAGGTTATTCAGAGAGGATTGAGAAAATGGTTTATCACGTGGAGCTAAATCTTGGGCATTTTCTATAGCTAATTTTAATGCTTTTAACCTTGCACTATCGGTATTAGGTAATCTTCTATATGGCATCTTATAGTTAATTTGTTTGTGCGAATTTACAAATTGATAATCAATATTTCAGTATTCGCTAAAATTTGTATCAACACTATCTTGTTAATTAAAAGAAACTTAATATATATTACAAGTTTTGAAACTAAACAACTGAAAATTAAGTATAAAAGAGTCAAACTTATAAATTAAAATTATGAAACTCGTAATATTAGGTAGCACTTCGTACAAGATTATCACTAAAAAGAATTCGTATTGGGAATATGATTTTAAGAGTGCTAAAAAGATTTATGATAAATTAAAAAAAGAAACTCAAACTGTAAAATTAATCATTGAGCAATGGGAAGGAGAAATTGGTGGAGAAGGGGTCCATAGTGAAGAAATTATTTACGAATAAAAATTATTTATTTTCTTTATTAAAATCGTTCCAGTATTTTTTTACTGTTTGTTTCATATCTTTTCTGAGCATCAGAATTCCAAATAAATTAGGTAAGGTCATAAATGCAATTGCAATACCAGAAAAAGTCCAAATTATTGTAGTGTCGGTAAATGAGGCTACAAAAAATGCAACAATATATACAAAATGGTAGTATTTAACATATTTACTTCCCCATAAATAAGTAACCGCCCTATCGCCATAATAAGACCAAGCAATAGCAGTAGAAAAGGCAAAAAGCAACAAACCTATCGTAACAATATATTCTCCCCAATCACCAAAGAATCCTCGAGTAAAGGCTAGTGCTGTTAAAGGTGCTGAATGCATCAAAGACCTTCCTATCAACTGAAAATCTTGACTTTTAAAATTTCCATCTGTAATAGAAACAATTCCTGTAAATAATTTCCCATCTTTCTTAACATGAACATCTTCGGCTAAAGAACGTGCATGAATAATACTTATATTATTTTTTATAATTCCCTCCTCTACATTTAATTTTCCTGTATAAGTTTCTAACTGATTTTCGCCCATAATAAAAGACCTAAGTATTTCTTTATCAGCAGGAATAGTATCGTCATACTTTTGATTTAATACTTTTAAATCTGAAAATTGAAAAGTATTTTCATGTTTTTCGTTCCATGTCCCCGATGATAATAAAGTCAGGCCTGTGAGAGAACAAATTAAAATAGTATCAATAAAAGGTTCTAAAATAGCAACCATTCCTTCAGAAACAGGTTCGTTCGCTTTGGCTGCAGCATGTGCAATTGGCGCTGAACCTTGTCCTGCCTCATTCGAAAACAAACCTCTATTTACGCCTCTATTAAATGCAAAAGCAATACTTGCTCCAAGAAATCCACCTGTAGCGGCACTACCCGTAAATACATCTCCAAAAATAGAAATAATAGAAGGAAGAATATTTTCGTAATTATAAATAATAACAGAAAGTGTTCCTAAAAAATAAATTAGAGCCATAGCAGGAACCAATTTCTCGGTGACTACAACAATTCTTTTTATACCTCCAATAATTACTAAGCCAAGAATCACAGCTAAAACCGCTCCTGTTATCCAATGTTGAATACCAAAACTTGCAAAAACAGAATTCGAAATACTATTTACTTGGGGCATATTCCCTGTACCAAAAGAAGAAACAATAGTTGCAAAGGCAAAAATAGCCGCCAACCATTTCATATTCAGACCATTTTTCATAAAGTACATAGGACCACCCGAAATACTTCCATCTATTGCTTTTTCTCTATATTTATGCGAAAGAGTAACTTCTACAAATTTGGTTGTCATTCCTAAAAATGCGGTAATTATCATCCAAAACATAGCTGCTGGCCCCCCAAGATGAATAGCCAAAGCCACTCCCGCAATATTCCCTGTTCCAACTGTTCCAGAAAGTGCTGTGGTTAATGCTTGAAAATGTGATGCATCTCCTACATCTGTAGACTTATCGTATTTGCCAGTTACAATTCTAAAAGCATGACGAAAATATCTTACTTGAGGAAATTTAAGATAAATGGTAAAAAATAAACCTGTTCCCAAAAGTAAAAAAACAAACCATGCAGAACCTCCAATATACCCGTCTAGATTTAACAATAATTGATTGACTGTCTGCATTTTGCGTAACTATTTAGATTCTATTAACGTTTTAATATAAGGTATTATTTTATCAAAAATTTCCTTGGCATTACCCATTTCATTTGAAGAATTGGCGCAGTTAACCATTTTAAATTTATCTCGAATAGCAACTTGTTGCATATATATAAATCTTACTTGCTGTTGGAAATTCAGATCTTCTTCATGGATATCTGCTTGACCATGTAAATAATCTCTATCACCGCCATCTCTTTGCTTTGTGAGCTGAGTTTCTGTAAAGCTCGGCGGTACATCTAAAAATATGTTTAGATCTGGTTTTGGAATCTTAAAATACTCAAACTCCATATCTAAAATCCAATTTGCCAAGCGATCTTGCTCGTGAATGGTTCCTAATTTTGCACATTGAAAAGCAACATTTGAATACACATATCGATCGGCAATAACAACATAACCTTCGCCCAACCAATTCTTAATCTGTACTTTAGAATTATTTCTGTCGCCAGCATATAATAAGGCAACCAAATGTGGATTAACTTGATTGTTTGCTCCCAATTCGCCTCTCAAGAATTTAGCAACCAACTCTCCAAAAATGGGTGATTCGGTTTCTGGGAAATGAATAAACTTAGTTTTTAAACCCTTATCGTTAAAATACTGAGTAATTTTTTCTACTTGTGTAGATTTTCCAGCACCATCTAAACCTTCTAAAACTATGAACATTCGTTATTTTTTAATGATTTTGACTACAAAAATAATATTTTATAGTTGATATTATCTAGTCTTAGCTTATTATTTATTGATTGAAATAAATCCTTAATTCTGTATCGTCGAAATGGTAAATAGAATTAACTCTTGCCCTAAAATCTGGAGCTTTAATTCCTGATCCAAACTGTTTTGATCCTACAAAAACTCTTGCTTCGTCCCAAATATTTTTTGAAATAAAACCATCTAAAACAATTTGCCCTCCTTCAATAACTATAGACTGAACTTCCATTTTGTACAATTCATTTAAAATCTGATTCTCAAGTTCTATTTTATCATCAATTAAAATAAAATTAGTATTCTGATATGTCCTAGACGGCAACTTAGAAGTAAAAATAATAGTCTTCTGAGAGTCGTCAAGCAGATTTAAGTTTTCAGGGAAAATACCTTTCCTATCAACCGAAACTCTCAAAGGAGCATTCCCCGCCCAAGCCCTTACGTTAAGCTGAGGATTATCTTTAATAGCTGTTTGTGTTCCAACCAAAAACGCAGGCTCTTCTGTCCGCCATTTATGTACATACGATCGAGATATTTCGTTTGTTATCCAAGCAGCCTCGGGATGTTCTTGAGTCCTATCGTAATCTATAAACCCGTCTTTTGTTTCTGCCCATTTAAGAATAATATAAGGTCTTTTCTTTTGATGAAATGTAAAAAATCTTCTATTAATATCTAAGCTTTCTTTTTCTAGCACACCTACTCGAACATCAATACCCGCCGCTTTCATCATTGCAATACCTTGCCCAGCAACCTTATCGAAACTATCGACACAACCAATAACGACACAAGGAATCTTACTATTAATAATTAATGTTGAACAAGCAGGGGTTCTACCAACATGAGCACAAGGCTCTAGGTTCACATATATAGTAGAGCGCTCTAATAGAGATTTATCTTCAACAGAATTTATCGCATTAACCTCGGCATGAGCCTCTCCACACTGATGATGATATCCTTCTCCAATAATTTTACCATCATGTACTATTACCGACCCTACCATAGGATTCGGTTGAGCCGTTCCTCGTCCCAATTTGGCTAGTTGCAAACAACGGTGCATGTATTTTATATCTACAGATGTTTCCAATATTTATTTTTTAAACCAACTCTCAACTAAATCCAAACTCTTAAAAGCATTTCCTATATAAGAATATTCGTTGGTATGAGAGCTGTATTCATAATCTTTTTCTAAATCTTCAACGTCTTGAATAATTTCTTCAACAGCATTAATAATCAACTCTAACTCAGAGTTTTTCATCGTTGGATGAATAGATAACCTAACCCAACCTGGTTTTAAAGACAAATCACCAAGGTTAATCTTTTCTGTTATTTCATGCGACTTTTTATAGTCAACATCTAACATTATATGACCGTAAGTACCTGCGCAAGCACAGCCTCCACGAACTTGTACTCCATATTTATCACTCAATAATTTCACAATTAAATTGAAATGAATATCGTTATGATAAAAAGAAATAGCCCCTATCCTATTTCTATGCTCTTGAGCCAAAACATTGATACCTTCTATTTTTGTTAGTCCATCAATAGCCAAATTTACCAACTCATGTTCTCGTTGCATAATCTTTTTACAATCCATTTCTTCTTTAAGCTGAATACTTAAAGCAGTCCTCATCGTTTGTAAAAAGCCAGGAGTCCCTCCATCTTCACGGAGTTCTATATCATCAATAAATTTATACTCTCCCCAAGCGTTAGTCCAATCTACAGTTCCTCCACCTGGATTATCTGGAACTGCATTTTTGTATAGAGACTTATCAAAAATTAATACACCCGAAGAACCTGGGCCTCCCAAAAATTTATGTGGTGAAAACATGACAGCATCAAGTTTATCCATATTATCTTTAGGATGCATATCTATCTCAACATAGGGTGCCGATCCTGCAAAATCAATAAAACAAAGCCCCCCATTTTCGTGCATTAATTTCGCCATCTGATGATATGGAGTAATAATTCCTGTAACATTGGATGCCGCTGAGAAAGCTCCAATTTTTAACGTTCTATCTTTATATTTTTCTAATTCTAATTTTAAATTATCGAGCGAAACCAATAAATCGTTTGAAGGAGGCACAATAACCACATCACAATCTGTTAAATACCAAGATGTTTGATTAGAATGATGCTCCATATGCGTAATAAAAACAACTGGTCTTTCGCTCGTTCTGCAACTACAAGATTCGTTAATCTTCTGATTACAAGTCTTTAATCCTAAAATCCGTTGAAACTTATTAACAACTGCTGTCATTCCAAAGCCTGCCGTTATTATTACATCATTTTCGTTAGCATTGACATGAGATTTAATAATATGTTGAGCCCGATGATATGCTCGAGTCATCTGAGTTCCACTTTCGCTAGTTTCTGTATGAGTATTGGCAACGAAAGGACCAATATCATTAATTATTTTCTCTTCGATGGGTCGATATAAACGCCCCGAAGCAATCCAATCGGCGTAAATCATAATTTGTTTACCAAAAGGAGAATGATAAACTTGTTGATCGCCAATAATATTTTTTCTAAATGTTTGGAAGTATTGTTCAAGATTGCTCATAGTCTGTTAATTTCTTTCAAAAATAGATAAAACCACAAAAAAAACGCCCTACAAAAGGGTAACAAAAGATTAAATTCTACAAATTATTATCTACTAGGTATTGTGCTGTATTTCTGGACTTTTGCTCTAAATAAACAGTTCTATCTTCGAGTAACTCATCAATTTTTGACTTTGTATAATGTCGAATTGTTATCAATTCTAAATTAGAATTGTATTTAACATCAAAATCAATAGATATTTTTTTCAACATGGCATCAAACAAACGAGGCAAAAAATCTACTACTACCGAAAAACTAACTGCACCATTCTGCATCATATTTACTTTAGCATTAAATTCAGATAAGACCGAAAAAATAGAGGCTAAATTCTTTTCATCTACAAACGAAAAATCTCGAGTTCTTATAGAAAGTAAAACTTGATGATTCTTAATTATTACAATTGGTGTTGAAATATTTGCTTTATTGTGACTCACCAAAGTTCCTTTATCATTGGGATTCTCAAAAGATTTTACCATTAATGGGATTCTCTTATTCTTAAGCGGTTGAATAGTCTTTGGATGAATAACTTGTGCCCCAAAAAAAGCTAATTCGATAGCATCGTAAAAAGATAATTCTGGTAATAGTTCTGGATTATCGAACAATCGAGGGTCTACATTTAATACACCTGGAACATCTTTCCAAATAGAAATAGACTCTGCAGAAAACGCATAAGCTAAAATAGCCGCACTATAGTCGGAGCCTTCTCTTCCCAAACTTGTGGAATGCCCTAGTAAATCAGAAGCTATAAAACCTTGAGTTAAAAACACTCTCTTCTTAGAAAAATCGATCTTTTGTTTTGCGAGCTGGACTGTTTGCTTCCAGTTTACTTTTGCAAATCGATAATTTGAATCCGTTTTAATAATATCTCGAACATCAACCCAAGCTGCTCCCCCCACATTCTCTCTTATGTAAATCCACACTATTATTGTCGAAAATAATTCTCCAAAACCAATTAATCTATCATATTCATAATTATAATTATCAGAAACTTTTTTCTTTAATTCGATTTCTAACAACGATAAATATTCGTCGAACAAACAATTCTGAATATCTAAATTTTGTATTATTTTTCGATGAAAATCGACAATAGATTGAAGTTCAGAACTAAAATCTTGATTTGAAAAATAAACATTAATGAGTTTCTCAAAAGCATTAGTCATCTTACCCATAGCGGAAATAACAACTAGTATATCCCCTTGTTCTTTCGATAAAATATCGACAAGATTGCGAACTCCATTTGCATCTTTTACCGATGCGCCACCAAATTTAAAAACTTGCATAAGTAACAAAGATAAAAACAATTGACGATTGATAATGTATAATTGATAATTGATATTATTTTTGTAAGAAATATTTGATAATAAATTACAAAAAATATGGGACTTACACTTATTGAAAAGATAATTGCTAACCACTCTAAACATGATGTGGTAAAGCCACACGAAATTATCGACATAGAAATTGATGCTAGAGCTGCACGTGATTTTGGCGGACCCAATGTGGTCAAAAATATCGAAGATTATGGATTAGAAATTGACGATGTTTCTAAAACTTTCTTCACTTTTGACACTAACCCAACTGGCTCCGACCAGAAATACGCTGTAAATCAGCAAATTATACGTGTATTTGCTAGAAAACATGGTATTAAAGTTTTCGATATTGATAATGGAATTGGGACTCATACAATGATGTCTGAAGGAATTGCCTATCCTGGTTCTACAGGTTTAACTACAGACTCCCACGCCAACATTCTTGGAGCTATTGGTGCATTTGGTCAAGGTATGGGTGATAAAGATATGGCCGCTGCTTTTTCGAAAGGAAAAATATGGTTTAAAGTACCAGAATCTGTAAAAATCAATCTTAATGGGAAACGACCTAAAGGTATTTCTGCCAAGGATATTACCTTAAATTTACTCTCTATTTTTGGAGCCAATAAATTATTGGGTTACTCAGTAGAAATTTATGGAGAAGAGGTCGAAAAATTAACTTTAGACGAAAGAATTACAATTTCTTCTATGGCCACAGAAATGGGAGCAATCATTTTACTTTTTACGCCAAACGATAAGATAATGGCTTATTCGGAAAAGGCAACAGGCAGAAAATTAGAAAAAATTGTTGCAGATTCGGATGCTAAATATAAAGAAGTTTTCGATATTGACATGGCAAAATTTACTAGAAAAGTTTCGCTTCCTGGAGCCCCTCACGATACAGCTAATATTTCGGATGCAAAAAAAACAAAAATTGACTCTGCATTTATTGGCAGCTGCACCAATGGAAGAATCGAAGATTTAAGAGAAACGGCTAAGGTTTTAAAAGGCAATCATGTTGCGCCAGGTGTGGTTCTTAAAATTGTTCCTACTACAGACGCTATCTGGAATCAAGCATACGACGAAGGTCTAATTAAGATTTTTAAAGATGCTGGAGCCTTAGTTTCTAATGCAGGTTGTGCAGGTTGTGCAGCTGGACAAGTTGGACAAAATGGTCCTGGAGAGATTACTATAAGCACAGGGAACCGTAACTTCCCAGGGAAACAAGGGAAAGGGGAAGTCTACTTATCGTCTCCAGCCGCAGTTGCTGCTTCTTCGATTGCAGGATACATTACCACTGAAGATGATATACCAAATGAGCCTGCCGTATTTACTATGGACGAATTGGAACAAAAATTAAAAAAAGCTAAAGCACCACAACAACATAACGAAAATCCAACTGTTGTCGAAGGACGGGTTTGGTACATTAAAGAAGACAATATCGATACTGATATGATTTTCCATAATCGTTATTTGGCTATTACCGACATAAAGGAAATGGGACAATATATTTTCGATAATCTAGAGGGCTACGAAAACTTTGCTAAAGAATGTAAAAAAGGGGATATTGTTCTCGTACAAAAAAACTTTGGTTCAGGGTCTTCTCGCCAGCAAGCGGTTGATGGATACAAAGCATTAGGGACATCGGTTATTATTGCAGAATCGTTCGGAGCAATCTACGAGAGAAACGCCATTAATGCAGCGATGCCAATTATGACTTACGAGAATCTTAAAGGCTTAAATTTAGAAGATGGTGATATTCTAAAAGTAGATTTTGAGTCTGGAATTATTGAAAATAAAACAAAAGACACTAAAATCCAAGCTAATCCTTTTTCTGAGGTTCAGCTAGAAATATACAAAACAGGAGGATTATTTTAATCCTTTTCATTCATAAGAAAAAGCTGACTGTTAATCATAAACGGTCAGCTTTTTTATTGGAATTATCTTGTCCTAAATAATCGTTACAGGTTTAATCAAAATACTCTTCCAAAGTAAAAGTTTCTTTAGCTCTAACACCTTTGGAAGTTTCTTGTAGATTACAACATTCGTTGTATAAATCGTGCTCAAAGAATAAAATATAATCTTTAGCAACAGCTTCTGAAAAGAACTTTTTTTTATCTTCTAAAGTTAGTAGAGGACGTGTATCGTAAGACATTACATAAGGCATTGGAATATGTGCTGTTGAAGGTAATAAATCGCCCATAAAAGCAATCGTTTTCCCATTGTAATTAACATGAGGGATAATTTGACCATCGGTATGTCCATTATAAATTCTTGCCGTAATATTAGGCAATATTTCTCCTTCGTCCTCAACCAAATTCAATTTCCCTTTTTCCATCATTGGGATAATATTCTCGGTCAGAAAAGAAGCTTTTTCTCTACGATTAGGATGTGTTGCCCACTCCCACTGTGCTTTACTTACCCAATAAGTAGCATTCTTAAAAGTAGGTTCGAGTTCGTTATTATCATTATATTTTACAGAACCTCCCACATGATCAAAATGTAAATGTGTTAAAATATTATCTGTAATATCGTCTACTGAATATCCTATTTTATTCAAAGATTTTTCGAGAGTTTCATCACCATTCAAATAATAATGTCCAAAGAATTTATCATCTTGTTTATCACCAACTCCACTATCTATTAATATTTTTCTATCTCCATCGACAATCAACATGCAACGCATAGACCAATTACAAAGATTATTTTCGTCTGCAGGATATAATTTATTCCATATCACTTTTGGAACCACACCAAACATAGCTCCACCATCTAATTTTAAATTTCCTGTAAGGATTGGATATATTTTCATTTTAATAATATTTAATATTTGTATTTACTTACTATATTTATCTCCCCAACGTTTATTAATAAGTTGTTCGGAATTTAATTCATTTGTGTTTTGAGCTGGCTGATATAAGATCGTCCCTTTAATCTGATCTGGAAAAAATTCTTGTTTTGCAAAATGTTCTGGATAGGCATGCGAATATTTATATCCTTTGCCATAGCCCAATTCTTTCATCAACTTTGTTGGTGCATTTCTCAGACTTAAAGGCACAGGGAAATTTCCTGTTTCTTTGACCAATCGTTGAGCCTCTCCAATAGCTTGATAAGCCGAATTACTCTTGGGCGAATTGGCTAAATAAATAGTGGCTTCTGACAAAATAATTCTAGCTTCTGGTAAGCCAATTACATTAACCGACTGAAATGCTTGGTTGGCAATAAGTAGTGCATTAGGATTAGCCAAACCTATATCCTCAGCCGATAAAATAATTAATCTACGGGCTATAAATTTAACATCTTCTCCTCCTTCAATCATTCGAGCTAACCAATAAACCGAAGCATTGGGGTCGCTCCCTCTTATCGATTTAATAAATGCTGAAACAATATCGTAATGCATCTCTCCCCCCTTATCGTAAACCGAAATATTTTCTTGTAGAATAGACTCAACTATTTTATTATCGATTACAATTTTATCTTTGTGGATAGAGTTAACGACCAACTCTAATATATTTAGCAATTTACGAGCATCTCCACCAGAAAACCGAAATAACGCTTCATTTTGTTTAATGTTTATCTTCTTTTCTTTCAGCTCAATATCTTCTAGCAAAACACGAGAAAGCATTTTTTCTAAATCCGATTTTTTTAATTCCTTAAGAATATAAACTTGAGCACGTGAAAGTAATGGGGTAATGACCTCGAAAGAAGGATTCTCGGTTGTAGCTCCTATCAAAGTTATAGTGCCATCTTCCACAGCACCAAGCAATGAGTCTTGTTGTGATTTGTTGAAACGATGAATCTCATCGATAAATAATATAGGTGAATTGGTATTAAAGAACTGTGTTTTCTTAGCTTTCTCAATAACTTCTCTTACATCTTTCACACCAGAGTTCACTGCACTTAAAGTATAAAATGGGCGATCAGAAATATTAGAAATAATTTTAGCTAAAGTCGTTTTGCCAACACCTGGAGGTCCCCAAAAAATCATAGAAGGAATAATCCCATTTTCTATATTCTTTCGTAAAGGTGAATTAGTTCCAATAATATGTTCCTGACCAATATATTGATCGAAAGAACTGGGACGCATACGTTCTGCTAGGGGTTGCATTAAAAACTATTTTTTAAATTACCAAGCTCCCATTCTAGAACCAAACATTGATGAACTACCCATTACACCAATACCTCTTGCCGACTGCATTTGCATATTTTGCATTGGAGTGGCCTCTCTCATTTGAAATTCAAATTGTAAGGAAGCGTGTTCACCTATTTTATATTCAAAACCAATTTGATAAGCTTTTGGTCTGTGCATATTTTTAGATTCTGTTGGAATATTTGCTCCCATAAAATCCATATTCTCTGTTCCTACCATCACGCCTCCGTAGACTCTCAATTTCTCGGAGAGTTGATACGCTCCTTGCAAAGTAAAGTATGCTGAGGTTCCCGAGTAATTCATATTCTGAACTTGCCCTTCGTAATAATTATAAAAAGTATAATTATTATAATTGGAATGTACTGCCATTAAACCCATCGAAACAGTGAATTTAGGCGTTAATTGATATGATATTGTTGGATTTACATAAGTATTGAATGCATAATTATTCTGCCCAGAAGACATTATCGAGCTTCCTAGAGTAATATTGGTAAAAATCTTTTTCTTAGCAGTATCTACCTTTGTTTTTGATGTTTGCACATCATACTCATCTTCCTGAATAAAACTTTCTGAATATTGTGCAAAAGTTAGACTTGAAGAAAAAACAATAATTAAAATGATATTAAAATATCTCATCTTGTAAAAATACTAAATTTATTGTGATTTTTGAATTCGTAAACTAAATTTAAGTTCTTTTAAGATTCTTAAATATAAACTCAGCTAAAGGTAAAAGGCTATTTAATCTTACGCTTTGCAATATTTCGAACGTAAATAAGTTTAGATCTTCCATTCTGAGTTTCTCTTTGCTCAATTTCAAACTTACCTGTGGACTTAATTAAAGGCGTTAATTTTTGAAATCCATAGTTTCTTGGATCAAAATTCGGTTGTTTTTTTTGTAATAGACTTCCTACATCACCTAAAAACGCCCAGCCTTCATCATCTGATAAATCAATAATTGTTGATACAATTAATTTAATCTCTTTTGTAGATATTTTCTCAAATGACTCCTTGTTTGCTTCCTTTTCATCTTCAGATTCTTTCTCTTTAGATTTTATTTTAAGAATCTCGATATAGATAAATTTATCGCAAGCTACAATAAAAGGATTTGGAGTCTTTTTTTCTCCAATTCCAATAACTTGCATACCCGCTTCTCTTAAACGTGTAGCCAGCCTCGTAAAATCACTATCGCTTGATACTAAACAGAATCCATTTACTTTTCCTGAATATAATATATCCATAGCGTCAATAATCATCGCCGAATCGGTCGCATTCTTTCCTGTTGTATATCCATATTGCTGAATAGGAGTAATCGCATTTTCTAAAAGAACATTTTTCCATTTCGATAAATTAGGTTTAGTCCAATCACCATAGATTCTTTTGATAGTTGGATTTCCATATTTTGCAATTTCCTCCATCATTTCTTTCACAAATGCCGATGGTATATTATCACCATCAATTAACACAGCTAGATTCATATTCATTGGTTTAATTTGAGTAAAACATTATAATTATTCAACTACATCAGGGATATAACGAGTTGATAGAACTTTAAATTCAGTACGCCGATTAATTTGATTAGCCTCTTCTTTCAATGCCTTTGTTTTTTCATCATCTTCACCTTTTAAAGCATCAATAAACTCTGGGCTAAGAATATCTCCCAATTTAAACGATGAGCTTTCTGCAATTTTTTGTGTTACAATCTGAGGAACTGTTTCGCCATAACCTTTTGCTGTTAATCTATCAGCTTGAATGCCTTTTGATATTAAAAAATCGACAACAGATTGTGCTCTTTTTTGTGATAAGATAATGTTTGAAGCATCATTACCTATCATATCGGTATGTGCTCCCAACTCAATAGTAATATTAGGATTATCTGTTAATATAGTAACCAATTTCTCTAATTCCTTCTTTGAGCTCTCTGTTAAAACCCATTTTCCAAACTCGTAAAAAGTATTGTCTAATTTTATTGGTTCGCCTAATTTAGCAATGCTTATCTCTTGTTTAAAATGCTTAGTATCATCCAAATCCATTGTTGATGCAGAGCCTTTTCCAAATAAATAACCATTTTTCTTAATCAAATAAATATAATCAACGTCCTTTTTAAGAACGTATTTAAATCGCCCTTCAGCACCTGTTTTAATAGTCATTTCCGATCCATCATCACCATATATTTCTACGACAGCTTCGTTAATAAAATCTCCAGTTGACGCATCTGTAATAATTCCTGTTAAAGAAAATTCCATTACAGGTAGCACAAAAGCATAAATATCGTCTAAGCCTCTAGATTTAATAATTATAGGGTCTGAATCTCCATTCGGGATTTCTGTAATTTTACGAGACGATGTAAACATACCATCTTCTGAGCCTTCTTTAAAAGTAATAGCAAAATCATCGGCCGAGGAATTCATCGGGAATTTCATATTATAAATCGCCCACGAATCTCCTTTAGGGATAGCTCTAAAGATATCTAGCCCTCCCATTCCTGGATGATAATCTGAGGCAAAGTATAGCATCCCATTATCTCTAATAAAAGGGTACAATTCGTTGCCTACCGTATTAATTTCAGGACCCATATTAATAGGTTCTCCAAATGCACCACTCGAACTTTCTCGTTCTACTTTCCAAATATCTCTTCCTCCGTATCCACCAGGCATGTCCGATGCAAAATAAAGCGTCTTACCATCTTTAGATATTGAAGGCTGCCCTACAGATAAACTATCTGCAACAATTGGAACATATTCTGCAGAGGTAAAAAACTCTCCAGGTTTACGCTTTCCTTCATAAATTTGGCAACCTAAATAAACATTTTTAACAGTCCTACATCTCGTAAAATACATAGAATTATAGTCTGCCGAAAAAGATGGGGAACCGTCGTCATATTTAGAGTTAATAGTATCATTTAAAGCCTTCACTTCTTCCCATTCCATAGCTCTATTTTGATAAACTTCGAAAATATTTGTAAAATATTGACCTGTAACTTTATTTATCTTTGAGAATCCATCACGCTCACGACCAGACGTAAAAACCACTTCGGTTCCTAAAGCATTTCCATAAGTCGATGAGAAATCACTTTCTCTAGAATTAATTTTTTTTAAATTCTCAATTTTATACCTAGTCGGATGCTTCATCCATTCCGAAGAAACTTCGCAAGAACGTATCCCCATTTTCGTTAATGAATCGTTAGGCACTTTTTCGCTGTATTTTTTGTATTGAACAAGTGCCTCATCGTATTTCATAACTGTTTGCAACATATTAGCATAGTAGTAAATTGAAATTGGATCCCAATAACCTTTATTTATTGCAGATTTATATCGAGCAGCAGCTTTTTTGTAATTCAAAGTCATTCTTTGAATCTGTGCTCGTTGAAACATTATATAAGCTTTTTCTTGCTTACTTTCAGCTTTAGAATAAGCCCCTTTATATAAATCTAAGGCCTTTAATAGCTCATTAGTTTCGTATACAGCATCAGCTTTAAGCGTTTTCTTTGTTTTATTAAAATCCTGAGCATCAAGATTTAAACTGATAATTATTAAAAATAATATTAAGCTTAAAATTCTATTCATCAAAACGTTTTTCTTGAGTTATAAACGAAAGTATATTATTAATATTGTTCTGTCACAAAATAACAACAGTTAGGCGAATTACAAAGCTATTTCTTAAAAAAAAATCACATCTAAATTGGTATTATATTTCAAGAATAAGCTCCTTAACAGAATAAGTTTGTATTTTTGGCGTTTATTATCAAATAAACAAAAATTATTTCAGTGTTGAGATTACCACTTCTTCTTTCTATTTTCCTATTTAACTTATCTGTTTTTGCTCAAAATACAGCAACTATTTATGGTAAAGTCAGAACAGACAAAGGCTTAGGCATCGACCTTGTAAACATTGCTATTCAAGGGCTACCAGGAGGAACTATGACCGATGATAAAGGGAATTATAGTCTTAATATTCCAGCAGATACAAATTTAACACTCATTTTCTCACATATTGAATATCATACCGTAAAAAAAACAATTAAGGTTTCTAAAGGTAAAAAATTTAAACTCCATATTAAAGCAACAAGAAATATTACTACCCTTAAAACCGTGGATATCAGAAATGATGAAAAAAGACAAACTAATATTATCCGATTAAATCCTAAAGTTATTTCCTCTATACCTAATTCTTCTGGAGGAATTGAAGCCTTAATAAAAACACTTCCCGGAGTTGTTTCTAACAACGAGTTAAGTTCGCAATACTCGGTTCGTGGAGGAAATTTTGACGAGAATCTAATTTATGTTAATGATATTGAAATCTATAAACCTCAATTAATTCGGTCGGGAGAACAAGAAGGATTAAGTTTTGTGAATACAGATATGGTTGAATCTGTTTCTTTTTCGGCAGGTGGATTCGAAGCTAAATATGGAGATAAAATGTCTTCTGTTTTAGATATTAAATATAAACGCCCCAAACAATTTGGAGCTACCGTTTCTGCAAGTCTTCTAGGAGGGTCAATACATGTAGCTGGCAGCGATAAGTCAAGGCGATTTACGCACTCTACAGGAGTAAGATATAAAACCTCTCGGTATTTACTTAGTTCTCTTGATACTAAAGGCGAATACACCCCTTCATATTTTGATTTTCAAACTTATTTGAGTTATGATATCAACGAAAATAATCAAATTGGGTTCCTAGGAAATATGGCCAGAAACTCGTATCAACTTGTGCCACAGAGTAGGGAGACATCTTTTGGAACAGTGAACGAAGCATTAGGACTAAACATATATTTCGAAGGTCAAGAAATTGATTTATACAACACACTACTAGGTGCTTTTACGTACGAATATCATAAGAAAGATCTAAAACTAAAATGGATTGCTTCTACTTTTTACACGCAAGAAAGAGAGGCATACGATATTTTAGGACAATATTATTTGAATGAATTAAACAAACAAATTGGTTCAGACAATTTAGGTGACAGCCTTATGAACATTGGCATAGGATCGTACCTTGACCATGCAAGAAATTCTTTTGATGCTTTAGTTTCGAGCATTAAACATATTGGAGAGAAAAAAATTGATGAGCACACTTTACATTGGGGTGCAAAATTTCAACACGAAGAAATTAAGGATAAAATGAACGAATGGCAAATTAGAGATTCGGCAGGATATTCGATGCCTTTCCCTGACACTGTGGGATATAGACCAAACTACGTACCTATTTTCAGAAATATAAACTCCAACAACACTTTAATGAGTAATCGTATTACAGCGCATTTTCAAGACACTTATCAATACGAGAAAGATTCTACATTAATGTTCTTAACTGTTGGTATTAGAGGTAATTATTGGGATTACAATCAACAGTTTTTTGCTACTCCTCGAATGACTTATGCTATTAAACCCAATTGGAAAAAAGATTATTTATTTCGCTTTAGTTTAGGAGCTTATTATCAGCCACCATTTTTTAAAGAATTTAGATCTCTTGATGGTAGATTAAATAAAAATATCAGAGCCCAAGAGTCCTATCATGCTGTATTAGCAAGCGATTACAATTTTCATCTTTGGCAACGACCTTTTAAATTTGTTTCGGAAGTATATTATAAATATTTAAATAATTTAATCCCATATACGGTCGATAATGTGATGATTAGATATTATCCAAATCAAACTGCCAAGGGCTATTCGACAGGAGTCGATTTTAGAATTTTTGGAGAATTTGTCCCAGGTGTCGACTCGTGGGCTAGTCTTTCGTTTATGAAATCGGAAGAAGATATTTTGAACGATGGACACGGATTTATACCAAGACCAACCGACCAAAGGTTCAATGCTTCAATATTTTTTCAGGATTATCTTCCTAAATTTCCAAATTTCAAGGTTCACCTTACCCTTTTTTATGGAACAGGAATGCCCTTTGGGCCTCCTAATTCTGAGCGATATATGCAAACAGCACGAATCCCTGATTACTTCCGTACAGATATTGGTTTTACAGCTATTCTAAAAAATCAAAAAACTAAATTATCTAAAAATAGTTTCTTCAGAAATTTCAAATCCATATTTCTAACTGCAGAAATTTTTAACATGATGAACAAAAACAATACTGTTTCTTACGTTTGGGTTACTGATATTCAGAATCGACAATATGCTGTTCCTAATTATTTAACAGGAATTCGATTAAATGTAAAATTAACTTTTAAGTTTTAATCCCTCCTTTTCTTATTTACAATTATTACATTTGTTCTTTAAATATAAAATTATTGTTTAGGTGATAAAAGTTTTACATATTGTCAATCGTTTTAATCTTGGTGGACACGTGTTCAAACCTTTATATCTATCAAAATATTTACCTTCGGAATACCAAACCTTAGTAATTGGAGGCGTACATACCGAAGAGGAAGAAAGCAGCGAGTTTTTACTAAAAAAAGAAGGTATTAAATATATTGTAATTCCTGAAATGAGTCGCTCTATTAGTTTTTCTGAAGATTTGAAAGCTTATCGGAAAATTAAAAAAATCATTCGAGAATTCCAACCCGATATTATTCACACACACGCTTCTAAAGCAGGATTATTAGGAAGAATTGCAGCCTTCACAGGAAAAAAAGTTGTTACTATTCATACCTTTCACGGGCATGTTTTCCATTCCTATTTTGGCTGGTTTAAGACAACTATTTTTAAATCTATCGAGAAATTATTAGCTTATAAAACCACAGCCATAATTGCGGTAAGTAAATTACAAAAAGATGATTTATGTGAAAAATTCAATGTGGTTTCCGAAAAGAAAACTTATGTGGTTCCAATTGGCTTAGACCTTGAAAAATTCCGTACTCAACTCGATACTAAAAGAATTGATTTCAGACAAAAATATAGAATCGAAGATGATGAAATTGTGATTTCTATTATTGGAAGATTAGTGCCCATTAAAAACCACCATTTATTAATCGAATCTTTTGCTAAACTGAAACAGATTAGTTTAAAAAAAGTTAAATTGGTTATTGTTGGTGATGGCGATCTAAAAACTGAATTAATGGACCTTTCAGCCCAAAAAGGATTATCTATTCAAAATAAGGAAACGAATGGCGATGTACTCTTTACCTCGTGGATAAAGGAAGTCGATTACGTCTATGCAGGTTCGGAAATAATCACTTTAAGCTCGCATAACGAGGGCACTCCTGTTGCCATAATCGAGGCACAAGTGGCCAAAAAAGCAATTGTTTCAACCAATGCAGGAGGGACTTCCGATATTTTAAGGGACTCTAAGTTTCATAGAATCTCAGAAAAAAACATCGAAGATTTCACACAAAATTTAAATGAAATCGTAGAGCTTGTTGCTGAAAATACTGAAATGGACAATACTAATCAAGAAAAAACATTAAAAGAATTCTCTTACCAAACCATGGTCAAGCGAATGGATATTTTATATAAAAAGCTGCTTAATTCTTAAAAAATTGTAAGGCTCTCAAGCTAACAATAAATACGTTTTTATAATAAAATTTAATAATCTCTTTATAGCTGTAATCTTGTTTATCCATAGCCATTGCACCTTCTTGCGAGAGACCAACTCCATGTCCGTATCCACGACCGTTCAGAACAATGTTCCCATTTATAAAATCTACACTAAATAAAGTCGATTTTAATTTAAATGCAGACCGAATCCTTGTGTATGCAATAGAATCATCACCAAATCTATAATATTTCTCTCGCTTATAAGTTTTAGTAATAAAATCGTTACCCGAAATAGTAGAGCTAATCTTAAAGCCATTCCTTTTTAAATAAGAAATCCAATTATTATAAGAAATTGTTCTGGTCCATGTATAATTATTTCCACCAATACTAAAGGCATCTGGAACTGACCGCAAATAACTTCTGGGCTGTGACCACACATTCTCCGAGGCACAGGTTTGTCCACCACTATTCGAGTAAAAAGCTGCAGTAATTAGACTTAATGAGGTGTCAACAATTACCAAACCTTTGGTTATACTTGTGGCTTCAACAATTAAATCGCTATGATTTGCACGTCCTTTATATGCCTGACAATGAACATCATCGCAAAGATTAAATCCATCAGCATCGTGTTTATGAAAATTTTCGAGTGCGTATGTCCTACACAAAATAGCTTGAGTTTTATAATATTCTTTTCCTGCATGAACTCCGCCCTCACTCTCTACAACTCCAGCAATATAATTTTCTAAATTAACAACATTTATCATTCTAATTTTTCCTGCAACTACATCGAGTACAAAATCATCTTCGTACTCTCTAGCTCTAAGTTTTGGATTATTAGCTTTAATTCTCAGAGTATTAAAAGATTGTTGTCCTTTAAATTGAATTTTTTTATATGACCCAATAACTCCAGATATCGTCTTAACTTGAATTTTTTGATTAATTAATGTTAAATAAACAATCGAATTAGCATTTAACACTATCGTTTTATTATTATCTGCAATCATTTTATATTGACCAAAAACTGGAGATATTAAAGCCGATTTGAGTTTGTATTTATGAAACAAACCAATATTAATATCCTGAGAAAAACTTCCTAGATAAAGAATGATAGATAATATGATGGTAATAATATTCTTCAATTACTTTAATTTTTCGACCATAACCTGAGCAATACGCTCCGATGCTCCCGCCCCACCGAGGACATCTTCTAATTCTTGATATTCCTGAGCCAATTTCCCCCTATACTCTAAATCAAGAATTTTATCTAACTCTATTTTTAAATTTGCACTTGTTAAATCATTCTGTATCAACTCCGTAACAACTTCTCTGTCCAGTATTAGATTAACCAAAGATATATACTTAATATCAACAATTCGTTTTGCTATTTGAAACGAAGCGGCATTTCCCTTGTAACAAACAACTTGTGGCACCTTAAATAAAGCGGTTTCCAAAGTGGCTGTTCCCGAAGTAATTAACCCTGCGTAGGCGTGCGATAATAAATCGTATGTTTTATTTACCACAAATTTAATGTCTTTACCACCGGCAATTTTTTGCACAAAATCTAAATCTAAAGTTGGAGCAACCGATACTACAAACTGATAATTAGGATAGTCGTTTACCAAACTTAACATGATTG
The DNA here is from genome assembly GCA_027064025.1 of Bacteroidales bacterium. GTDB lineage: Bacteria > Bacteroidota > Bacteroidia > Bacteroidales > JAFGXI01 > JAFGXI01. The sequence continues at coordinate 36,335 of JAMOQL010000120.1, forward strand.
GTAATTTTACTTTTATTTCCTGCACCCTACTTCCTGGCAATAATGCAATAATTGGTCTATCATCTAATTCGTATATTTTTTTAAAAACATCTAAACTAGGCTTAACACCTTTGTTGTATTGCTCAATTTCGTCTAATAGAGGATGACCAAAATAATTGACTTTATAATTATGTTTTTGATAGAAAGGAGCTTCGAAGGGTAAAATAACAAACATTTCGTCAACAAATGCTTTAATCTTTTTTACTCTATTTTCTTTCCATGCCCAAACCGTAGGAGAAATGTAATAAAAAACTTTAATGTTTTGTTTTTTCACAAACTCTGCAATCCTAAGATTAAAACCAGGATAATCTATCATAATCACTACATCTGGCTGATATTCAAGAACCTGACTTTTACAAAGTTTGATATTCTTAAAAATCGTGCCTAGATTCTTCAACACTTCAGAAAACCCCATAAAAGCTAATTCCTTTATGTGTTTCAAAGGTTTATGACCAATCACTTCAGTCATTAAGTCACCTCCCCAATATTGGAATTCTGCTTGCGAATCAAATCTTTGAATTTGTTTTACCAAATTGGCTCCATGCAAATCGCCAGATGCTTCGCCCGAAAGAATAAAATATTTCATCTTTTAATAATAAAATTTTAGTGCATAAACCAAAATAACCATAAAAATAGTTGCCATCATTACGCCTTTCACCGTGAGGTAATTATTTTTCCAAATAAACAAAAAAAACAAAGCGAGATTTGGGATAGCACATAAACTAAATAAAGCCGATAAACTAGAGTTGGCTCGTAACTTTGTCAAAAACTCAATTATACTTAAATTTTTGTTGGCTTCGGCATTGATAAATATCAAAGTTAATAGAGGAATAATAATTCCTAAAATCAAACCTAAAGGAAGGTTATTCACAACCGATTTAGGCTTATGTCCTTCTAAATATTCCATTATAAATTCCAATTCTTAATATTATCCATTTCGGCATAAGATGTTCCATCAATTTGTATTGGTACAATAGCAATATAGTTATTAGCTAAAGCCCATTCATCGGTATCTTCAACCTTAGGTTCAAAATTATCGAATGCCCCTGTCAGCCAATAATAATCGCCACCATTTGGGTCAGTTCTTTTAATATATTCCTCTTTCCAAACGCCTTTGGTTTGTCTGCAAATTTTCACTCCCTTAACCTCATTTATCGAAATATCTGGAACATTAACATTCAAGAATGTTTGGTCTTCAAGCCCATTTGCAAGAGTCTGTTCAATAATTTTTGACATAAAATGTGTAACTGTAGAAAAATCGGCATCTTTATCGTGATTCAGCAAAGAAAATCCAATAGATGGAATCTGTTGCAAACAACCCTCGCGAGCGGCACCCAGTGTTCCTGAATACACTACAGATATCGAAGCGTTAGAGCCATGATTTACACCTGTTAATACTAAATCTGGTTTTCTTTCTACCAATTGATTCATACCAATTTTAACACAATCGGCTGGAGTTCCGTTTATTACATAAAACGATAAATTTTCTTCATCTTTAATTTTACGTACTCGCAAAGGCGTTTTCATAGTTATAGCATGCGACATCCCAGACTCTCCTCTTTCTGAGGAAACTACGATTAACTTACCGAAATTCTTAGCTACTGATATTATTGCAGCCAAACCCTTTGCTTGGTAGCCATCGTCATTTGATATTAGGATATATGGTTTTTTATTCGACATATGTATCAATTTAATCGGTAAAAATAGTTTAAGATGATGATTTATTAAACAGATAACGAATAAGTAATTCATTTCTTTTCAACACTAACAAAATTGGCAATATTATTCAAAACTTGTACTTTTACTAACAAATAATTTTGAGATGGACATAGAACAAACAAGAGAATTCTGCTTAAGCCTAAAAGGAACTTCAGAAAGTATGCCTTTCGACAATACTACAATTGTATTTCGAGTTATGTCTAAAATGTTTTGTCTAGAATCTATTAATAAAAAAAGCATCAACTTAAAAGCTGACCCTAAAACAGTTAACAAATTAATTGAAGAATATTCATCGATACTCCCTGGTTATCATATGAATAAAAAACATTGGATAACTGTAGATTTAGAAAACTTCAAAAGCGATAAATCCCTAAAGACCTTAATTATGGACTCGTATAACTTAGTGATTACGAAAATGACTAAAAAAGAAAAAACCGAATTAGCACTTTTATAAAGCCAATTATCCATTTGTTAGAATTTCTTATAAAAAGATAGTATCTATCATTCTTTTATTAAATCTATTTCCTTATTTTTGCCCGAGTTTTTTTATAAATATAATAATATCAATAACATGATTGAAAAGAACAAGGTGGTAAGTTTACATTACCGTTTACGTAAAGACAACAACGCAGGTGAGCTTATCGAAGAAACATATAACGCTCAGCCTTTAACATTTTTGTATGGTGTTGGAGGAATGATTCCTAAATTTGAAACAGAAATTGTAGGATTAAACGAAAAAGATAATTTTTCATTCGGTATCGAAGCTAAAGACTCTTATGGCGAATTTGACGAAACCGCAATCGTAGATTTAGACATTAATATTTTTAAAGTTGATGGTAAATTAGACGAAAATGTAATTCAAATTGGAGCCATGGTTCCCATGAAAAATGCAGAAGGTCATAGAATTGATGGTAAAGTAAATGCTATTACAGAAGAGCATATAAAAATGGATTTTAACCATCCATTAGCTGGCCAAAATTTACACTTCGAAGGTGAAATTATTGAGCTTAGAGATGCAACGGAAGAAGAGATTCAACATGGACACGTTCACCAAGAGGGACATCACCACCACGAAGAGGGTCATGAGTGTACAGGAAACTGTGGAAGCCACTAGAATTTAACAAAATATTCTATTAAGCAGGTGTTATTAATTTAGCATCTGCTTTTTTATTTGGTCACTATTTAAGTTAAAACGATGCACTTGCAGGGCATAATAATTTATTGCTGCTTTTCAATCAAATAATAATAATGAGCTGGTAAATGCTGCCAAAACACATTCATAATTTTATCGTCCGAACTGGTTTCCCATGGCTTTAAAATAACTTGAACCCCTACAGGAAAGAAAGAAAAATCGTTAACATATTCAGGAGTTTGGAAATCTCCTACTTTCTTAGAGATTTGCTTTTTCATCTTTTTCCCCAAATTCTTTTTAAACCTCCTCTGCGATTTATCAGTCGGATTCTTCATCGAATTATAAATCCTTTTTATCACAATACGTTTAATAAATGGAATCTTGAAATCATTATTTTCTAAAGAAGCAAAAGGATTAACTTCTACCATATTATCTGGCGACTGAATGGAAAAAGGCAATTGTGGCACCCAGTCCGAGTTATTGATGATAGTGTAAGAAGGATTCTTCAGACTAGTGTAACTCGCATAATCGTATGCAAAAAAGCGATTACCCGGTTTGGGCGATGCAAAAGCATATACCTTAAAACGATTCTTTTTGGATAGTTGACCTTCGGGTAAATATTGAAAAGCAGCCCGCAACAAATGAGCTAAAGCCCCTCCCTGACTATGTCCTGTAATATAAATGTCATAAATTCCTTTAGCATTCATTTCTTTTATATGCGACAAAATATCAGACATCATAAACGAAACACCCATCGTCCACCCCACATGAACTGCAGCTCGTTTATCTTCGGCATATTTATAATGTACTTTCTGACTATCGGGCAATACTAGATTTCCTTCTGCAGGAATCATTGCTGCATAAAAATTCTCGTACCAAGAAATAGACTGCCGAGTGGTTCCTCTTAGGTTAATAACCATAGCCTGATTACCTTTCTGCCAAAGCTGCCATTTATTTTCCATCTTAAACAATTTGGACTCATAAATTAATGAATAAGTAGAGTCTATATAAGTTGAGTCAACATCTTTTATTTTTCCATTAATCCAATAGTTACAAATGGCAACTAAATTCATCGCTTCATGTTTATCGAAAACAGTAGTAAATTGAGCATTTACTAACATCGAATTCGCTAAAATAATAACAAAAAAATATTTTTTCATATTAATAAATTATAAAATTATAGCTCTAAATTAATTATTTCTTATTTACGAGTCCCATAAAATCCTGATATTCAAAACATTCTTTATACAAGTGCCCCGTACAAAATACTAATCGGATGCAATACGTCTCGGCTTGTCCCATCTTTTATTTGATGTCTACAACTTGTTCCTGGAGCAGAAATCAAGGTTTCTTTTTCCGTTTTACGAACAGATGGAAACAAAACTAATTCACCTATTTTCATCGATAAATCGTAATGCTCTTTTTCGTAACCAAACGAACCAGCCATACCACAGCAACCTGAAGGTATTTCCTCTACCGAATAATTTTTGGGGAACGATAAAATTATTTTAGTAGGGTCGGTCGAGGCTATCGCCTTTTGCTGACAGTGTCCATGAAGCTTTATTTTTTGCTCTGCATCAGTAAATTGCTCTTGCTTTATCTTTCCTTTTTTTATTTCTGATGCTAGAAATTCATCAATCATCAACACATTTTTAGCTAAAGCTTTCGCCGATTTTTTTAACTCATTGCCAACCAAATCTGGATATTCATCTCTAAAACTCAATATGGCTGATGGTTCAATTCCAATCAATGGAATTTCGCTAGTTACTTTATCTTTCAATAAATTAACATTTTCTATCGCCAATACTTTGGCTTTTCTTATTAATCCTTTCGATATATAAGCTCGCCCACTTTCTTTATGACTAGGGATTATAACTTTATAGCCCAATTTATTAAGCAATCGAATGGCTGTTATACCAATATCGGAATCGTTAAAATTGGTAAACTCGTCGTTAAACAAATAAACTGTCCCATTTTTACCTTCGGTTGCAGTAAGTGTTTTTACGTATTTCGATAAGGACACTTTCGACAATAAAGGGATACTCCTTTTAGATGCAAAACCTATCGAAGATTTTATAATTGCAGATGTGAATTTATTGCCCATAAAAAAATTAGTAATGGGTCTAAACATCATTCCAAAAGCATTAATTTTAGAAATATTAGCAATTAGTTTGGTTCGTAGAGGGACTCCATTTTTATCATAATAATGCTGCAAAAACTCCGCTTTTAATTTAGCAACATCTACACTCGAAGGACACTCCGACTTGCAGGCTTTACAGGACAAACACAAATCCATCACCTCATAAATTTCTTGCTGGTCGAAAGGATTAATCTTCTCCGATCGTGTCAAGAATTCTCTTAAAACATTAGCTCTAGCACGAGTAGTCTGATTTTCATTTTTACTAGCCTGATACGATGGACACATAGTCCCTCCCATCAAATGCGACTTTCTACAATCTCCTGAGCCATTACATTTTTCGGCAGATTCTAATAATCCACCATTTTCAGAAAAATCGAAAAAAGTTTCAAAAGCTTTATTTGCTTGATTGGGCTCAAAACGCAACGAGCTATTCATTTTAGGCGTATCGACAATTTTATTTGGATTAAAAATACCTTTGGGGTCCCAAACTTGCTTTATATCTTTAAACATCCGATAAACTTTCTCGCCCATCATTAATGGGATAAATTCGCCACGCAAACGCCCATCACCATGCTCTCCACTTAACGAGCCATTATATTTTTTCACCAGTTTTGCCACTTCCAAAGCAATGGTATGAAATAACTCCTGCCCCTCTTTAGTTTTTAAATTCATTACAGGGCGTAGATGAATCTCGCCTGTAGCAATATGCGCATAATACACACAAGATAAATTATGTTGTTTTAGTAAAGCGTTAAAATCGTCTATATAAGCTTCTAAATGTTCTGGCAAAACAGCAGTATCTTCAATTACTGGAACAGGTTTAGCATCACCTTTCATATTCGACAATAAGCCCAAACCTGCTTTACGAACATCCCATACCTTTGAAATATCTTTACCACGAATTATTGGGAAATGATAACCCAAATTGGCTTCTCTCATCTCCTTTTCCATTTCTTCTGTAATTTCAGAGATTTCTTCTAGGCTCAATTTATCGAACTCTACCATTAACATAGCCCCAGGATCTCCTTCGATAAAAAATCTATTTTTTGCAGATGCTCTATTCTCCTTGGCCAAATCCATTATGGTTTTATCCATCAATTCAATAGCAGAAGGATTATGTTTTAATGCAATTAAATTGGCTCGAATGGCTTCCGTTACAGAATTTAGATGAACACAAACTAAAGCCTTCTCCGATGGAGGAAGATGTGTTAAGCGAACTTTCAGTTCTGTCATAAACATCAAAGTTCCTTCAGAACCAGCAATCAATTTAGAAAAATTGAAAGGGATTGGAGTGTCTTGAAAGGGTTCAGACTCTAACAATAAATCGAGGGCATAACCCGTATTTCTTCTTTTATTTTTCGGATTAGGGAACTGCTCAGTAATCTCTTTTTGGTTTTCTTCGGAAGATAACAGTGAATAAATATGTTTATAAATTTTATTTTCTAAGCGTATCCCCGTAGCTTTCCTCTTAAACTCCTCTAAAAACAGAGGTTTAAAATGAACCTCTGAACCATCTGAAAGAAAGCCTTTTACTTCTTGGAGATGCTCTCTTGTACTACCATAAACTAAAGAATGTGCCCCACAAGAATTATTACCGACCATTCCACCCATATTACATCTGTTCGAGGTAGATGTTTCTGGTGAGAAAAATAGTCCCTCTTTTTTCAAGATTAGATTCAACTCGTCCCGAACTACTCCTGGTTCAATAATAGCATAGCCTTTCTCTGTATTAATCTCTTTTATTCGAGTAAAATATTTCGAAATATCAACTACAATTCCATAACCCACCACTTGCCCAGCCAAAGAGGTTCCCGCAGCACGCGGAATGAGAGGAATTTGATATTGATTAGCAAAATCGATAATCGTTTTAATATCCGATTTATGCTTTGGTTTTACGATTGCAATTGGCATTTCTCGATAAGCCGAAGCATCAGTCGCATAAATAATTTTATTTAAATCGTCAGTATGTACATCTCCATCGAATTTTAATTGATGAAGAAGCTGATGTATCTCTTGTTCTTGCATTAATTGTAAAGTGTTAAATATTACTAAACAAAGCTAAAAAGTTTATGTTGAAAAAGTATCTTTGAAATAGATTTAATTATCTTTGCTAAAAAAATTATTTTTATGTCGGACAGCATTGTCATTATCCCTACTTATAACGAGAAAGAAAATATCGAAAATATAATACGAACTGTATTTTCTTTCGAAAAAAATTTTCATATTTTAATAATTGAAGATAATTCGCCCGACGGAACTGCTGATATTGTAAAAAATCTTCAAAAAGAATTTTCTGGTTCTTTACATATTCTTGAACGTAAGGGAAAATTAGGATTAGGAACAGCATATATTGCTGGTTTCAATTGGTCGCTAGAGCAAGAATATAAATATATTTTTGAAATGGATGCTGATTTTTCGCATCCACCAGAAAAGCTAAATGACTTATACGAATCATGCTCTAAAAACGGTGCAGATATGGCAATAGGTTCTCGTTATAAATCTGGTGTAAATGTGGTTAATTGGCCAATGGGACGGGTGTTAATGTCATATTACGCATCTGCTTATGTTCGTTTAATCACAGGAATGTCTATACGAGATACCACTGCTGGTTTTGCTTGCTATACCAGAAAAGTCCTAGAAACTATCGATTTAGATAACATCAAAATGGTCGGTTATGCTTTCCAAATAGAAATGAAATTTACAACTTGGAAACTTGGATTTAATATAGAAGAAATTCCTATTATTTTTACTGACAGAACATTAGGAACCTCAAAAATGTCTGGAGGGATATTCTCTGAAGCGATTATGGGGGTGCTTAAAATGAAAATAAAATCTTGGTTTACAAAATATTAGAATAATTACCTTTGATTACTAAACTGTACGAATAAATAAACTTTTTCAACTTTGAAACCTTATAGCCTATTTAACTAAAAGAACATGAAAACTCTAATACACAATGCCACTATCATTAATGAAGGTCAAACTTTTAAAGGTGCCCTTCTAATTAATAATGATAAAATTGAAACAGTTTATACAACTCCAATCACCAAGCTACCTACAGATATTAATCTAATTGATGCTGAAGGGAAATGGTTAATACCTGGAGTTATCGATGACCAAGTACATTTTCGAGAGCCTGGTTTAACCCACAAAGGAAATATTGCAAGCGAATCTCGTGCAGCCATTGCTGGTGGGGTTACATCGTTTATGGATATGCCAAATGTCAACCCACAAACTACAACTCAGGAGGAACTTACAAAGAAATTTGAAATTGGTCAAAAAACGAGTTATGCTAATTTTTCATTTTATTTTGGTGCTACAAACGATAATTTAGATGAAATTCTTAAAACAAACCCCAAAACAACTTGTGGGATAAAAGTATTTATGGGCTCTTCTACAGGTAATATGCTAGTGAACAACCCCGAAATTTTAGAAGCCATTTTCAAAAATGCTCCCACATTGATTGCTACTCACTGCGAAGACGAAACCACTATCAATAAAAATATAGACCTCTATAAAGAAAAATACGGAGAACAGGTTCCTTTAGAAATGCACCCCAAAATCAGAAGCGAAGAGGCCTGTTTTTTATCTTCTTCTTACGCCGTTAAATTAGCAAAAAAACATAATACCCGTTTACATGTTCTGCATCTTTCAACAGCCAAAGAACTAGAATTGTTTGAAGATGTTAATTTAAAAAATAAAAATATTACAGCAGAAGTATGTGTACACCATATGTGGTTTTCTGAAGAAGATTACAAAACAAAAGGGACACATATAAAATGGAATCCTGCAGTAAAAACCAAATACGATAGAGACGAGCTTTTAAAAGCTGCTTCGGGAAATCGCTTAGCCGTAATTGCCACCGACCACGCACCACATACTGCCGAAGAAAAAGACAATAGCTATTTTAAAGCACCTTCTGGTGGACCAATGATTCAGCACTCTTTAGTAACTATGCTAGAATTATCGAAGAAAGGAAAAATCAGCAAAGAAAAAGTAATTGAAAAAATGTGTCATGCGCCTGCCGATTTATTTCAAATTGAAAAACGAGGATATTTAAAAGAAGGTTATTTTGCAGATTTAACAATCGTCGACCCAAATCAAGAGTGGACGGTTAATAAAGAAAATATTTTGTATAAATGTGGTTGGTCACCTCTCGAGGGACAAACATTCTCCCACAAAGTTACACAAACTTTTGTCAATGGTGTTTTAGCTTTCGATAACGGAACTATCAACGAAGATCATAGAGGTATGGCTTTATCCTTTAATAGGGAATAGATTAACTATTCGTATCCTAAAGACCGAGCCTACTATTATAAAATATAAAAAATAATATATATTAACTTAATACAAACATCGGAAAATTAAATATCACCTTAAACAAACTAAACAAAGCTGTAACAAATTTTGAGTTATTGCGTCACAAGATTAATACTAAATAATAAGCACAATAAATAAATTAAAAACAATGAAGAAAATTCAATCCTTATTGATTTTAGCGATTCTAACCGTTTCTATGGGATGGGCACAAATCGATGTAAATCAGGAAATTCCTAAAGACCCAAATGTCATTTATGGAAAACTAGACAATGGAATGACGTATTACATTCGTCATAACGAAACTCCCAAAAACAGAGCTGAATTAACACTCATCACTCGGTCAGGGTCTATTCAAGAAGACGAAGACCAAAGAGGTTTAGCCCACTTATGTGAGCACATGGCTTTTAACGGGACCAAAAATTTCCCAAAACACAAATTAGTCGATTTTCTTGAAAGAACAGGAATGAAATTTGGTGCAGAGGTAAATGCTTACACTATTTTCGACGAAACTGTTTATGGAATCACTGTACCTTTAGATAGTGCACAGTTTTTAGACAAAGGATTACTTGTTTTACACGACTGGTCGCATTATGTAACTTACGATAATGCAGAAATAGACGCAGAAAGAGGTGTTGTTCATGAAGAGTGGAGAATGCATCAAGGAGCACAATTTAGAATGCAAGACGTTATGTTCGATGCCATTTTTAAAGATTCTAAATATGCTAAAAGAAATACTATTGGATTAATGTCTGTAGTTGATAGTTGTAAATACGATGCTCTAAAAAGGTTCTACAGAGATTGGTATAGAACTGATCGCCAAGCGGTAGTTGCTGTTGGTGATTTTGATGCTAAAGAAGTGGAAGCCAAAATTAAAAAAATGTTTAGCGAGATACCTGCAACAGAGAATCCTAGAGAATATGTTCAAGAACAAATACCCGATAACAAAGAGCCTATTATTGCAATAATGAAAGATAAAGAGAACACTTCTACAGCTGTTCAAATCTTTATTAAGCATGATAAATTCTATATGAAAACCATTGGTGATTATAGAAAATCTATTGCTCACGATTTATACAATGAAATGATTAACAAAAGGTTACAGGAATTAACAATGGTTGAAAATCCTCCTTTTGTGTATGGTTATGCAGGATATAGCGATTTTATTGGACCTAAAGATACTTATATTTCTATCGCTGCCACAAAAGCTGATGGTATTGAAAAAGGTGCAAAAACTATCTTGGAGGAAAATTACAGAATTAAACAACATGGATTTACTGCTACTGAATTAGCTAGAGAAAAAAAATCTATGATGAAAAAAATGGAAAAACTTTATAACGATAGAAATAAACAAAAATCAAAAAATTTCGTCGAAGAATATAAAGCTAATTTCTTAATCTCTCAAACACCTTTTCCTGGAATAGAAAACGAATACAAATATTACAAAGAATTTATTGATGGTATTACTCTTGAAGAAGTAAACGCTTTAGCTAAAGAGTGGATTACTGACAAAAATATGGTTGTATTAATTGTGGCTATTGACAAAGAAGGTCTTAACATCCCTACAGAAGAAGATATTCTTAAAATAATCAACGATACTAAATCAGAACAATTAGAGCCTTATGTTGATAAAGTTTCTACTCGTCCGTTATTCGAAGCCAAGAAATTAGGAATTGTTGCAGGAAAAGTTGAAAAGAAATCAAAATTAAAAGAATTTGGAGCTGAAGAGTGGACCCTATCTAACGGTGTAAAAGTAGTTTTAAAAACTACAGATTTTAAAGATGATGAAATTAAAATGACTGGATTCAGTTATGGTGGATATTCACTTTACGGACAAGAAGATGATATTTCTTCTAAGATTGCTACTGATATTATTAAAGAATCAGGTTTAAATGGATTCGATAAAATTGAGCTAGACAAACTACTTTCTGACAAAAACGTATCTGTTTCGCCTTATATTTCTGAGCTTTCTGAAGGTTTTAACGGATCTTCTTCTGTTAATGATTTCGAAACCATGTTGCAGTTAATCAACTTATACTTCAACAAACCTCGTTACGACCAAACGGCTTACGATTCATATATTTCTAAAGCAAAATCTATGTACGAGAACCAAAGTTTAAGTCCAGATGCCGTATTTAGAGACTCTATTAAAACTGTATTAGCTTCTCATAATTTAAGAGCACGTCCTATGTCAGCAGAATTATTGGACGAAGCCAATTACAAAAGAGTTCATAAAATATATAGAGAACGTTTCAATGACCCTGCAAGTTTTACATTCTACTTTGTTGGAAATATTGATGCTAAAACAGCAAAACCTTTAATAGAAAAGTACTTAGGTAGTTTATCTAACACAAACAACAACGAAAAATACAAAGACCTAGGTATCAATTATCCAAAAGGGAAAGTTGATGTAGAAGTAAATATGGGTTCTGAACCAAAAAGTACAGTTCTTATGCAATTTAATCATGATTTTGATTACAATCAAAAAGACAGAATTGCACTTAAAGCATTAGGGAAAATTCTTTCTATCGATTTAATCGATGTTATTAGAGAAGAACACTCATGGGTATATTCTATTGGAGCTTATCCTAATTATGAAAAAACTCCAACAGCAAAAGCTGTTATGACGGTATACTACCCTACATCGCCAGAGCATGTCGAAGATGCTACAAATGGCGTTTTAGAAGTATTCAAAAAAGTAACAACAGAAGGCCCAACAGATATTAACTTAAACAAAGCTAAGCAACAATTACTTAAAGAAAGAGAAACTCGTATGCGTGAAAATGGATATTGGTTAAATTCTATGAAAGCTTATAATTTTGACCATGTTGATAATTCTGAATTTAAGAATGAAGAAAAAATAATAAATTCTTTAACTAAAGAAGATATTATGGCTGTAGCTAAAAAATACTTAAAAACAGACAATTACGTCAGAGTATTTATTAATCCAAAGAAATAATTAGCTCTGCAATATAGAATTAATTAAGGCTGTCTCGAAAGAGCAGCCTTTTTTTGTAAATAACTTTTTATAATATCAGTACAAAACCAAATTTGTTCGTTCTATTTTTGCAGACATAACTTTTATTAAAATGAAATATTTAATTGTAGGATTAGGGAATATTGGAGCAGAATATCACAATACACGTCACAATATTGGATTTAAAGTATTAGATAGTTTTGTAGAAGATAGCAAATATCCTTTCGAAGTTCAGCGTTACGGCGAAGTTTCTGAGTACCGATTTAAAGGTAGAAAACTCATCTTATTAAAACCTAGCACTTATATGAACCTTAGTGGAAACGCCATTAATTATTGGCTTCAGAAAGAAAAAATACCTGTAGAAAATATGTTAGTTATTGTCGACGATTTAGCCTTACCACTAGGGAACTTACGCATCAAGCCCCAAGGTGGTGATGCTGGACATAACGGATTAAAACACATCGCTGAGATCCTTGGACATCAAAAATTTAACCGCTTACGATTTGGTATTGGCGATGAATTCTTAAGAGGTCAGCAAGTTGAGTTTGTTTTAGGAAAATGGAGTGTAGAAGAACAAAAAGCATTAGAAGAACCCATAAAAGTTTGTCACCAAATTATTAAAAGTTTTTGCACCATAAATATGGGGAGAACCATGAACCAGTTTAATAAAAGAAAAACACCTTCTAATGATTCCTAACACCGAAGAACAGCAAAAACACTTGATAGAATTAGCGTTTACAAAAATGCCTTTTGGTCGATACAAAGACTATTATTTATCAGAAATTCCGGAACCATATTATGTTTGGTTCAAACAAAAAGGATTTCCTACGAATAAAATAGGTAACTTCTTGGCTGAAATGTACGAAATAAAAGTTAACGGTTTAGAAGGTATGTTTAAAGAAATTCGGAAACAAGTTAATAACCAAAGGCTTCGATAAAATATATTTTTAAAATCAACAATATACTAAAGAGGCCGTATTTACCATAAATACAGCCTCTTAAAATCTATAAAACAAAACTAATTAAGCATGTCTTCCATGTCCATGATGACCTTCTCCATGATCGTGATCGTGTTCATCGCTATCGCAAGAATTATCACCCACTTTCAAAGTTCCA